>CAZKRG010000035.1:0-8782 GCA_964555255.1 uncultured Candidatus Saccharibacteria bacterium
CGAGATCAAGGGAAAATGGACAGGGGCGAAGGTGGCCATTCCGTTGCGGAGAACCTATATGATTGGCCTATAGTAAACAATTATATAACAAGTGGAGGGAGTAAAGCTGTTGTGTGCGCACGGGTGGGTGGGACAAACACAACCCCTCTTTTTCTTGCGGCGCATTTTGAGAGGTAAAATACAAAATTCGCAACTGAAAGACAAAATCTCAAAAGTCGCTCTCAATTGGATTGAACCATTGAAAGAATGGATTTTATCCGCTCACCACGCCGAAAAGCTGGCTTCGTCAAACGATTTTGATGAAATCAAATCGTTTGCGGAAAAAATTGGAACGAACCGCCACCTGCTGGACAGAAAAACCGGTTGGGGTTGGTCGGGCGAATGGCAGATTGCCGCTTCACTGCGGGGCTTTTCGTCCGGCGCGAGCGAGCAAAGCGAGCGAGCGCATTCCCTTTCAAATGCTCAATGTCTGACTTGGTCGGGCTGCCGAGATTTGAACTCGGACTAAATCCTCCCAAAGGACTCGTGCTAGCCGTTACACTACAGCCCGCTTCCGCTGCGCCATAGTGAGTTTCAGACAAGGCAAAATCTGCTGAACTTATATGCGACGGCGAGAGCCACTTCAAATTACGCTATTTTTCGGCTAGAATCAACCACGTTAGAAACTGCAAAAATCAGCATGCTTCCATCTTGATGCGATCAAACGACTAGATGCCCTCGTAGCTTAACGGATAAAGCAGGACTCTTCTAAGGTCTTGATGGGGGTTCAATTCCCTCCGAGGGCACACATGAACAATTATCATGACACAATCATCGAGGAATCTCTCGGAAATAAGTCCGTTCTCAAAGGAATTCAAACACTGAACACAAAAGTAGAAAACGCCATGGATTTCCGAGTGACACATATATACATATATGATGTGGTAATATCAGAAAATTGAGTTTCATAAGTAGCTGAAATAGTGAGCTGATCACTCGACTTCGAACACCCATGATATGCGGACTTTTGAAATTCCTCTCACCACTACATAATTTTTCGTGGCAAGATATTTTTCATTGATCGTAAAAATAAAAGAGTACGATAAAGCAAAACAATATGGACTGGGGTTGGAAATTTCCGAGTATCAAGTCGACTTTCATTTCACCCGGGAGTCGCGAGATGGGAACACTGAACTTTTATGCCACCCACTTGCCACTCGTACTGGAGTTTGAGTAAGATACACCGGACGCGCCCTTAGCTCAGTGGTAGAGCGGTCGCTTTACACGCGATAGGTCGTAGGTTCAAATCCTACAGGGCGCACATGATGATCACTCCCATAAAAACTCGCGTTTTCAAAGAACGAGAAATCCTTTTCTCCTTTCTTGCCCACTATATTAAAAAAATTCCGGAGGGTTCCATCGTAGTAATAACCTCTAAAATTGTAGCACTCTCTGAAGGCAGAACTGCAGTAATACGAAATGCGCGTACGAAACCTGCACTTATCCGGAAAGAAAGCGAGCAAGCAATCCACAATAAATATGTCTGGCTCACCGTGAAGGATGGGATGATGATGGCCTCCGCGGGGATCGACGAATCAAATGCGAATGGCAAACTCATCTTATTACCGAGAGACAGCTTCACTACTGCCGCGAAGCTCCGCAAAGAATTCCAACGTCATTATAAACTAAAAAAGTTTGGTGTACTGATTACGGACAGCCGCACGATGCCACTCCGCGCGGGGGTTACTGGAGTAGCCCTCGGGTACGCCGGTTTTCGTGGTATTCGGGACTACCGAGGTACCCCCGACATTTTTGGGAGAAAGTTTAAGTTTTCCCGGACAAACGTTGCTGACAGCCTAGCTTCTGCCGCTACGCTCGTCATGGGAGAAGGCAATGAACAACAGCCGCTCGCGCTTATAGAAAGCGCTCCGGTGGAATTTTGCGAGAAAATAAATCGGAAAGAATCCTTTATCGATATCCGCGAGGATATGTATAGGCCCCTCTTGAGCAAGCTTTTTAAGAAGGGGAGCTAGGCCAAACTTTTCAAAACTTTGAGATAGAGATTCTCCACAATTTTCTCCTGCGCCCTGCCGGTCCTCGCATAATGATCGAGCCCGGGAGCAGAGTTGATTTCCAAAATCCAATACACCTCTGGAGATTTGGTGATATCCCCTTCCACCATAAAATCCACTCCACAAAAGCGTAATCCCATATCTTTCGTAAGCGTGATCGCAATTTTTTCAAATTCTGGATGAAGCTCTCGCGTAACATCAATAGAATCCCCACCCGCGGAAAGATTGGCATTGTCTAAAAGAAAAACTCGAACTCCCTTCATAGGAACTGATCGTATGTGCATGTGGGAACGAGCAAGTTTCCTCAAAATTCGGGGATTATCAATATGAAGTTCCGTATCGCGACTCGAAGCAAAAAAATCTTGCTGCTTCTTCTCCAGTAATTGCCGAATGGTGTGCCTCCCATCTCCGAGCACACTCAAGGGAATTCGTTGGTAAGCAGAAATAACCGTATCATCAAGCACCACCACACGGTAATCCTTTCCCCGCAACACCCGCTGCACTAACGCTACCCTATCGAAGACGAAGATCGCTCGCAGAGCGGCGAAAAGCTCCTTCTTGGTATACACAAACGCGACTCCTTTCCCCTGACTGCCACTATTGGGCTTCACAAGAACTGGGAAACCAAGTTTCTGCGCATAACGATAGGCAGCATCCAAAGTGCGAGATGACTTTATAGCCTTCGCCCATTCGGGAGAAAAGAAAGTTCGCCCTGGAACCGTAGGATATCCAAGATACTGCATAAAAAAATTGGCGTAGTCTTTATCCTTGGCAATTTCCGAAGCTCCAAGGGGGTTAAGATCGAGGCTGGAATATTTGAAATATCGCTTCCTCCCATTTTTAAAGATGATCTGTCCCACCACATTCCACTCCGGCTCCAATATCACCCTTGCGCCAATCTTAGGAGCGAGTTTTGTAAGAATCTTTCCAAGAAGCGGAATTTCGTTTTTACCCCTGTTCATCGTTCAGCGCGTAAAAATTCTCAAAAAGTTTAGAGACCAGAATCGGCCCCGTACCCCCCGGAGTGGGAGTGTAGGTGATGGCACTTTTTACAGAGAGTTCTTGAGAATTGAAATCTCCCCGAAGCACCGCCTTTCCATTCGCAGTTTTTTCTCCCGTCGGACTGTATCCAAAGTCGATCACGAGAGCGTTTTCTCTAAGCATCTCCGGGGTCACAAGCCCCGCTTTTCCCACTCCCAACACCACAAGGTCGCATTTCTTAAGTACATTCATATCTGATCCGCGTCCCAGCACGCAGAGATCGCTCACCTTACCTAAAAGTGAAACTGCCACGGGTTTCCCAATAAGCATTCCTGGTCCCACTACCGCCACCTTTTTCCCCTCAAGAGAAAAGTGAGCTTGTTTTAAAATCTCAACGACGGTTGCCGCTGCGGGATGCACCGCCATTCCCCGTCCATTATAGAAAGCACCGAGGGCTCGCTCCCCCAACACATCTGGATCTTTTTTAATGGGAATAGCATTCACCACCGCATGCGGATTCAATTCTTTGGGAAGTGGGAGCTGCACAATAATTCCTCCACAGGTTTTCTGCCGCGCCATATGCTCTACCTCCTCACGGAGACCATCATTTCCCAACTCGGGAGAAAGTTTATAAATTCGATAATCGATACTCAACTCGCGCGCTACTCCTTGTTTCAGTTTTTGAAAACTTTCCGATGCAGGATCATCACCCACAAGTATTCCCGCAAAAAAATTTTTAGGAACTGGGCGAGTTTTAAGTCGCGCGAGAATATCTACAGCTATTTTCTTGCCATCAAGTATTGTAGCCATTGTGCCAAAAGTATATCCTCTCTACTTCCCGAGAGTAAAGATTCAACCATCAATTCCCGGCATAGGGAATTGAAGTGCAAATTCAGTAATGCGAGAGCGAAGCGAACAAATTTTCTCAGAATCTTCTTTGAGCTGCAACGTCTCATCAATAAATCCCGCAACGACATCCATATGGTTTTCCGTAAGTCCTCGCGTCGTCATTGCCGCAGTACCAAATCGCACTCCAGAAGGATCAAGGGGTTTCCGCGTATCGTACGGAATCATATTTTTATTCACTGAGATGTTCACCTGCTCTAATATATGTTCCGCTTCTTTCCCAGTAATCTGCTTACTCCCAAACATATCCACAAGTACAATATGATTATCGGTCCCTCCCGAAATCACGCGATATCCACGCTTTGTGAGTGCCGAGGCGAAGCTCCTCGCGTTTGCAATCACCTGCGCAGCATATCGGGGAAATTCTTGCCGCAACGCTTCTCCGAATGCTACCGCTTTTGCCGCCGTAATATGGTCATGGGGTCCCCCTTGTACCCCAGGAAATACCGCCCGATCGATGTCTTTCGCAAACTTTTCTTTGCACATAATAAGCGCTCCGCGAGGTCCGCGAAGCGTCTTGTGAGTGGTGGTAGACACCACATCGCAGTACGGCACTGGATTCTCCAGCTGCTTCCCAGCGATAAGTCCGGCAATATGTGCGATATCCGCAAAAAGATACGCTCCCACTTTGTCAGCAATTGCGCGGAATCGCTTCCAATCCAAACTGCGACTATATGCCGAAAATCCTGCGAGAATCATCTTGGGTTTTTCTCGAAGTGCAATTTTCTCTACTTCTTCCATATCAATCTGTTCGGATTGTTTGTCTACAAAATAAGGAATGATGCTATAAAGCTTTCCTGAAAAATTGAGTGGGTGGCCATGCGAAAGATGTCCCCCTTGATCGAGCGAAAACCCGAGCACCTTATCTCCCGGCTGGAGAAGCGCCATATACACCGCCAAATTTGCGGGGCTTCCCGAAAGTGGCTGGACATTCACATGCTCTGCGCCAAAAAGCTGCTTCACCCGCTCAACGGCGAGCGTCTCTACTTTATCAATCACTTCATTGCCTCCATAATAACGCTTTCCGGGATATCCCTCGGAATACTTATTCGTGAGCACGCTCCCCATTGCCGCGAGCACCGCCCCCGAGACATAATTCTCCGAAGCAATGAGCTCCAACCCTTCTTTCTGCCGCTTTTTTTCCTCTTCAATGATTGCCGCAATTGCGGGATCCTGCTCCTGAAGAGAAGTAAAAATATCCTGGGCCATATTAAAAAGATTATACCCTTACTACTCCTTTAAATGAAAATCGCCTTGAGTTCGAGCCAAGGCGGATCGTATTTACCAAACCGTCCAACGCCTCTTCACAAATGGTAGATCACTGAATCTCCGGCGTGACACGCCTGAATATAAACAGGTCTGGAGAAGGGCGCTCCGGCGGTTTCTTGAAGGCAGGCCACCACGCAAGAAAGAGGACACCAGCGCAGGTGACGCTGTCAACTGGGAGTGGATTGTCATGTGCATTGAGCGAACAAATCGAGACGTAATTATCGTCTCCCGCGATGCTGACTATGGATTAACGCTAAAAGGAAAGGGTTACGCTAACACCTGGCTGTCGGAAGAAGTGAAGGAACGCATCAACCAGCAGCGCAAACTTATTCTGGTAGACCGGCTTTCCTCTGCGCTGAAGCTCTTTGCCGTGAAGGTTACTCCCGAAGAAATCCGGTCTGAACGCACGACGATTGCGGCTGCCGCCAACGACTTGCAGGTCGAAATGGAGGATCTCATTGACGAACATGTTCATGAGATTGTGGACTCAGAGAAACTGTGCGACTTGATTGCAAACACGAATGCCTTCGGATGGGGATTGGATACTCACAACGTTTCGAACGGTCGATTTGAAAACGGGAAGTATACCGCCGATGTCGAATTTTCCGTCTGCGGGCAGCAGGATGATAATAAGCCGTGGCACGGCACAACAATTTCTGGTCAATGTATTGTGACGGTGGACAAGGACAAAAGCGTGACCTTCAGCCGAATCGAAGCCTATTTGGAAGAGGACTCTGATGATCACAATGAAGAAAACGGAGTTGTCGAAATTCCTACATAATGTTCATTGCTGGGCTCGCGTTAGACGCTAGCACGTCTTTAGCCACGTGACTCTTCCACAATGCGGGCCGCTTCTCTTGTGGCGCGAGCCAGGGCAGCCCACAAGTCATCGCAGACCCCTGGGCGAAAAACAGCAATCTCAAAATCATCCCACTCGCGCAGATACATCTTCAGGCGCTTGACGTCGCGAGCTACGTTGCATGCTTGCATGTTGGCGAGCCGATCGGCTGCCGAAACAATCAACGCCAGTTCCTCCCGTCCCGTAACAAGCCTTAGTCTAGCATTAGCCTTGCTCTTCCGAATGCGTCTGCTCTCACGCGGATCGTCTCTCAGCAATTCCAGGCATTTAGCAACCAACGTACCGAATTCGGTCTCTATTTCATTGATGTTCGTGTTAGTCTCCTCCAAAACATCGTGCAAATAGCCAACGACTACCGCATCAGGACCGTACGGCTTGAGTAGCTCGACTACGGCCTCTACGTGAGTCATGTATGGAGCATCGCCGTATTTCTGTTGAGCGTGAGCTCTGGCGGCGAATTCGCGAGCTTTATTGATCATAATTTTGGAGGGATTGGAAGATTCGGATAAATTCTTAAGAGGTGTCTCTCAGTGATCCCGAAAAGATCAGGCTCATAGATCCTCCGGCCCGCCAGAGTTTTGCTCATAAGACCTGAGCACGTTACTGAGGTTTCTAAGTTGCTCGGCTTGACGCTTCAATGCTGGCCCACCCTGATAGGCGAGAGCGTGAGAGATCTTGGCCCAAGTATCCTGGAACATCGTCCGCAGTTGCAACTCGCAGGGCACTGTCAGTTGACCTACTTCACCGAAACGCGTTTCCACTGCGAGAATTAGGTGAAGCGCCCTATAACCCTCACTCGTCGGGTCTGCAACGTAGTCCCGCCGCGGCTGGGGGATGCTCGGATGAAGCAAAAGGCCGGTTGATGGCGATAGCAGCGCGCGCTCCAACTGTGAAACGCCGACTTGCGTCGGGCAGATCACGCGGACTCCGGCGATATCTTCGAGACTCTCGTAGTTCGGCCATTCAGTATGCGTGTTCAACATCTTCAGCATAATCGAATCAATTGTCTTCACGCGCGATTCGACATTTATCTCCCGAGCAAGCGGAATCGAATGGCTGCCGCTCATTATAATCAGGCGTACTGCATGGCTAACGACCACTACCGCCTGCTCACAGCGCGACCGCCACCGTTGCAACTCCAGCAGTTGAGAAGGTTGCACACCCACCCGCGCTGCCACTTCCGTCCGTAGCTGCAGACCAAGATTCGCGGCCTCGGTAGCCAGCCTTCCGCGTCGGTCCGCTTCCGAAAGAATTAATCGATGCGCTAGGAACTGCGCCAGCAAACTCGCCGTATCCTTGTCCATCCACTTGGGCTGAAATTTTGATCCAAACCCAAGGGCAATGACAAACGATGCATCTGCATCAGTGCGGAAAGGAACGCTGATCACCACTTCGGGCTTCTTAACGCAAAACGATGCACCGAGACGTTGTGCGGCCACTCCCCCAAGAACTTGCGCAGATCCTACCAAATCGCTCGCCGGCCAGTGAAGAGTCCGCACGTCCGGTCCCATCCCAGCCACCGGTTCAAACTTACCGTCGACCATGCTTTTCAACCGCCAGCATCCCACACTTTCGGCTCCGCCGATGTGCTTGAGAATCGTCGTGATATCGTGCACCTCCAGCACCTTACCGGCAGAGGCCGCAACGCACTCGCGAATCGCGTCGGCCACGGTCAAAACGGTGGGAGCAGCGCGGACGAACTTCAGCTCCTCTGCAAGGGTTTTCTGGGCGTTGTCAATGGCCCCGAGGTAGAGGGCACGAAAAGATTCCCCGAGTGGGCAATTGTCCAGTAGGGGCAGATACTGACTCTTAGCCTTTTCGACTGTTTTCGCCAACAGAGCGATGGGAGTGAAGGCCGGACTGCCGAGGTTGTGCATGCTGTCGCAAATCTTGACGAACACCGCAGTCGGTCCGGCTCGCAAAATCTTCCGCAATAACTCCTGATTTCGCTCTTCCACAGTTCGTCCGGCAACCTCGGCGGGGGGTTTCGTCAGCGCCTCAACGTATTCTCTCACTTTCGAGCCAGCCTCCTCCTCGAGGCGTGAGCTCGACATCCGAGTATCCTCCAACAAATCGTGCGCCAATGCTACGCACGCCACAGTCTCCAGATCATCCGGCAAATTCCTGGCGATCGAATAATGTTTGATCGCCAATTTGGCCACTCCAACCGGATGCACGATGAAAGGCACTCGATGTTGTGGATTTCGCGACGAGCGAAACTGCCCCGCATACCCGTCGAAAACTTGGCGCAAAACTCCCACCAAGCGGGACGACAACGCGCAGGCCAGCTCCTGCTCTAGAGCTTTGGCCATCGCTTGCATTGAGAATTTTCCCGCGTCCATGTGCTCGGTTTTTCCCTACTAACTCAACCACAGCCAAGGTCCGCTGGCAAGCCCCCTCCGCCTTTTCCATCACAAGTTCGACTTATTCAGACTAGAAGAACTCGCAGATTTCATTGCCTCTTCCATTCGCCAACAAAACTCGTTCTTTAGCTTCAGCACGTCGCCCACGACCGCAGCGTCCATTGCACTTTTCCAGCCTAAATCATTATGAACCTTGGGAATTTGGAAAAGCGGCAGTCCCCAACATTGGAGAGCGTAAAATGCAAACAGCCGAGCGGTTCTTCCATTGCCGTCTTCAAATGAGTATGCCATCGGGCAATACCCGAAGTGTCACCGATGTATCTCATCTTCCGCAGGAAATGTCCACGCCGCGG
>CAZKRG010000036.1:0-8465 GCA_964555255.1 uncultured Candidatus Saccharibacteria bacterium
CAAGTTTACTTGACTTAATATACTAAATTGTTATAATGTGTGCGGTAATTTAAAAAGGCCTTTCCTATGCGAGGGGCTTATGGATGAGTGCCTTTAGCATTCACCCGTTAACGGAGGGAGCTGTCCTTCCGTCATTGCAGTCTAAAGTCGTTGAGCCAACCGACTTTTCAAAAACAGGTTCAAAGGCATCGAAAGTGCCTCGCAGATAGGCACGCGAATGCGTTCCAGAAAGGTAAAATGAAAGTTTTATATAGTATTGTCGACTGGATAATTCTTCTCAGTCCCCTATGCTTCGTTGCATGGGTAGCAGTCTGGGTGCTGTGGGGATGCCCGAGGGGACTTCCTGCCTTTCCCCACTTATGGGAAAGGTATGTGTATGCAGTCGTTTTCTTTTGGGGGACCTACTTTTTTGTGATGTTCCCCATTGTGTGGAGGGAGAGGAGAGAGAGAGCGAAAAGCTGAAGATGATTGCCGACAACAATAATTGAGGAGGCGAAAGGTCCAAACCCGATCGCCTCTTTAAATTTATAACAAAATCCTCCGCTCCGATTTAAATCGGAGCACCTCCTTTAGGAAAGGAGGAATTATTAAATCTCTCCTCCGACTATAGTCGGAGTACCCGCCCGAACGTACCCGTTCGGTACGGGCGTGCTCCCTTTAGGAAAGGGAGAATTTCATTCTGGATTCCTCGCCTCGCTAAAGCTACGGCGAAGCGGGCCGCTCGGAGGCGGAAATGACGAAAAATCCTTCCCGGCTTTGCCGTACTCCATTTTCAAAAGGGAGAATTGGCTCAGTTCATGTTCTCTTCATTGTTTTACTTATGTAATAGATATATAGTTTTTTAAATAAATCATTAATTTATATGAGAGTACTTATTGTTGAGGACGAGGAGAAGCTTGCGAAGTCGCTTCAGAAGGGGTTGGAAAAGAACGGGTATGCGGCGGATTATTTGATGGACGGAGAGACGGGCGAGCGGCGGATCGAGATGAGTCATTCCGATTACGATGCGGTAGTGCTCGATCTCATGTTGCCGAAGAAAAACGGGTTCGAGGTGTGCCGCGAGGCGCGGGCGCGCAATATCACTACTCCCATTCTTATCTTGACCGCGCGGGATGCGATTGATGACAAGGTGCTCGCGCTCGACTCCGGAGCAGATGACTACCTTGTGAAGCCGTTTTCGTTTGATGAACTTTTAGCGCGACTCCGGGCCCTCTTGCGCCGGCCGAAAGACGGGATACCGACGCAACTTACCATCCGCGATTTAATTTTGAATCCAGCGCGCCGCGAAGTGCAGCGAGGAGAGAAACATATTGAGCTTACCCTTAAAGAATTTGAACTTTTGCATTATCTTATGAGAAATCCTGGGCGCGTTTTGAGTCGGGAAGACATTTTTGCACATCTGTGGGATTTCGCCGATAATGCTATGAGCAATGTCATCGATGTTCATATGAAAAATTTGCGCAGGAAAATCGATGATCTCTACGATGAAAAATTATTGGAAACGGTTCGCGGCGTGGGGTACCGGATTCGGGGTTAGGATCCCTGATATTCTTGCTTCGTTTCGCCTTCGTGTTACTGCCTTCTATTTTCTTACGAGTGTAGTCATTCTTCTTTTAGGCGGCTATTTCATCGATCGCTCTCTTTTTAACTTTCTCCAAGCAGAGATTGCAAAATTTTCTGATAGCACTTCTGGTGCAGCCGGAGTATCTATTGCAGACGCGAGTCTCAAAATAAAGTCAATTTTTTGGTTGGGGCGTGCAGGTATGGCAGTGGTTATGGGTGTAACTTCCTATCTCCTCGCGGGAATTACTTTAAATCCTCTTCGGAAAGCAATAGAAGCGCAGCGAAGGTTTGTGGCAAATGCGTCACATGAACTTCGTACTCCGTTGGCTATTATGAAGACCAACTCTGATTTAGCATTGAGTGGGGATATTACGAAGGAAGAAGCGAAGGAAGTGATTCGGAGTAATAGCGAAGAGATTCAGCGGATGGTGGAGGCATTGCAAGTACTCCTCACCCTTTCTGGATATGAGAATCGAATTGATAAACTTATTTTTTCGAGCGTGGATGTGGTGGATGTGGCTGCGCGATCCATAGCATTTCTTCGGCCCTATGCTGCTTCTCGCAAGGTAAGACTTACTCTTTCTGGTAACTCTCCGATACGGATTCATGGGAATGCTGCAGCACTTGAAGAAATGATATCGAATCTGACGCGTAATGCTATTTCCTATACCCCTCCTCGCGGATCGGTTCATGTTGCCGTGGCGAGGCAAGGAGAGGAAGCGGTACTTACCGTCCAAGATTCAGGAATCGGTATTCCTTCGAAGGATATTTCACATATTTTTGAGCCATTTTACCGCGGATCAAATGTTACTGAGGAAAAGCAGAAGGGAAGAGGGGTTGGATTAGGATTGGCTATTGTGCATCAAATTGTAAAACTCCATCGAGCGACTATTGAAGTCCAGAGCGACCCCAACGTAGGAACTACATTCATCATTTCTTTTAAGTCTGGATAAGCAAAATTCACATTATTTTCATGAGATTTTCTTTAGAGTGTTTTGGTTATGAAACGTAGTTTTGATTTTGCAAAAGTATCCGCAGGGAGATCTCCTCCGCACATATCTCCGTATGTAAGTATATAAGCTTCCCCAATCGCGGTACGTTATTATATGAAAACCCCCAGAAGGGGGTTTTCATTTTGATGAAATGAAAATGATTGAAGGGAGTTCACATTTTCTCCACTTCTTCTCGTTCATGATTGGAGTACCTATTTATGGAATTATCTTTACATCCTGTCCATTGTTTAAGTTGGAGAAGATTGGGAGTATGTATACTTTTTTTTATTTTATTTCTCGTTTTGAACGGCAGCGCGGCGCAGGCTGCCCAACGTGAGTCTGTATTTAAACAGGATAGTACTGATACGTATGTACCTCTTCAGGAGAGAGCTTTTCTGCGCACGGGAGTCTTTCCAAACCCCTATTCGAGTCGGGCACCAAATGTATATCTTGCGCTTCTTATGCCGTTTGCTACTGCATGTGCTTTGACTGGAGCGGCACTCCTCGCAGGTATTCCTCGGCGCATCCAAAAACTATTATCTTTTTATCCTGTTCCCGATTCATTTCGCGTGGTATCCTCCAGCATCCAGCATGTACGCCATATGTCGATTCAGAAGAAATCTTTGGTTTTATGAATGAAAAGATTTTAGGTATGTTCGGAATTCTTATTGGCGGCAGCATGCTCGCAACGTTTCTTTACCAAATACAACCGATCCCTGACTCTGCCATAGTATTTTCTCCTCACACGATTCTTTTAAGTTTATGGAGAAGTTATAAAACTCATTTTTGGGAAGAGAAGACGGGGCGAGTATCGGATTCCAATGGACTCACTACTTCTGAGGGACAGAGTTATATGCTTCTCCGTGCGGTATGGCTTGATGACCAAGTGGCGTTTGATACTACATGGAATTGGACACGCACTTATCTTGCACGTCAGGGAGATGCACTTTTAAGTTGGAAGTACGGGAAGCGTTCAGATGGAAAGTATGGAGTGCTTGTAGATTCGGGTGGTGAAAATTCGGCGAGTGATGCAGATACTGATATTGCGCTGGCTCTCCTTTTCGCCTATTCCCGTTGGCATGAGTCTCGTTATCTTTCCGCTGCAGAGGCGCTTATGGGTGATATTTGGAAATATGAAGTGGTACTCGTTTCAGGAAAGCCATATCTCGCCGCGGATAATATTGAGCGACTTTCTCCTACTCGTATTATTATGAATCCTTCCTATTTTGCTCCTTATGCGTATCGTATTTTTCAATATTTTGATCCTCGCAACGATTGGAATGGGCTCGTGGATACTTCTTATGCAGTGATTCAGAAAGCTGCTTCGAGTCCTCTCGACACGTCCATAAGTGTAGGATTGCCTCCTGATTGGGTGATGCTTGATCGTCGGACAGGAATATTATTCCCCTCGGTTTCTGCCACAGTATCTCTCAATAGTAATTATGGATACGACGCGTTCCGGGTATCGTGGCGACTTGCACTTGATTGGCAATGGTTTGGAGATTCTCGGGCGAAGGACACCCTTGCACGATTTGGATTTTTAAGTGCGGAATGGAAGAAAAATCGTGTGCTGAAGGCAGTGTATGACCATGAGGGCTCTGTTATAAGTAAATACGAAACTCCTGCAGGGTATGCGGGAGCGATCGGATATTTTTCGGTCATCGATCCTCCTGTGGCGAAGGAAATTTATACATCGAAACTTGCATCTCTCTATAGTCCAGACATTGGCGAGTGGGCCACTCCGCTTTCTTACTACGATGACAATTGGACGTGGTTTGGCATAGGCCTCTATAACAGTGATTTACCTAATTTAGCACGTGTGGAGATGACGCACGCAGCGTCTCCATCATATGTATTATGACCTATGGAGACTCGATTGATATCTCATGGTGTGGTCAAATTTTTTCTTCTTTGTCTCAATGCGGGATTGGCGATTCTCTATTTTATGATTGTTGTCTTTGTGTTTCAGGCAGGGGATATGGTGCTTTACGGAATACTTCTCACAGGAGAGGTTTTTCACTTATGGCTTCTTCTTACATATATCCATACGGTGTGGCATCGTCCTCGGCATGTACGTTTTTCTCTGGACTATTTCCCCGTGGTAGATGTTTTTATTACGGTGGCTGGAGAGCCTGACGATGTTATTGAAGAAACTCTTCGTGCGGCGATGCGTCTCGATTACCCCTTATACCATGTATTCCTTTTAAATGACGGGTATGTTGCTCGAAAGGAAAATTGGAAAGAAGCGGAACAAGTAGCCCGTCGGTTTGGAGTGATATGTATTACTCGTCGTACTCCTGGGGGAGCGAAGGCAGGAAATATTAATCATGCATTGCAAAAAACATCCAGTCCTTTTGTCGCAGTTCTTGATGTTGACCATGTCCCCCATACGGATTTTTTGAGTAAGAGTATGGGATATTTTACAGATCCTAAGGTAGCGTTTGTACAATCTCCTCAATATTATCGTAATTGGGAGGCAACTTATGTTGCGGCGGCGGCTTGGGAACAGCAGTCCCTCTTCTTCGGTCCTATTTGTATTGGGAAGAATAGTACTAATTCTGTATTCATGTGTGGTACGAATATGGTGTTACGCCGCAGTGTCCTCCTTGGAGTCGGAGGTATGTGTGAAAACAATATAGCTGAGGATTTTATGACCTCCGTGGCGATTCACGCGCAAGGGTGGAAGTCAGTTTATATTCCTGAAGTGTTGGCGGAAGGACTTGCCCCAGAAGACTTCCATTCCTATTGTAGCCAGCAATTCCGATGGGCGAGGGGATCGCTTGAACTTATTCTTCGACCCAGTCTCAATCCATTTTTTCGAAGAGGGTTATCCTGGCAACAGCGTTTTCAATATTGCGCTTCTGCTTCCTACTACCTTTCGGGTATCTTTGTAGCCATAAATGCAATTCTTCCGCTCATTTTTTTTTACGCGGGGCTCGTTCCTTTGAAGAGCCCCTCGATGCTTCTCGCGGCGGTGTTCCTGCCGTATATCGTTATCACTGCATATGCTCTTCAGTGTTCAAGCGGTTTTTCCTATACTTTCCGTGCACTCGCGTTTTCCATGGGTTCGTGGACTCTTTTCTGTAGAGCATTTTTCTCAGCACTCTTTCGGACGAAAGCTCATTTCGTGGTCACTTCTAAAAAAAGGCTCTCGGGAAATTTTGTGAGCCATACCATTCCTCATATTCTTTATATTGTCTTAGTGGGAGTGGGAATCCTGGTGGCAATTGTCCGTGAAGGAGTTACTGCGTCTGTAATGGACAATACGGCATGGGCACTTTTCAACATTTCGGTGTTCATGCCTTTTATTGTCGCATCTTTCCCAAAAACATATGTTGCTGATTTTTTCTTGCAAAACACTCTCCCCGCTTCTCAAGAAGAAATAAGGCGAGATCCGAGCCGTGTTATTTCTAGATGACGAATACTATGTTTCGTTCAAATCTTTTTATTGCGTGCTGCCTCGGTGCGATGATGTTTCTCGCCCTTTTCCTTTCTCTTGTTTTTTTCATGCATCAAAGTTTACGTCTCGATGAATCCCAGAGTTTGTGGCAAACCTCCCGAAGTGTTCCGGGTATCATTGGAGTTGTTGCTCAAGATGTTCACGTACCCCTTTATCATCTTCTCCTTCGCGCATGGGAGATTGTGTTTGGTAATTCTGTAGAAGTAGCACGGGCTTTTTCTCTCGCTTTTTTCATCGCGAGCATTCCTGCAATTTACCTTCTCGGTTCTTATGCATACTCAAATTCAGTCGGTCTTTTTGCAGCGCTCCTTACTGCGCTTTCTCCTTTTCTTAACTGGTATGGAAACGAAATTCGGATGTATAGTTTATTCACCTTTCTTGCAATCCTCAATCATTATTGGTTTCTTCGGATCTATCGTGAGGGGACACGTAGGGCGTGGCTTGGATATGGTAGCACCGCGCTTCTCGGTATATATACGCATTATTTTTTCGCGCTTCTTCTTGTCACCCAGGCATTATTTTATTTTCGCGCGCGCCGTAGATTTCCAGAAGGCTCCTTTTCCTTTTTTATAATTGTCGCATCATTTCTTTCAGTTGCACTCGTTCCCTGGGTGCTTTTTGTGCGGCAATCTGGAGGATTTTCTAATACTAGTCCTCGGATCCCTCTTCCCGCGAGCATCGATGTATTCAACGCCTTTTCGCAGTTCATTTTTGGCTTTCAAAATGACTATATGAATACACTCATCGTGGCACTCTGGCCACTTACCATGCTCCTTATTTTTCTCGCGCTTCGTGCAAACCGTATCCCGGAGCGTTCTGTCTATTTCTTCCTTCAGGCAGTAATCCCTTTGGCACTCGCGTTCTTTTTAAGCATTGTGATTACTCCTGTGTTCTTAAGTAGATATCTCATTATGTCCGTCCCCGCATTATATCTTTTTCTTGGCTGGCTCCTTTCATTATACCCAAAATTTCTTGCAAGAGTTGTGGGTACCTTCTTTGTTGTGGGAATGAGCCTTGGTGTGGTTACTCAAGCTATGAGTGTGGAAACCCCCGCTAAAGAGGAATATCAGAAAATGTCGGATTATGTTATGGTCCGCGAGGTTCCTTCAGACGCCATCTTTATCTCGGCCCCTTTCACAATATATCCTTTCGAATATTACTATCATGGGGTAAATAACCCGGTTACTATTCCTGACTGGGACCAATTTGCCAATGGCGCCATTCCGGCTTTTACCGCAGATACGCTCAAAAGTATCCCGAGTCTTATTGGCTCCCATGCGCGAGTGTGGCTTCTTTTAAGTTATGACCAAGGATATGAAGGGAAGATTAAAAACTACTTTGATACTCACTATGCGCTTCTCGATACGCAGCAATTTTCTAATGGCCTCGCATTTTATCTGTATCGCGTGCGGTATGATGTGCCGCTTTAATTCTCCCTTTTCCAAAGGGAGTACTCCGCAGGAGGGAGGGATTTAACTCTTATTTTCAAGGATTTTGGGAGTTTGGTGCGTAATGTCATTGCGATCCGCCAGCTGGCGAACCCGTCATTGCGAGGGTACTCCCGAAGCAATCCAGAGTCATAGAGATTCCAGCCAGCAAACAAAAATCTTCTTAGAAATTAAGAAGCGCATACTCATTGCAAGTATGCGCCTCAAATTGATTTTGGATTTTTATTTATGAAGGAGAATCCTTACTCCCGATTAGACCGGATTTCCCTTGCTCTCCGGTTTGCCTCCTGGATTCTCCCAAGCACCTTCCGTGCCTTGGGATGTAAGAAAGATAAAATTTCTGCCCGTCCCATCCATTTCCACTCCTTCCGAACCCTTTCGGTGTCGAGGAGTTCTTTATCATCCTCTGTGAGGACACCCCTAACACCAGCGCACTCGAGATCGAAAGCAGCGCGGGCTGCCCTTAGATAGTTCCTCGGGGTGGGGTATCGAGAGGCTACCCTTTTTCGACTTTGGAGACGGCGCGCTAGTGCCGTCTCCAACTCATTAGCAGTATCCGAGGCATTCTCTCTTGACATAAAGTAAGAGTCCCCCGGAGTTTCCACGAAAATCCCCCTGGACTCTTGCTCCGCCCACCACCTTCTACTTTCCTCGGTGACATCAACTTCCTTCCCATCCCGAACCTCGAAGTAACGGGAAATGGAGGGAGTACCCGGGATCTTGCCATTTACCCTAAGCCCCTTCACCTCATACCCTCCATGGTCCATGCCATTGCATGAACCATCGGAATGGAGATACAGCTGGCGGAATTCTTCCGCCACACTTTGGCCTCGGAGGGCCTTCACCAGCAACCCCGGCGATGGTTGTGGCCAGCTATTCGGGTTCGGCTGATCTAAATTAACCAGCCCTTGAAAGTTTCTGTCCTCGAACTCGCCCTCTTCCTCGAGTCCCGAAGTCCCTTTTGAATTAGAACGATCGGCGCGAAAATAGGAGAAAAACAGT
>CAZKRG010000037.1:0-8277 GCA_964555255.1 uncultured Candidatus Saccharibacteria bacterium
TCAAAGGAATAGACGGGGACTCGCACAAGCGGTGGAACATGAGGTTCAATTCGACGATAAGCGAGAAACCTTACCAGGGTTTGAAATTCTCTCTGAAAGCCGGTGGAAACATTGGCCCTCCCTTACAAGACAGAGAGGACAGGTGCTGCATGGTTGTCGTCAGCTCGTGCTTTGAAGTGTTCCCTTAAGTGGGGTAACGAGCGCAACCCCTATCCCGTGTTACAAGTGTCACGGGAAACTGCCCCCGCTTTAGCGCGGTTCGCGCAATTATCAAGTTTCAATTTACAATTTTCAATTTTGAAAATTGCTACTTGTTACTTGAAAATTGCGAACGAAGTTCGCTGAAGCGGGGGAGGAAGGAGGGGATGACGTCAAATCCGCATGGCCCTCTGATACCCTGGGCGACACTCGTGTTACAATGGGACTGACAAAGCGTTGCCAACCCGCAAGGGGGAGCTAATCGCATCAAACGGTCCCTCAGTTCAGATTGGGGGCTGCAACTCGCCCCCATGAAGCCGGAATCGCTAGTAATCGCGGATCAGCACGCCGCGGTGAATACGTTCTCGAGTCCTGTACTCACCGCCCGTCACGCCAAGGGAGCCGGGAATGGATAAAGCCTCGTAAGGGGTTAATCCAAGCTCGGTGACATGGGCGAAGTCGTAACAAGGCACGCGTAGCGGAAGCTGTGCGTGGAACAATTAAACTATACGTCGTAGTTTTGAGCTGTTAGGTTTGAGCTTCAAAAAAGCAAAGGACCTAAAACCTTAAAGCTAGAAGCTAAAAGCTTCTTCACGATTGGAACAACTAAAAAATTTTGACGCAGGTTATAAAAGATGAGAAGAGGGATAGGTATAAAATGAGGAGGGGATAACTTTTACTTTTCACCTTTTGCCTTTTCACCTATACTATCGACATGGCAGATTCTCCAGGGATTATTATGATTATTGAGGATGACCCTTTTCTTTCTTCTATTTTGAAGGCGAGATTAGAGAAAGATGGGTTCACTGTGGTGCAAGCATTTAACGGTGAAGAGGCACTTACTAGACTTCGAGAAACTCCTCCGGGACTTGTAATTCTCGACCTCATTATGCCGAAGATGTCGGGGTTTGAAGTACTCCAAGCGGTTTCGATAGACCCGCAACTCAATAAAATTCCGGTAGTGGTAGTTTCAAATCTTGGGCAGCAGGCGGATATGGATAAGGCAAAAGGTTTCGGTGCGGTAGACTATTTCGTGAAGATGCGGATGTCCATCGATGAGCTTATGACTAAAATTCGTTCGATTATTGTGAAGAGTGGAATCAGTAAATAGTGGTTGGTGAAAAGTGGTAAGTTTAAGTGATAAGTGAAAGCTTGCGGTTTGTTCACTTATTTGTTATAAGTTAGCAGTTATAAGTATTTATATCTATGGATGCGGAAACAATGAAAAAAATAAAAGCAGGAGCACGCGTGTGCGTGTACGATGGCAAGAGTTCCTTTGAAGGACTTGTCATTGCCCGAAAGCATGGCTCTGAACCCGGAGCTACTTTTACAGTGCGTGCGATTGTCGCGGGAGTGGGTGTGGAGCGAGTGTTTCCGGTTCATTCTCCCTCGGTGACGAAGGTAGATGTCATTTTTTCTCCGAAGAAGGTGCATAGTTCGAAATTGTATTGGACGAGGAAGGCTTCGGGAGCGAAGATCCGGCAGCGGTTAGGCGTGTCGCTCTAGGATTAGAAATTAGAAAAATAGAAAATAGAATAAGTGCAAGGTGGATAAAAACAGCATACTAGAGTATGCTGTTTTTGCTCACGCACCTTAACGTTAACCATCAAAATATCTGACTATGAAAACTACAAGAAACTCAAGGTCCTACTCCTATGGGGCGCTCCAGCATTATAGGTCTGAAAGCTCCGTCCGCACAACGCGGCGCCTTTTCAATGAATCCGTTGTCGAACTTCTACTTCCGCCTCTCGACACTCGATTGAGAGGAACGTGGGGCATGACGGTCTGCACCTCCTTTGGAGACTTTAGAGGAACGAGTGACGATGATCGAGAGGATATTGCTTGCCGGGGAAGTAATATCCTTTTTCGGATGAGGGAACTTGCTCTTGCGCAGGACCCCCACACGGCTTTTAAGATGCTTTCTTTTGATGAGAGTGGAAGAGCGATAACTCTTCGTCTTCTGGAGGTCGTTACGTTTCAGCAGGGCTGTGTGGAAGATTGAACTTCTACGGCTATTCGTGTCAATCCGAAAAGGCCCCTCGTGGCGCACGCTACGGCGGCCTTATTTTTTATGGACAAAAATTATTATATTTAGTATGCTGTTTTTTGTTCGAGTTCATATACAAAACCAAAACTACCGTTATAACAATATGACAAAGAAAAAAACCGTTCAAACATCATTCCGTCCGCGTGCACTGCGTAAGCCGAAAGTGCAAACTGTGCCGGTTGTGGCACCTTATGTTGCTCCAATCCAAGAGCCGGTGGTTGTTTTGATTCCGGAGCCGCCGAAAGTGGAAGTGAAGACTCCACCGCCCTTGCCGTCGCTCACCACGCAATTGTCCGGTACGTGGAAGGTGCAGATCATCGAGCCTTGCGGGGCTTCGATTGGTGGTATGAGCGAGGTGCAACAGGGAAACATTGCGCGGCGCGCCGGGATGGTCTATGGCGAGAAGAGTGGCACAGGGATCGCCCAGAGCGTGTACACCGCTTTCCGGGTGATCGGATTTGATGAGGTGAACAGGGAAGTGATCCTCCAACTGACCGAGAACGTTGCGTCTATGTCGCTTCCGACACGCACGAAAGAGAGTGATCGATTCGGTGCTAACTTTAGCGCTTCCTCTCGCCGTACTGGAGTGGTGCCTCCGCCCCGACCTCCTCTCCCCGCGGTTCGTTCTCGCGTCCCTCTCTGGGATTGAGATGAGATGATGAATAGCTCAAAAAGGGCCGTGCATGCAATTTCACTGTGTGCACGGCCCTTTTACTACTCGTACCGCAATGCTTCAATCGGGCTTTTACGCGATGCTTGTCGTGCGGGATACCCGCCGAAAATGAGTCCCACGAGCGCAGAGACGCCAAGGCCGAGAAATGCGCCGTTCCACGGAAATACAAACTGCCAGTTGAGGCCGAGGCCTTTTGAGAGTCCGAGCGCAATCACAAAGGCGAGGAATGCTCCTAAGAGAATTCCCACGAGGCCGCCGATGGCGGTGAGGAGCACGGCTTCAAGGAGGAACTGCGAGAGAATATCGCGGTCAGTGGCGCCCAACGCTTTGCGGAGGCCGATTTCGCGCGTGCGTTCGGTTACCGACACGAGCATGATGTTCATAATTCCCACGCCACCGACGAAGAGTGCAATGGAAGCCACCGCCACAAGGAACCATGTGAGTGCACTTGTAATCGTGGAAAGGCGGTTGGCGAGATCTTGTTGGGTCTGTACGAAGAAATCATCTTTGGAGCTGTCGGTAATGCCATGCGATTCACGGAGGGTGATGCGGACGTCATCGGCAGTCAAGGAAACGCTTGCGCCATCGTTGGCTTCGATGATGAGCCGGTTAAAGTATTTGGTTCCCATGATGTAATCCTGTGCAGTGGTGTAGGGGACGAGTGCCATATCGTCGAAATTAAAGAGCGAACCGCCACCAGTAGGAGGGAGTACCGCGACAACGCGAAAATTTTTGCCTTTTATTTTTATTTTTTGGTTGAGGGGATCAATACCGTTGTCGAAAAGGTGATTGGCCACTTTCGAACCGATGACAACTACGTCTGCGCGTGAATCCACATCATTTTTGTCGAAGAAATATCCTTCTTTGGGACGGAGGTCAAAAATGTCGGCCATAAGTTCGGTGGCGCCGAAAATGGAGATTTGGTAGGCGTTCGATCCATAGAACGCGCTTTCTGCGCCAAACACAACCGGCATAATTGCTTTAAGTCCGGGCACATTGCTTTTATTCTCGAGCGCCACGATATCTTTTGGTTTTAACGAGTCGCTATAGAGAGAGGTGATATCCGAGGGGCCGCTGGGGGCGCGGCCGGGGATCACCGCGATGGTTTGGGTGCCGAGTCCCTGGATTTGACCGAGAATCAACGCTTGTGCCCCGGCGCCGAGGGAAACCACGAGCATGATCGCGGTGATGCCGATCACGATGCCGAGAATCGTGAGCGCCGAGCGCGAGCGGTTTGTGGTGAGACCCGCGAGGGAAGTTTTGACGGTGTGTTTCCAGGTCATTGGGATAGGGTATGGGGATTAGGGTGTAGGGTTTAGGAATTTTATGTAATCAATCCGCCATGGCAGTGCAGTCGATAGACTACTGCACCGTTTTTAGATATCTCTTCTATGCCGGTAAAGTTTGCTAAATCGCCGCTTGGCTCAAAAGTATATTTCCACTCGCCATTTATCCATTCTCTTGGTCCGCGTACTGGGATGTTGTCACCCGACCCAGACATTAACGCTGGACGCAAAATTGCATCAGCCATACTTTCGCTTACTTTGTTATTAAGAGTAGTGCCGTAGTAATTCATTCCCCATATTGGTTTGCCGTTGGCATAGACAATTTCTTCACCTATAAATTTTGTAGTCCCAAAGTAAGTGTCATGATATATCAGATTGCTTTTTTCAAAGTGGTAATCTCTAGAGCTTGGGCGGAGCGGAGGTGCCTTTTTAACATTCTCATTGGCGTAGGTATTCAAGTTCGCTTCTCTCAAGAAGCCGTCCAGAGTTTCGAGTGATATATCAAGTTTCATTGCGTTTATTTTATTTCACGAATTCGTCTTGGGTGGTGAGGCGGTGAGTGACTTTCTCGTCACTTTCTATTGCGCCATCCATGAGGCGTATGATCCGTTCCGCATGTTCGGCGGTCGCGGTTTCGTGAGTGATGAGGACAATCGTTTTTCCTTGCTTCTCATTTAGACGCTGGATCACTGACATCACTTGTTTGCCGGACTTGGAGTCGAGGTTCCCCGTGGGTTCATCGGCGAAGATTACTTCGGGGTTTGTAACAAGTGCCCGAGCAATTGCGGCGCGCTGTTTTTCGCCTCCGGAAAGTTCGGCGGGATTGTGGTCCATCCGATGTGAAAGGCCCACTGACCCAATCGCTTCCTTGGCCCGACGATCCCATTCGTGTTCGGAAACTCGCGAATATAAGAGGGGGAGTTTTACATTTTCAAGGACGCTGGTGCGAGGAAGAAGATTAAACATTTGGAAAACGAAGCCGATCTTTTGGTTGCGAATGTTTGCGAGCTCCATAGAAGAGAATTCTCCGATATTTTTCCCGTCGAAGAGATATTTGCCCCCCGTCGGTTCATCGAGGAGTCCTAAAAGATGGAGGAGTGTAGATTTGCCGCTTCCCGAGGGGCCCATAATTGCCAGAAATTCTCCTTTTCGTACCGAGAAGGTAACGTCGGAGAGGGCGATTGTAGCGGTTCCTCCATCGCTATAGGTTTTGGAGAGATTTTTTGCGATGAGGATCGATTCCGTTTCTTTTTGGTGTGTCATCCCATTAGAAATGATTCGGAAAATTTTAAGTCTTGTGATGCCTAAAATATTACGGAATCTCGGAACATTGTAAGATAAGAATTGAAGTCATTGTGAGCTTGCCCGAGCGGCAACGCGATCTCCTTCGGTAAGTCCCGAGAGTACTTCTACCATCCCGTCGGAGCCGCGAAGGCCAATGCGTACGTCGCGGGGTTCAGTTTTCCCATTTGGGAGTATCACCTCCACGGTGCTAGTGGTTCCTGTTATGCGTACCGCTCGTTGAGGGATTGTAAGTACATTTTCCCGTCGGTTTGTTTGTATTGTGAGGTTTGCAGTCATCCCTGACTTCACGCGTGGATCGTTTTGGGAAAAGCGCAGCTTGGTGAGATAGGTGGCGACGCCTTCAATCATAGTTTCGGCGGGATCTATCGAGATTACAGAGGCGTTGAAGGAAGCTCCATTGCCAAGCGCATCAAGGGTAAGGGTGGCGTTATCTCCAACTTTCATTTTTGCAATGTCGGCTTCAGGAATATTAGCATTAATTTCGAGCGCGTCGTTTGAAATTATCGAGGTGAGTATCGCGTTTGCAGCAGCAATTTGGCCAACTTTTGCATTCTGTTTCGTTATGATGCCACTGATGGGAGCGCGGAGTGTCATCTTGCTGATTCGTACTTCGATGTTTTGTGTGTTCGCCTGCGCTTGCTCCACTTTTGCTTCTTGTTGTTTGATTGCTTCAGGAGTGGCTCCTGCTAATTTAAGTGCGAGCTCATCCCGTTTTTGTTGCACGGTGATTTTTTGCGAGGAGATGGTTTGTTCTTGGGAGGTAACGTTGACGAAGGAAGTATTTACGTTGGTGAGACCCGTGTTTGCGCTCGTTCTGTAGGAATTGATAGTGGATTGGGAAAGTGAGGGGGTGGAGGAGAGGGCATCTAAGGTGGTGGTGAGGAGTGTGCGTATGAGACCTAAGCGTTTTTCGCCATTTATAAGTATCTGATCGAGCGCGTCATTTGTAGGAGTTCCGTTCCCGAGCGCGTCGAGTTCTTTTTTCCAAGCGGTAAGTTCTCCTTCGACTTGGGCTCGCAAGGTGGAAGCGTTGACTTGGATTTGAGAATCCGAAATAGTGAATGAAAGTGTGGGATTTCCGCTATTGGCGTTTGTATAGATTGCATTCAACTGATTCTCAACTGCATCATTCGCGTTCGTATAGGCATCGTGGAGGATGTTGGTGACAGAGTTGTAATCGTTCGTGAGCGTTTGTTGGGCTTGGAGGAGCGCGGTCCGTGCTACTTGAATGTCTTCTGGTTGTGCGCCCGCTTCGAGGTCTGCAAGTTTCGCTTTTTCGGCATTACCACTCGCATTTGCTTGAGCAAGTTGCGCTTCAAGCTCGCTTGAATCGAGTTTCACAAGGATATCTCCTTTGCCTACGCGATTTCCCACATCAGCAGTCACAGTTTGAATGCGTCCGCCTTGTTCAAAAGCTAAGTTTATACTGACGACTGGAGTTACGTTTCCGGTGACAATGACTTCTTGTGTGATGGTGCCGTGGGTCACCGCAGTGGATTTAATAGAGGATTTTGGTGATCGTCCCCAGCGAGCGTATGCGATGCCACCTCCTACGAGCGCAATACAGAGAATGATGATAACCCACTTTTTTCGCGAAGATTTCAGTTTCATATATTTGAAAGTAGTATATCATTTCTCTTGTGTTGCCTTGAAAAAATTTTCATTTGCAGCTATTATTTTTTTTGCCAGCCTCTACCCTAGGGCTTCGGCGAGGCATAAGAAACCATAAGCTTCACTAATGGATTTCTAATGCACGGGTGGCGAAACGGCAGACGCACTACCTTGAGGTGGTAGCGCCCGCAAGGGCGTGGAGGTTCAAATCCTCTCCCGTGCACATCACAAACAAAAAATGATACTCTAGTAGGGTCGTTTTTTTGTTTGCTTATTTGACGAGGATTTGAATAGCAGTACCCCGTGTTGGAGAGCGTAGAGAACCAGAAGGTGCTCTAAGTGGGGGTCGGGGTACTGCGGCGGTTCAACTACCTCTCCCGTGCACACTATGAAACAATTCAAAGCAGTTCTCTTCGATTTCGGCGGAGTGATTATGATTACTGATGACGGTGGCAGCCTAATGGGGAAAGTTGCCAATTTTCTTTCTGTTACTAAAGAGGAGCTTTTGAACGTTTACCATCAGTATAATCATCTTTCGAATGTGCAGAATATGAATTGGGAAGATATGCTTGTTCGTGTCGTTCGTGTTTTTGATGCCCGGAAGAATACTGAAGAAAAAGTACGGGAGCTATGTAAGATTAATAGGAATTCTAGGAGGGTTAACTCCGACCTTTTTCCTTTATTCTCCGCGTTGCGCGGTGCCGGGTATAAAGTGGGAATTTTGAGCAATAATACGACTGATTTGCGGGAGCGTCTTACGAAGGAGGGGATCGCACCGCTCGTGGATGATATTGTGATTTCTGCGGAGGTGGGCTTTCAGAAACCACATAGAGAAATTTTTGATATCGCGTTTCAGCAATTAGGAGTTCGCCCGGAGGAAGTTATTTTTGTGGACGACACCCCGAAGAGTTTAGAGAAAGCCGCCGAGATCGGGTACGCGCCGGTGCTTTTTAAGAGCAATGAACAACTTGCTGAAAATCTTCGAAAGCTCGGAGTGCAGTTCTGAATCGCGAGTGTTGCAATAGTTTAGGTAGTTTCTTATTCCAATGTTCTCAAGAACATTGGAATAAGAAACTTATTTGACACCATGTATTATTGCCTTATTATACTTTCCGTTGCGCTACCGTGGTGCAACCTTGCAACCTTTAAAACTTATG
>CAZKRG010000038.1:0-8231 GCA_964555255.1 uncultured Candidatus Saccharibacteria bacterium
AAACCCTCAGGTGATGAGGGCTTTTTGAGGTTGAGTATGTACTCAACTCCTGTGGTCTTTGTTGGAAAAAGTCAGAACTTTCTATCAAGAAAACCCCGACGCTACCCCGTCATTCACCTAGTCATTCCTAGGGATGACTACCCTTGCGTCTCTTGAAGCCTACCAAATCTGGGATTTTTGGCAAAGCTCCGACCCCGACATTACTCTGTTCTTTGGCTTCGCCGTCGGCCTGCTGGCCTCCGGCTCGCCAATGCGGGGCTGGATGCGTCGCCGTGTTCATCTTCTTCCGGTTCATACGCGTGTGGAGAGAGGAGAAGCGGACTGCCGGGCGGCTTTCGAGGAGCCATATTTCGAGTTATTCTTCCTGTATGCCTCCCCATCGCCACAGGAAGTTCGTAAGGAGCGACGAGCCGCCCGGAAAGCTCCGCATCCAGCCCCGCGATACCGAACTCCTCGTTGATCTCGCCTCGTATCGTTTCTTAGATACCGAACAAATCTTCGCCTTGCATCCGGGCGGAGCTAGGAACACGAGGCGGCGTCTTACCTCCCTTTTTCACATGGGGTATCTTGACCGTCCCATCCAACAAAAGTCATTCACCAAACAAGGAATGTCCCTTATCTACTCCCTCGGCGAGAAAGGAGAAGAGTTTCTTGTAAACGACGAGTTCGGGGTGGAGCCGAAGCGACGGAAAAACGAAGTAACGTTTCCGTATCTGCAACACGCCATGATGATTTCGCGGTTCCATTCGGCCATCGCCCTATCCGTCAGAGAGCGTTCCCCAAAAGCAGAGCTTACGCGGTGGCTTCAAGGATACGATCTGCGGGACGAGCTTGAGAAAGACGGGGAACGAACCGATCTCATGCCCGACGCATATTTCAAAATTGAAGACGAGAAAGGGACGCTGAACTTTTTTCTTGAGGCGGATCAGGGTACGATGCCGCAGCAGCGGTTCTTAGACAAGATGAAGATATACTGGCGATGGTGGCGCAACCGGACGTGCGAAAAATCGCTCGACATTGCCCGTTTCCGCGTTCTTACGATAACAACGGGCGAAGAGCGGAAAGAAAACCTGCGACGGATTACAAAGAAGGCCGACACACGGCAGGAGGGGAGCAATATGTTCCTGTTCCTATCCGAGACGGCCTATTCTACGAAGAAGCCTAAAACAGTACTTGAACCCGCATGGCTGTCGCCGAGGGACGACGTTGGGCACGCGCTGTTGGAGTAAGATAATTGATTTGTACTTGGCAGCAAACCACTTTGCGACTCATAAGTCCGTCTCATTTTAATAAGTTAGTTTTGGATTCCCCACTTGATTAAGGGGAAAGTGATCGCATTCGGTGGCGCGGAATTCGAACCTTGTATGCGTTTCAATTTTGAGGCTATTGCCATCGTATGAAAAATACGCTGAATCGCGGTGCTCGCCCGACCAATTTGTAAGAAGTTCGACTGCCAGTCCTACTGCCGTCGATGCCAATACTCCATTTGCCCAAACAACTTGAGGATTTGACCCGGCAGCTCCATAATCAGCAGCTTCTCGCTCAATGGCTGTTATAGAAGGGAATCCCATACAACGCATACACGGCTTTCCCGGTATTGAAAGCAAAACTTGCCCAGCCATTCGCGGCGGTTGACCTTCTCGTGCTGGTTGCACATCCATACCAATGTCGATATATGGAATAAGATAGCGGCGCGCGGATGTTTCGAGTTCAACTCGTTCACGAAATCCATCTACACAGCCAAAAATTATGTCGCAGGTTTTAAGCGGGTCAGGGTTATCCTGCCATCTAGTTTTATAAACAGCGATGATGGCATTAGGACGGATATTTTTAATAAGCCTTTCTATGATTTCTATCTTCGGTGTTTTTATTTCGACATCCTTTTCGAATGCGCCAACTTGGCGGTTAAGATTTCTTTCACCCATCGTATCTGGATCGTAAAGAACGAAGTTGAGGAATCCGATATGGGCGAGCTGTTGGGCTATATGAGACCCACCCCCGCCAAGGCCCACAATACCAGCCACGGCTCTTTCAAACGTGCGCTGGGTGTTCTCTCCGAGAAATGATTGGCTTGAAAATCTATTTTTCATGAAATAATTTTGTTGGGAATCCTACAACCACTATTTTCTCAACGGGACGCAAAGTATCTTCGTCAGGCATTTGGACCAGTCCGAATAAGCTTTCTCTGTTGATAACAATCATGCCATGAGGTGCATCTGGGCATACCGCCTGCAAACTTTTTATGATGGGCGGGGTTTCTTCGCGATCCATAGGACTGAAACTCGGAATACTCCTGCCATAATGGGAGTGGATATGAAATAACCCCTCACGGGTATCAAGTGCTAATTGCATCGCTTCGCGAATCGCTTGCGAATTTATCCTCGCGCCAGAGTATGGATCATCAATATACCGTTGATCTGGAATAGGATGGTAGGCAACCGAGAGTAGAAGGGTGGACGTAGGGAAGTTCACCGGACGCGCTGATAAAAATCCTACTCGTTCCGCGGCATGGGGATGAGAACGCGCTAGATCAGTTCGTATCTGATGAAGCAGGCCATCCGTTATTTTTAAAATAATCATCTTACGCAGATCGCAATGGTTTAAGGTGGAGTGCGAGAAGTTGGGCAGGACTTAAACTCAGACTGTTTTCGCTAAGTTGCCAAGAGAAGGAATACCAATTCCTTTCTAAAATGCGAAATGTGTTTTCGCTATGCCAGTTGAGCTGCGTTTTAGTTCCTTGCACCCGCGCCGCAAAATATAGCTTAGAGTTGTAGCCATTTCCTTTAACGGGGCAGAGGAGGACGTCACATCGCGTCGGCGTACATCCATCAGGCAATTGAACCTGTTTGATGAGGAGATACGGCGTGCCGCCCTCTTGCTCTGTAGAAACGTCGCCGAATTCCCGTAATTCAGTTATCTGATCTTCGGGGAACTCCATGGTTACGACGCTCCGCCTTCTTTAGGATGGCTCACGAATTTCTCGCCCCCCTTAATGAGGACTGATCCGTTGTCAGGAAGTGGAACAAGCTTGCCATCCACGATTTGCTCGAGGTCGTCCGCAAACGGTACGCCGCCAATCTCTTTAATCGCGGCAACCGTGTACGAACCGGGTTTTACCTTGTATTCCTTCTTATTGATGTGAATTACCACAAGGTGCTTCTTCTCCTCTTCCCGCTCTACGTTTAATTGTGTAGTCATTTTCCAGTTGTAATTTTTCTGGTCGGCCTTTAAGGCCATTGTACAGCGGGAACTGATAACTCCACAAGCTTGCAATATAGTAAAAATGTTATTATAAATAACATACGAGGTACGCAAAATAACCTTCGGTATAATAAGTACCATATTATCCACACGACCTCTCCAAAATGAAAAAGAAGGCTGTTACAATTGAGGATAGAGAGCTGACCGAGAAAGAAATCCGAGAAGCTGTCGGCAAGAAGATCAGGGAGATGCGCGACAAGCTACCCCTCAGCGCATCACGCCTTGCTGAAGAGCTCGGAGTTTCCCGCGAAGCCATTACGCATATTGAGACAGGTAGGAATAATATTTCGGCTGTCTCTCTTTGGAAGTTAGCAGTTTTATTCAAATGCGATCCCAATGATTTTTTCCCTACCGTACCAGATGGTTATGCCCTCACAAAGGTCGATCTTCATAAAATCGCGCAGGAAGACGAGCAGGCTGCTAAATGGGCGGAAAAACTTTTCCGTAATAAGAAATAGTTATGATTTTAGAAAAAATTGAGAAAAAAGCAGAGGAAACACTTGTCGCTTTCGGCGCAAAAACGATACCTGTTCCTGTCGAAGAAATCGCAAGCAAGTTAGGTATAAAGATCAGCAGGGGGCCGAGCAAGGAGTTCTCCGGCCTACTTATCCGTAAAGATGGGGCCGCTTTGATTGGCGTTAATAACAGTGAAGCTCCTGTTCGACAACGATTTACCATCGCGCACGAACTCGGTCATTATTATTTACATCCTAATAAAGATACTTTTGTTGATTACCGAGACAATAAAAAAGGAGAGATTTCTACGCCGCGAGAAAGAGAGGCCGATATTTTCGCCGCTGCTCTTTTAATGCCGAGAGATCAGATCGAAAAAGATTTTCGCATACTAGCGAAGAGTGGTTTTGCAGAGAAGGACTTAGAACAATTGGCTGCGCATTATCAAGTCAGTGGAAAAGCGATGAGGTTAAGATTATGGAATCTTAATCTACGAAATTAATCCGTAAGCGAGGGAAATTTAAGATCGAAAAATGGTTTAATAAGTAAACCATTTTTCACGTTACCTTCCTCGGCCTTGCGGCCTCGAGCTGAATTATTCTCTCTCCACACGCGTATGAACCGGAAGAAGATGAACACGGCGACGCATCCAGCCCCGCATTGGCGAGCCGGAGGCCAGCAGGCCGACGGCGAAGCCAAAGAACAGAGTAATGTCGGGGTCGGAGCTTTGCCAAAAATCCCAGATTTGGTAGGCTTCAAGAGACGCAAGGGTAGTCATCCCTAGGAATGACTAGGTGAATGACGGGGTAGCGTCGGGGTTTTCTTGATAGAAAGTTCTGACTTTTTCCAACAAAGACCACATTTTAGAATTCCCACACGCGGCCGCGCCTGTGGCGCGGCTTTGTGTTCTCAATTCGTACAGATAATTCCACGGATTTTTTAACGCGGGGGCGAGAAGACGGTTTTGGATGAAAACGGATGCTTTAGCACCACTTTTCCAGTAAAAATAACTCTTGCTATATACAATCTAATTCTATATTATGTATACTAGAGTTAGCAGTGAACTTATATGAAGACACCAACCCAACAAAAAACACTCCTGAATTCGAATAAGAAGCTTAAGGTGGCACGGAGATACCAGCCGGACGCAGATGTCGTCTTATTTAAGGGCGATCGCTTGGATTTAATGAAGTCCTTGCCGGATAAATCAATTAAACTTGTCGTTACTTCACCACCTTACAATATTGGTAAAGAATACGAGAAGCGGAAAGATTTGAGTGTTTATCTTACTGATCAAGAAGAAACGCTCAAAGAAGCAATCCGTGTTTTATCCGACGACGGCAGTATTTGCTGGCAGGTTGGAAATCATATTGCAAAAGATGGTGAGGTTTTCCCACTCGATGCTCTAATTTATGCTATCGGAAAAAAACTTGGTTTGAAATTGCGGAATAGAATTATTTGGCATTTTGGGCACGGCTTGCATTGCACAAAAAGGTTTTCTGGGCGACACGAAACTATTGTTTGGTTTACGAAATCTGATAAATACACTTTTAACCTTGATCCTATTCGTGTCCCGCAAAAGTACCCGGGCAAAAGAAACTTTAAGAAAAATGAAAAGTATGGGACGCTTTCGGGAAATCCGCTCGGAAAAAATCCAGCCGATGTTTGGGAAATTCCGAATGTAAAAAATAATCACCCGGAAAAAACAAAACACCCTTGCCAGTTTCCAATTGAACTTGTTGAACGGCTTGTTTTATCAATGACAAACCCGGGCGACGTTGTTTTGGATCCCTACCTCGGCGTTGGGAGTGCGCTTTGTGCGGCGGTTATCCATAATCGCAAAGGTTATGGCTCGGATATTATGAAAGAATATTTAGACATTGCAGAAGAACGAATAAAAGCCGCCGCAAATGGCACTTTAGATCGGCGTTTAATGGGAACTCCGGTATATCAACCCACAAACGGCGTAAAACTTGCCGAAACACCGGACGAGTTTAAGAAGGCAAGAGACAGTTTATTTGGGTCCGGGCTTTGAACCGTGATACTTTCGTAACTTAATCGAAGTGAGAGCCTCTTTCTTATTGTTTTTGAAGAGGTTTTTGAGTTTTTCTGTTTTTTCTTTTTCCTGATCGGTTAGCCCGATACCGATTATAAAAACAGGAATATCAATGTTGCTCTCGCCCCTATTATCAAAATCAACAAGTAGTTGATCAAAAGAAGAAACGCCAGTGGACATCTGCCTTACTAACTCCTCCGCGGGAACAACTTCAATGCCACACTTGATATAGCCAAGATTTTTGAAAATAATCATTTTAGAAAATATGTCATAACCCATAAAAGCATATTTTCCGAACTGGATTTCCAAACCAACTTTATTTTTCATTCCGTCCATCTCGCGGAAGCGGCCTCCTCCGAAAGCGTGGCGGGGTTCTGCGTATTCTTTTTTCTTACCATTAGCTTTTGCCGTCCAACCCTTTTTATGTAGGGCGGTTTTCAGGTGATCGTTCATGTCGCGTGGCGAGAATAGCAGTGCGCCCTTCATTGTTTTCTCGGCACTTTCTTTAGTGAGACAAGTAGTAGCGTCAAGATTTTTGATTGCTTCTAAAACTTCCGCTAATTCTCTCGGATACTTGTTTTTCAAAAATCTCTCGCCACCCTTGAAAGAGTATGTATTTACGATTTTCATAGTTTTATGAGTTAAAAAAGTCCGCGATTCTGATCTTTAGAGCTTTCGCTATTTTCTCGATATTTTCTAGTGTGATATTTTTTTCTGCTCGCTCGATCATGCCGATATAAGTCCGGTGAACGCCTGCTCGGGCGGCTAACTCCTCTTGTGATAAATCCAACCTTGCCCGTTCCTCGCGGACTTTTTGACCGAACTTAACCAGAATCTCTCTTTTCATAGTTGATAACTTTAGTATATGTGCTTGCTAACTTTGGTGCTACATACTATAGTTAGCATTATGTTCACGAACAATTACTTCATCTACGCCCGCAAATCCTCCGAGGAGGAGGAACGCCAGATATTGTCCATCGAAGCGCAGCTGGCGGAGCTTCGGGAATACGCCCGGCAGAACAATATCCATATCGTCCGCGAATATACCGAGAGTCAGAGCGCGAAAGAACCCGGCCGTCCCGTATTCAACGAGATGATCGCCCAGATAGAGAAGGGTACGGCCTCCGGCATTATCGCGTGGCATCCCGACAGGTTGGCCCGCAACTCCATAGACGGCGGTAAAATCGTCTATCTCGTAGACACCGGAAAGATCGCCTCGCTCAAATTCCCGACGTTCTGGTTTGAGGCCACACCGCAGGGCAAGTTCATGTTATCGGTTGCGTTTGGACAGGCCAAATACTATACAGACAACCTGCGAGAAAACATCTTGCGCGGCATCCGGCAGAAAATACGGAACGGCATGTTTCCCGGAAAAGCCCCGCTCGGTTATCTGAACGAGCCGCGTTTGCGAACGATCGAGCCCGATCTCAAGACCTTTTCCAAAGTGAAAAAGATTTTGGAATTGTTCGCCACCGGAAACTATACTCTCACCACCATCCGCGCCAAGATGTTTTCCGAGGGTTTGAGCGGCAGGGACGGCAAACCGCTTGCGCTCTCGAGCGTCCAAAAGATTCTCTCCAAACATTTCTACTACGGTCATTTTCTCTACCGCAACGAGCTTCACGAAGGAAAACACAAGCCGATAATTTCCAAGAAACTTTTCGACCGGATACAGCAAGCGTTGAAAGACCGCGGCAAACCCCGCAAAAAGCGAGATGTTAAACCTTTCCGATTTGCCGGTTTCGCCCGTTGCGGCGAGTGCGGGTATATGATCACCGCCGAGCGACACGTGAAGAAAAGCGGCCTCGTCTTCACCTACTACCGTTGCACCGGAAAGAGCAAAACTCGCGTCTGCGGGCAAAACCGCTTTTTGCCGGAGGTAAAACTTGCCGCGCAAGTAAAGGACGCCGTTCAAAAACTTTCTTTGTCCGATGAGTGGCGCGAGAAGTATCTCGCGAGAATAAACGAGTGGGAACAAAAAGCCCGCCCCTCATCGGACGCGTTCGCCCAAAATCTGAAAGACAAGCTGGCTTCCGTGAAAGCCAAGCTTGACCGTCTTACCGATGCCTACCTTGAGGGCGGCTTGGAACTTGCCGAGTTCCAAGAGAAGAAAAATGTCCTGATGGGGCAAAAGGCGGATTCGCAGGGGAAATTGTCCGATTTTGAGCGAACAGGCAACCGCTCGCTCGAACTCACGAGAAAGTGGGTTATGGACGCAAATACCGCAGAAAATATAGCCGCCGGAGAAAATTACGCCGATATGCGCAATTTTCTCAAAAACATCGGCTCGAACCCAAAAATCCAAAACCGTCTTCTCGCCCCCGCGTTAAAAAATCCGTGGAATTATCTGTACGAATTGAGAACACAAAGCCGCGCCACAGGCGCGGCCGCGTGTGGGAATTCTAAAATGTGGACCCAGGGAGAATCGAACTCCCGTCTCGGCAATGCGAATGCCGCGTGT
>CAZKRG010000039.1:0-8147 GCA_964555255.1 uncultured Candidatus Saccharibacteria bacterium
GGGGTTCCGCTGTGCCCGGTAGCCTCCCCACAACCGCGCTTTGAGCGCCGCGCAGCGATATTGAATTTTCCCTTTTCTTTCTGCTAGAATTTTTCTAGCGGGTCTTACTGACTCGAAAGAAATTATCGATATGAAACCCTCCACTCCCGGGAAGGCGCAGACTGTTTCGTTTCACCGGCCGCTTCAAGGCTACGTAAAAAATTTTGTAAATGCGGGATTTCTCCTCCGGCGTATGGAAGAATGGACGTCGCATAAAAAAAGCGAACCGGGTCCGCGGCAGAAAGCGGAAAATCAAGCACGGAAGGAATTCCCGCTTTTCTTGATGATTGAAGCGGCGAACCCCGTTATAAATTTGCCTCATTAGAATTAGATTTCAGATTTTGTGTTACGATCAGGCCGCGAATGTTTTGTTTCTGATGGGCGGTGGCAATTGTCGTGAAAGACATCAAGGCGGCGATGAAGTCAGTCGAGAAAGCGGGCGGCAAGATTGTCTCAAGTCGCTTAGTCGTCACGGAGAATTCACTTCTAATAAAGAACAATTAAACCATGACACAACTTAACCCGTACGTGCGCTTCAATGATAAGAAGTGCAAGGAAGCGATGAATTTTTATGCGAAGTGTTTGGGAGGGGAAGTGGAGTTTCAAACGGTAGGGGAAACGCCGATGGCGAAAGAGATGCCGAAGGAAACGCACGGGAACATCATGCATGCGAAACTCACTGCCGGAAACATCGTTTTGTATGGCGCGGATATGATGCGCGACAAAGCGGTGGTGGGCGACAACGTCTCCTTGAGCTTGATGTGCGAGAGCGAGAAAGAATTGCAGGACCTCTTCAAAAAACTTTCGAAAGACGGCGACGTGTTTATGAAACCGGAGAAAACATTTTGGGGCGCGATCTTCGGCGTGGTGACGGACAAATATGGGGTGGAATGGATGTTGAACTTCCAAGTGGAGCCAATGGAAGAATAATTCCGCCATGGATCAAAAGATTACTCCCTTTTTATGGTTCGACCACGAAGCCGAAGAAGCGGCGAAATTTTACGTGGACCTTTTTAATAATGCCCCGGGAAGCAGAAAAAAATCCGAAATAGAAAATGTGAGCCGGTATAACAAAGCAGGAGCTGAAGCGTCGGGGCGGAAAAAAGGGAGTGTGATGACGGTATCCTTTACGCTCGATGGCAAAGGCTTCGCAGCCCTCAACGGCGGACTTTTGCCTCGCCGAAGCGAGAGCGAAAGTAGGCTGCAAACCATAGTGAATCCGGTTTCTTTTGTAATCGACTGTAAGGATCAAAAAGAAATAGATTATTTTTGGGAAAAACTTTCGGAAGAGGGAGAGGCAGGGATATGCGGCTGGATCAATAGAGACAGGTTTGGAATGACGTGGCAGGTGGTGCCGAGCGCCCTGCAGGAACTTTTAGACAATTCGGATCCGGAAAAAGCCGAGCGGGCAATGGGAGCGCTCATGACTATGAAGAAGATTGTGATTGCAGAACTCGAGAAGACGCTATAGAAGCTGATATCTTTTATTCCGAATTTGGTCTATACTGGAGATATGTTTATTACAATCGTGGTAATTGTTCTTGTAGTGATTGTGCTTTGGGCAATCGCGGTATTTAATGGGCTCATACGAACGCGAAATCGAGCGCGGGAAGCTTTTTCGGATATAGACGTGCAACTCAAGCGTCGGTATGATCTGATCCCGAATCTTGTTGAAGCAGTAAAGGGGTACGCCGCGCATGAAAAGACGGTTTTCGAGGAAGTAACTCGCGCGCGTACGCAGGCGATGCAAGCAACCGGCAAAGAAAAAGCAACAGCGGAAAATCAATTAAGTGGCACCTTAAAAACTCTCTTCGCGGTGGCAGAGAATTACCCGCAACTCAAATCAAATGAAAACTTCCTTTCGTTGCAAGCGGGGATCACGGATACTGAAGATAAGATCCAAGCCGCCCGCCGATTCTATAACGGCCAGGTGCGCGATTTCAACACGGCAATCCAAACGTTTCCAGGAACTGTCTTTGCAGGCGCGATGGGGTTTATGCCTATGGAATTTTTTGGAGGTATCTCTGAAGCGGAGCGCGAGCCGGTACAGGTGAAATTCTAGCCGCTGGTTAATTGCGAGCTGCCATTGCTATGGCTAATCTCTACCAATATAAAGATCAAAACGTGCAGCGTACCTGGATGTTGATGATCGTATTTTTTTTTGTGGTGCTTGTCCTGGGATGGATTTTCTCATATCTTTATCAAAACGAGGGGATACTCATATTCGCCATACTTTTCAGCGTCATCTCGGCGCTCGTGAGCTATTGGTCTTCAGATAAAATCGCGCTTGCGATGGCGCGCGCGGAGCCGATCGAAAAGAGGAATAATCCAGAGCTTTGGAACGTTGTGGAAAATCTTGCGATTACTGCGGGACTCCCTATGCCAAGACTCTATATCACTCCCGAGAAGCAGATTAATGCTTTTGCTACAGGACGCGATCCCAAACATGCGGCAGTGGCGGTGACGCAAGGGGCTCTGGAACGTTTGAATAAATCCGAGCTTCAAGGCGTGCTCGCACACGAACTTTCTCATGTAGGCAATCGCGATATTTTAGTATCTACCGTGGCCGTGGTACTCGCAGGGATCATTTCGCTTCTTGCAGACATATTCCTCCGCTCCATATTTTTTGGTGGTGCGCGCCGCAGAGACGACAGGGAATCTTCGGGGCAGGGGGCTATCCTCCTTATTGGAATTGTGCTTTCCATTTTGGCGCCGATAGGCACTATGCTTATCCAGCTTGCGATCTCCCGCCGGCGCGAGTCGCTCGCGGATGCCTCAGGTATACTGCTCACGCGATATCCCGAGGGGTTGATTTCCGCTCTCCGCAAGATTCAAGCAGATACGGTACCGATGGTTTCGGCGAAAGATTCCACCGCGCATCTTTGGCTCGATAATCCCTTTAAGGGTTCCTCTGCCTCATGGTGGCGAACGCTTTTTATGACCCATCCGCCCATCGAAGATCGCATTCGTGCATTGGAACAAAAGTAAGAGGTTTTTTCCGCACCATGGCGCTCGTTTTTTCTTTTATTGACAGCGCACGCGCGCCCTGTATATTTCCGCTTTTCCCGGTGATGCTCGGGATATCAGCAATAGCGCGTTTGCTCACGTATCTTCTCAAAATATTTCTCTTTCCGTGTAATTCCATTTTGGAATGAATGTAAGATAATCGCCCTCGTTTGTAGGGCGTACGGGAGAGGCGTATGATAGAAACGTATGAAACCCGTACGCATTCCCGCGGGAGACATGGAGTTGAACGGCAATCTCTTCCTGCCGCCGAATCCGCCGACGGGCGACGGAGAAAAATTTCCAGGGGTGGTGCATCTCCATGGCTGGAGAAGCAGCCAAAATCGTGCCTTTGAGATTTCAAAACTCCTGTCCGCGATGGGGTTTATATGCCTTACGGTGGATCTCCGCGGGCATGGGGCAAGTCCTGGGATAATCGAAGAGTTTTCCCGAAAACATTTTCTGGAAGATTGCGTTGCAGCCTACGATGTGCTGATTGCGGAAGAAGAGGTGGACAAGGATGACATTACTGTGGCGGGTTCCAGCTTTGGCGGCTATCTTGCGGCGCTTCTCACCAAAGAACGGAAAGCATCTCGGCTCATACTCCGGGTACCTTCAGACTATCCTGATGAAGGTTTTGAGAAATCTAAAATGGATATAGATTCCAAGAGCGACACGAGAACGGAGTGGCGTAGTGAGCCCAAGACATGGAAAGAAACTGCGGCGCTACGAGCAGTACACGATTTCCGCGAGGAAATTCTCCTCATCGAATCCGAGAAAGACGAGCTTGTCCCGCGCCAAACGCTACAAAATTACCGAGAGGCAGTGGAAAATCCGGAGCTGCTCACCTACGTAACAATAAAAGACGCACCGCACAGTCTCCGTGATCGCCCCGACCTCCAACGCGAGTACGAGAAGATTGTCGTGGATTGGATAATTAACCAGTAACTTTCGGTTTTTTCCTCGCTGCTTTCTTCGCTGGAGTCGGCGGTTTGTTTTTCCACGCCTTGAAGGCTTCGTCCAATTCCTGCTGCGTGGTGGGTTTTTTGTTCATCACGAACGTACATTCGGGGTAGCGGGTGCATGCATAAAACGCCGCCCGTCGGCCGCGTCCCTTCTTTTCTACGACATCCCCGGGCTTCTCGCGCCGATCAGTCGAAGCGAGGCATGCCGGACACTTGAATCCAGTCTTATTCCAAATCTTCGCCACTCCTTTGCATTTCGGATAGTCCACGCATCCCAAGAAAAATCCAAATCGTCCGCGCTTCACTTGCATTGGTTTCCCGCAAAGAGGGCAGCGTTCGTCTTTGGTTTTCTCTTCAAGCTCCTTAATTTTAGCCGCTTCTTCCGGCATAGGGAGCGTCACTTTGCTCTCCGGATCGGGGCACGCGAGAAACTTGCCCATGCGGCCGAATTTAATGAGCATGGGTTTCCCACAGTGCGGACAAGGAGTGTCGGATACCTCGACCTGCTTCAACACCGTCTCTTCTTTCTCGATAAGCCGTTTCTTAAAAGGAGTATAAAATTCTTCACACACTTTCTCCCACGGAACCTTTCCTTCCGCCACTTGGTCGAGCTCCTCTTCGATATGAGAAGTAAACTGGAGATCTATAATCTCCGGAAAATGTTCCACGAGGAGGTCGTTCACGAGGGTGCCGATTTCCGTGGGGCGGTACGCACGCTCTTCTTTTTCCACGTAGCCGCGGTCTTGGATAGTGGAGAGGGTAGGGGCATAGGTAGAAGGCCGGCCAATGCCTTGGGCTTCGAGTGCTTTCACAAGCGTCGCATCGGTATACCGCGGCGGCGGTTCGGTGAAATGCTGTTTGGGTTGAAGGTCGGTAAGGGTAAGTTCCTCTCCTTTAGAAAGTTCAGGGAGGATTCCTTCGATCGCGTCTTCTTCCGGTTCATCCCGGCCTTCGGTGTAGGCACGAATGAATCCGTCGAATTTCACCACTTGGCCATTCGCCCGGAACACGTGGTGACCTTCTCTGCCGATGTCGACGCTTGTTTGCTCAAATTGCGCATCGGGCATTTGGGACGCAATGGTCCGTTTCCAAATGAGATCATAGAGCCGCTTTGCGCCTCGATCGCGCATGCTGCTGGTCCGGCGAGAAAGATCCGTGGGTCGAATTGCTTCGTGTGCTTCTTGAGCTCCCTTGCTCTTCGTGGCGTATCGTCGGGGCGAGGGGAGGGCATACGCGCCGCCGAATTCTTCCGTGATCACGCGCTTCGCCTGCGTGACCGCAGTTTCCGAGAGATGCACACTGTCGGTACGCATGTAGGTGATGGCGCCTTCTTCGTAGAGTTTCTGGGCGATGGTCATGGTCTGTTTCGCGCCAAAACCGAGTTTTCGAGAAGCTTCTTGTTGGAGCGTCGCCGTGGTGAACGGTGCCGCGGGACCTCGGGAAGCTTCTTTCATAGTGATTCCCAGGATTGAATGCGGACCCTCTTGTATCGCGCGAGTAATGCGTGCGGCTTCCGCTTCCGTGCGGATGCCCATTTTCCCGAGGGTCTTTCCTTCAAACGAAACGAGACGCGCCGGAAACGCTTTTTCTTTTTCCTTTGTAAACGCCGCCTCAATGGACCAATATTCTTCACGCACAAACCGTTCCCGTTCCCGCTCTCGTTCGACCACAAGACGCACTGCAACCGACTGCACCCGTCCCGCAGAGAGTCCATAGCGGATTTTCCGCCAGAGGAACGGCGAGAGCTCATATCCCACGAGCCGATCGAGTACGCGCCGCGCCTGCTGGGCATCCACCAGCTTCAAGTCGAGTCCGCGGGGGTGGGCGAGCGCCTCTTCAATCGCACCCTTCGTAATCTCATGAAACACAATCCGTTCTGGATTTTTAATTTCCAAGGCTTGAGAAAGGTGCCATGCGATCGCTTCTCCTTCTCGGTCTTCATCGGTAGCGAGAATCACTCGCGTCGCGACATAGGATTCCTTTTTGAGAGAGACAATTACTTCTTTTGCTTTGGGAGGAATAACATACGTCGGCGCGAAGTGGTGCGCAACGTCAATTCCCAACTTGCTTTTCGGTAAATCTCGAATGTGTCCAAACGAAGAGGTAACCAAATAGTCACTTCCCAAAAATTTATTTATTGTTTTGGCTTTTGTGGGGGATTCCACAATCACCAAACTTTTCCCGGATGCATTTTTTGGTTTTGCCATGAAGAGAATGTTGTTTCGATCAGGGGGTAAAAAGTGTATAACCGCTCTCGGTCTCTTGTACCACGTTTTGAAGCACGAGGAAACTTAAGGCTTGATTAACCACTCGTACCTCCAAACCGGTTTTAACCGTGAGAGCATCTACCGAAAGCCCCTCGGAGGCAGAGGTGAGTGCGGCAAGAATGGTTTTTTCATGTTCTCCCAGCATAGCAGGGAGTGCTCCGGAAGAGGAAATAGTTTCGAATCCCATATCCTCGAAGATGTCTTCGGCTGAACGCACAAGCCGGGCTCCCTTACGCAAAAGTTCATGGGATCCACGGAAATGGGGATGGGTAACTGGTCCCGGGAGTACGAAGACTTCCCGATTTTGGTCCAGCGCAAACCGAGCAGTAACGAGGGCGCCGGATTTCTCCGGAGCTTCGATGATCAGTACTCCTTGGGAAAGGCCGCTCACAATTCTGTTGCGTTCAAGAAACCGGCGGGGGGAAGGAACGCTTCCCGGCGGATACTCGGAAAGGAGCGCTCCCCCATGCTCGAGAATTGCGTGGGCAAGCCGCTCGTTCGTACGGGGGTGGGGAGTATCTACGCCTCCCGCAAGGACCGCAAGGGTGGTGCCATTTCCTTTGAGGCACCCTGCATGTGCTGCGGCATCGATTCCTAAAGCAAGCCCGCTCACGATGAAAAAGTTTTTGGCAAGTGCGGCGGCAAGAGACTCCGCAAGAACACAACCGCTTCGAGTAGCTTTCCGGGTCCCTACAATGGCGAGCGTGGGATGCGTAGGATCGGGTAAGGCGCCCCTATAGTAAATTCCAAAAGGAGGAGAAGGAATTTCGCGGAGAAGAGGAGGAAACAGGTTTTCCTCCTGAAGGACGAGAGAGGTGCCCGAATGTTCGAGTGCGGCCCAGGCAGTAGAGGGGTCAGTGAGGGAAACGAACGGACGGAGGGAATGCCAGGTATCTTGCCAGGAAGAATGAGCCCCGCGGGCTTTTTTGATTCGGGAATAATCTCCTTCGAGTGCGGTAGCCACCGCATGAAAGGAGAGTTGTTCTTCAAAAGCAAAAGGCATGGGATGTCTTTAATTGTACACCGGAGGACGGGTTTTAATGGAAGTGGTAAAATAAGGCAAGAAATGAATTCCAACTTCAGACATAATTTCTGGTGGCGTATAGGACTTCCGCTCCTGGGAGTGTTCGCGCTTTTGGGAATCGCCGGTTGGTTAGCATCCGACATCACGGCGCAAACCGATCGGATTGTACAAGACAGGTTGCTCATCCGAGAGCGATCCGCGTCGCTCAATAAACTCGCGGAGCTAAAGAGGCTTGCTCCTCAAGCGCTTGTCTACGAACAAAAATTAAGCGCCTTTTTGCCCACGCAAGAACAGTTGCTTGATTTCCCGCGTATGCTCGACAGTCTTGCGCGTGTGCATCAGCTCGCGCTGAACTTTACCTTCCAAGGGGGGCAAGGAGCTCCGCAAGGAAGCGTTCCTGGATATGTGGGGTTTTCTCTGGATGTGCAGGGAACGTTCAATGACATTGTAGGATTCCTGAAAAACGTAGAATTTGAACCTCCTCGATTCCTTGCTACTCTCGATTCTTTCGATGTTGTAAAAAACGGCGGCAGTTATAGACTTCTCGCTCAAGGAAGAGTATTTTTTAGATAGAATTTCCGTCGATGAGGGTATTTTTTCGATCACATCAAGAATTAGCGCTCGTCGCATGTGGAATTTTATTTGTTGTTCTTATAGTAATCTATACCGGGTGGGGAATTGTTATGTTGACGGCTAACCTCGCAAGAGCTATTACGATAGGAAATACCCCCGCGGAAGATGTGGGATTTCACTTCGAAAATTTGGGGAAGCTTCGCTTGCCGGGGGTTCAATAAGCGCGATTAGCTCAGTGGTAGAGCGCTACAATGACACTGTAGAGGCCGCAGGTTC
>CAZKRG010000040.1:0-8121 GCA_964555255.1 uncultured Candidatus Saccharibacteria bacterium
ACGACTCGTGCTTGATCTACTAAATGTTCGGCGAGAATTCTCATGGGGTCGACGACCGGTTTCCCCAGTTTTTCTATTTCTTCCGCCATCACGGAGAGTTTTGGGCATCCCAGCACAAGCACTTTCGCTCCTTTTTCTATCAATTCCTTCGCTGCTTTTACCACAGAAGCCGCATCCACCTCCCTTCCCTCTTTGATTGATTGATGCGCTTCTACAATCGTCTCCTGGCTCGCCGGCGTCGGACTCACCCAGCGGATTCCTGATTTCGGAGATGCATGCGCGTACCCGTTCAGGGTAGGCTCCGCCGCAAGTACTCCCACTGCTGTTTTTCCGTACTCTTCAAGAATTCGCTTTACCGTGAGCTCCACCATGTTCGTGATGGGAACTGGAACTCTGTTTTGGATTTCTGGAATTGTGGCGTTGGCTTTGTTGGAAGGAATAGCAATCATAGATACTCCCGCACGCACCAGGAGTTGGGCCGAACTCACGAGCGCCTCTCTATAATCCTGATCTTCGGCTTTTTCGATTTCACTCTCGTAATCTGCAACTTTCGGATTCGTGTAACACACCACCTCAAGATGATCTTGATCTTTTCGCGCCGGCGTGGACTCCGCGATAAGTTTCTGGAGATGAATACTCACTACCGGACTCGTACTGCCTAACAATCCTATTTTCATGATAATGGGTTAATTTTTTTGGACCTTTGAGCGCCCTTGCTTCCCCGACGCTCATCTCATCCCGTGAGAAGCAGGATACCTTCGATATCCGCCGCGGCTTGCGCAGGCTTCTCACGGAATCAGATGAATACCGGTGCTCTTATTTTTTGTAAAAAAGACCTCCTCGGGCTTCGAGGAGGTCTTGGGAATTATTTTTGAGGCGAGTCTACATAATACCTTTTCCCACGACCTCCTTCTTAAACTTAATAAAGCTAATACAAAGCACCCACGCAAAAAGCGAGAGATCCATATTTTCGAGATGTGTAGAAAAACGCTGCATGTAGATTTTTACTCACCCTAGACCGTACCTTTCCCCTTGTCAAGTGAAGAATTATCCACAGGGTTTAATACTAAAGCAAGAGCTGCGAAAGAAAGTCCCACATCTCGGAACACCACACCAAATACATTGGTATTCACTACGATTATTCCAAAGAACAAAAGAAATGATACCGCACCTGCTTCTCTTGGGTGTTTTCCCCACAGCAACCATCCTCCGAGACCGATCTCAATAAAAGAAAAAAGAGGGAGAAGAATATTTTGAGATATCACACGTTCCAAAAATGGCGGGAAATACCCCACCCAGTCCATTGGTTCAATGAGACTTGCTGCTCCGGCGTACAAAAAAACAAATGCTAACCCCCAACGAACCAAGGCCATCGAACGTTGCTTCATAAGCATATGCTATAAATGATGAAGGAAAGGTTAATTTCGCATGTAGATCCCCATAATTTCCGTCTCTGCCAGCACATGCCCTACCAACGCTTCTCTAAATTCTTCAGGCTTTGCTCCTGACATAAGGATTAATTCAGGCACATCGAGCGCATATACCCTTACAAAATAACGGTGGGGGAACCCTGAGGGTGGACATGGTCCCATATATCCTATAAATCCTCCGGAGTTTGTTCCCTCCACACTTCCTGAAGGTTTACTTTCCTCTTTAATAAATATCGCCTCGGTATTGATATTCCACACCGTCCAGTGTGTAAAAGTACCCCCAGGAGCATCGGAATCTTCCATGATCAACGCCAAACTTCGAGTCCCTTGAGGCACATTCTGGATATTAAACTCGGGATTAAAGTCTCCTCCTTCGCAGGTAAACTTTTTAGGGATAATTTCTCCATTTTTAAATGCGGGGGTCGTAAGAATCATGGGGAAGTACTGATAATTTATAACTGATGACTTAATTCGCAACTTATGATTTATAACTAATAATTTATAACCAATGAAACTTGTAATACTTATAATCAAGACCATTATACCAATTATCCGTGAACTGTTCCGGTGCATGGTCGTTTATTATACGTTATCAGTTGTAAATATGCTGACTTATGCCCGAATCCGTCGCCATTTTTTAAGCACTGTCCTCATCCGTTCTTTTTTCTTTTCCTTTTCCGAATTGTCCTCTCGCGAAACAACAATGCCAGTTTGAATTTCCCGAAGAATTTCGGCGGGGAGCGCAGTACCGGGCTTTGTCATCCCGGGATATCGCCACGCGCTGATTACTTTTCGAACACTGCCCTTATCTTGAACCATCACCCAAATTTCTTGTTTCCAGGTTTCCTTATAGCTACTGCGTGATTGTGATGAGGCCCCTCGACTTTGCTTCGCTTCGCTCGGGACGGTTTCTGTTATATGTGACCGCACTATAGAAACCGGTTCCATCATGGCAACCGTCTTGGAAGCAATTCCCTCTTCGATGCGCTTTGGCGCGTGAAGCACGTGCTTTACGCGAGATTCCGATAATCTATAAAATCGCATCTTCCCGTGCGCATGATTTGTCCAATGAAGGGCTTTGGATTTCTTCGCGAACCACATACTTCACATTATAGAAAATTTTGCCCCGCTCCACGACTTGCGTCATGTGCGGGGCAGGATTTGAGTCTTTAGACCACTGCAGCGGGACAAATTGCCAAGTTGATCACATCTTGAGGAATGCCGGCATCCGCAAGTTCCCCTCGATGCTCCGCGATGTATTTGGTAAGCCAATTGCTCACCACCTTCGAGATGGTTTCATTACCTACCTCGCCGATGGCCTGAGTGACTACCCTATACACCGGAAATCTCAACTCCAGGTGCACGGGAACTCTCATTTTCGCTTCGTCATCTTCGAGTACTCCAGTACTGGACTCAAAGCATTCTCTATTTTCATCTCTGTCTCCTAGCATAAATATTATCTCCGTTGACGGTTAGTTCGGACACCACCTGCGCTCCAAATTGCGCAAACAGCTAAAAACAAGCATGGCGCTGTATTGCCCGTCTGTCAATTTCATTCCGATCCCGCTCCAGCGGGAGAGGAATCTAGATTCTTCGGCTGCGCCTCAGAATGACAGCAGACAATAGTTTATATCCCCAACCCTGCAAGCCGAGGACGCTTGGAAACAGCTTTCTTTATTTCTACCGTTTCCTGTCCGGCTTCACGATACTTACAATATTCGCAATCCTTCGCAGCAGGCGGCGGCTCGGAACGCTCCAGCATGTCTTTCGCATCCATAATTGTTTTTTCCACCCAGGAATCGTCACCCTCATAGGATTCGACGAAGATATCAAACGGAAGTAATCCGCTGTCGCCTCCGGAATAGAACCCGTCTTTGGCAGAAAAACCTTTTCCTTTATTCACCCGCGCGAATACAAAATATCCCTTGGGAGATACTTCGAGATCATTCCGCCGCAAGAGCCACTGATAAATTTCCATTTGGCGACCGTAGGAATCATAAATCTGATGCTGGTTCGCGCCGGTGGCTTTGTAGTCCACCACCATCACTCGGCCTTCCGGATCTACCCAAATATCATCAACTGCCCCGAAAATATGTATTCCCGTGGGTTTATGATTGTGCGTTACTCCCGTAAAATTGTGCCGCCACTCATTAAGTTTTTGGTGGGCGAAAGGAATCGCATTCACACCGTACTTCTCCATGATAGGGTGCGGCTTCTTCGCTTCTCGATATACATCGAACTCCTGCTTTAACAGGTAATCGATCGCACTGTTGATGGTATAGGGGGCTGGCGGAGGGCGCTTGATTCCCTTTACTTGATCGAACCAGAAACAGCGGGGGCATTCGGTAAACAACTCCAGTTTCGAGCGAGAAAGTTTTTTCATGAGTATAATAGGGACATACTCATTTTATACAAACTTATAGTATCCGTACAATCCAAATCCTATCATCGGCTTGCAATTCTTTTCTTGAACTCTTCCACCAGAGGAACTTCTTCCGGGTCCACTTTGTAGAGCATTGCGGTGTGGTATGCCGTCCAGTCTGCGACGAGGAGCGAAAAGAATATTTTGTGCAATTCGTTAATTCCTTCGAGTGGTAAGGTAGTTACATGTAAATTCCTTGCTTCGTAGAGCGAGGCGAGCACCTCCATGCGTTTTCGCACTCTCGGATCATCCTCACTGTCCGCAAGGAGAATGAAGTGAAACAGCTTAGAAAGTCCCCGCGTACTGGTTTTCACATCGAGTCCATTCATCTCGTTGTGATTCAATTCCGGAATCACGTTCATAAACGCCGGAATTTTGCCCGTTTCGTTGAATTTAATTTTCCAGTTATAGGCCACCGGCGCATTGCGAGAAGATGCGTATACCACGGGCACTCTTCCCTTAAGCGTCCGCGCAAGCGTTTCCCCGATCACTTCCAGTTCCCCTGGATGCAGTGTTTCTTTGAGGGCACGCGCCGCCTGCGCAATCGCTCTTTCTTTCATGAGCGCGAGAAGCGCCATAAGATTCACACCGAGCGCCGAGCGGGGCTGCACGTGCAAATCTGGCAAGGCAACGTAAGGAACATCCGCTTTCTTTGCAGCATTTAAAAGTTTTCCTCCCACGGCGATCGCCGCGAGTGTAAACTTCCTCTTTTTGGCCTCCATGAACGCACTTAACGTCTCTTCGGTATTTCCGGAATAGGAGCTGGCGATTACAAGCCGTTCTTTCAAATCCCGGAGCGGCGGAAGCCCATAGTCTTTATGGATTACGACATCAATATCCGGCTTAATCACATTCAAAAGATCGGCGGCGAGGTGCGATCCTCCCATGCCGGCAATAAGAAACTTTGTGCGATTCCCCAATTTTGAGGCTTGCTCCACTTCGGGTTCAAATCCAAATTGAGTCGAGAACGTCCGAATTGCGTCGTACATAGTCATGATAGTGATGGATATTTTATGACAGCATTATGAAATTCAACTTTTTGTCTTGCGATGTCCAAAATATTACAGAATCTCGGGACATCGCAAAATTTGAGTTATTTGGATTTTGAAATTTGAGATTTGGATTTTTTAACACTATGTCCTCCAAATTGGTTTCGAAGCGCGCTCACTATCTTCCCAGTATAGCTTGGTTTCTTTGCCGATTCTATTCTGAACTGCAACGCAGCTTCGATCACCGGCACTGGAATACCTAATTTTTTCGCTGCCTCTACTGTCCATTCCCCCTCACCAAGATGACCTATGGACCCTCTCACGCCCTCCAACTCTTTGCCATACGCCTCGAAGGCGCTATGCAGCCAGCCCATGAGCCGAGATTCTATTACCGTGCCGCGATTATAGAGCGCGGCGATTTTTTTCACATCCATTTTTGGATCTGCTTTGCGAATTGTTGCAAATCCTTCCGCAATTGCCTGCATCATGCCGTATTCAATCCCGTTGTGCACCATTTTTATAAAATGTCCCGCTCCCGATTTTCCCACGTGCGCATAGCCGCCCGGCACCGCGAGTGCTTGAAACAATGGCTCGAGGAGTTTAATAACCTCTGGATTGCCTCCCACCATGATTGCCGCACCTCTCCGCGCTCCCGAGGGACCTCCGGACACTCCCGCATCCACCATGGCGATCCCCTGCTGCGCAAGGAGCCGCGCTCGCCGGATAGTTTCGGTGTAATGCGAATTCCCTCCGTCCACGATAATATCGCCTTTCTTTAAAATTTTGGCGAGTCCCTCTTCGCCGAAAAGCACTTCGTCCACCGGAGACTTTTCCCCTTCCGCTGCTCGTGAGGGCACCATGAGCCACACCACCCGCGGCGCCGAAATATTCCGCACCGCCTCCTTCAAATTTTTGAATACTTTAATCCCTTCTCCCGCCAGTTCTTTTCCCGTCCCGGCATTCGCATCGAATCCACGCACTTTCCAGCCTATCTCGGCGAGTCGGAGTGCCATATTCTTACCCATCTTGCCCAAACCCACGATGAGCAATTCTTTTTTAAATTGAGACTGCTGACGCGCGACCATGCGTGCGGGATCCTTATACGGCGCATAGGTGACGAGCTGAGGGAGGTTTCGCTTCCACTGCGCGGTGATCGGATCAATGAACTTCCAGCTCGAGAGAATTTCTTCGGTACTCACGAAAAGCGTTTGATCTCCCCGTACCACACCCAAAAGAAGACGTTCGTACGCATCGAGGAAAGACTCTGAATCCTTGGCGGGTTCATAATTCAAGACGAAATCTTTCTCTTCAAGTTCTATCTTCTCTCCGGGCTTTTTCACCAAAAACGAAGCGGAGATGCTTTCCTTGGGTTGAATCCGGTAACGAAGTTCATTATGGAAATGTTCCTTGCGCGAAACTGGACATAAACACAGGACCGGATGGCGGAATCTGATGACCACTTCCTGCGCATCGTTCAACTTCTTACCTCCTTCGAGAATCATTGAAACGCCTCCCCAGCGCGGAGCATTGATTGCCGCTTCGATACGGAAGTATGTTTCGGTGCGGGAATTGGGCCGAACCCCTTTTTCTTTTAAATATCCGCGATATTGGCCGCGAATCGTTTTTTTCTCAATTTCATCTCGAGAAAGGATGCGAAGGGAACTCAAGAGCGCAGCGCGTTTTGATCGAATGGAATCCGCGTCGAATTTTCCTGGATTCTCCATCGTGAAAAGTGCGAGAAGCTGCAAGACGTGATTTTGACCCACATCCCGCAATGCTCCTACACCCTCATAAAATCCCACACGGTTTCCTACGCCTTCGGATTCATAAAAATGCACCGTGATTGATTCGATGGTCCGGTTATCCCATGCCGGTTCGAAGAAGGGGTTAGAGAACCGGAACGCGAGGATATTCTGCACCGTTTCTTTGCCGAGGTAGTGATCAATGCGGTAAATTTGTTCTTCTTTAAAAAGTTTTCCCAAGAGCGCATCGAGCTCTTCCGCAGTGCGCGAGTTCTTTCCGAAAGGTTTCTCCACTACCACGCGCGTCCATCCTTCTTCCGGGCTGCATGGAAGCGTAAGTTTCGATACAGCGAGGTGTTCAAAAATATTTTTATAATATGCCGGGGGCACTGCGAGGTAGAACAGTTTATTCGAACATACCCGCCATTCGTTGTCGCGGAATCCTAAGAACTCGGCGAGTTTTCTATATCCCTTCCGCTCCTCGAAAAATCCGGGAACGTACGTGAATAATTTTACAAAGGAATCAACTTCGGTTTTCTTACCCCGGAATTTTTTAGACACGATTCCCCGCACAATTTCTTGGAATTCTTCAGAAGGAAGTTCTCTCCTCGAAAATCCCACCACTTGGAAAAGCGCGGGGAGAAGTTTTTTCGTGTGCAATCGAAACAGCGCCGGAATTATTTTCTCCCGCGTCAGATCCCCCGTCGCTCCAAAAAGGACGAGTATTGTGGGATTTTTTTCTTCATAAACCGCGTTCATTGGGATAGTGATAAGGAAGAAGTGGTAAGTTGTGTCTTGCGATGTCCCAAATATTACAGAATGTCAGGACATCGCAAGACGGAGAATTGGGTTATTGTTTTTAAGTCCTAATGGCTAAGTTCTAATTTCTAAGTCCTAATCAACACTGCTCTCACCGGCGAGGCTTCGGCGCCCGGGATCTTCAGTGGCACGCCAAAGAAATAATACCGCCCAGGCTTCGCGTTACTCAAGTCCAATCCTTCATAAATTACAACACCACGTTTTAGAAACAGCGGATGTATGGTGTCTGGCTTCAGGTGGAATTTCCGAATAGACGGTCCGTCAATACCAACCGCTTTCACTTTGGCCGTTACAAGTGCTTTTGCGCCACTCTCATTTATATATACAAATTTTGGATTGAATTTCTTTCTCATCTGCCTCCCCCCTTTCTTAAAGGGGGGATTTAGGGGGTTTTGAGAGTTCCGAGTTTTAAAAAGAATAATCTCCCCTTCTTTTGGTTTTATTCTCCGGATTTCTTTTTCTCCGATTTCCGATATCCGACCTCCGACATCCGAAACTCGGCACCATCCGAGGCATTTCTCGAGCGGCAACCGATCCACCGAAGCGGCATTTTTTACGTAGTGTAACGGCGCGTCGAGATGACTCGCGCTGTGCAATCCCATTTTGATTCCCGAGAGATTAGACTTGTCCTTTGCAAACCTTTTGACTGGAATAAGCTCCACCGGCAAATTCCCCGGATATACCGGCTCCTTTTCCGAAATCGGCCGCGAGATGTCGAT
>CAZKRG010000041.1:0-7826 GCA_964555255.1 uncultured Candidatus Saccharibacteria bacterium
TTTTAAAATTGAAGTGTAGCTCCTTCTCTCGTGAGACGTTCTCTTTTTGCTGTCTCTCCGCGATTATACCCTCCTACTTTCCCATCCGAGCGAATCACCCGATGGCATGGGATTTTTGGGTCATAATTTTTATTAAGAATGTTCCCTACCGCACGGCATGCTCTGGGACTCCCCGCTCGCTTTGCCACTTCTTTATAGGTCAACACCTTCCCGCGCGGGATTTCGGAAACTATTGCATATACTCGATCTTTAAATTTCATCATTTAAATACGGCGACTTGCGATGTCCAGAAATTGCGGAAATTCGTAATGTTTAGGACATCGCAAGTCGAATGTGTCGCGACTATGCGATCATAACCATTCCTTTGATTAGTTTCAAAAATCCTTCTCGTTCCAACGCCTGCAAGATTATCTCCAGCCGCTCTTTGGAACTACCGGTAATTTCCGGTAACATATCGGTTTTTATGCGGGATTTTTCAGTGAGTACTCGAAGTACGTGTCCCCGCAACTCTCGTGCAGACCCGCGAAAGGTTGATTGTTTGCGATATTGCGCGCTTCGGCGATTCGGATTCGGAAGTGTCCTTCCGAGCATGGAACCATAATCCATGAGCGCCCAATACCACTCACGGGGATTTTGAGCATCGAGCGTAAGCGCAGCAACTCTTTGTATTTCCTCTTCAGCTACGTTTCTTCTCCGAGGGAAAAAGTGATGGATAAGCACGCGGCGAATATTTGTTTCCACAAATATTGCAGGCACATTAAACGCGAACGCCGCAATCGATCCTGCGGTCGCTATGCCTATACCAGGGAATTTCTGCAACTCCTGGGGATCGCGTGGAAGTTTCCCACCATATTCTTCTACAACCTCCTGCGCTAATTTCAGTAACGAGAGCGCGCGACGGTTATATCCAAGTCCTTGCCATACTCCCAACACTTCCTTAGGCTTCGCCTGGGCGAGCGACCGAAAATCAGGGAATTGTTTCAGGAATTCGGAATATTTTCCTCGTACTCGATCCACCTGCGTTTGTTGGAGCATGATTTCCGAAACCACGATCGCATACGGGTCATGGGTATGTCTCCATTTCAAATCTCTTTTATACGCGCGGTAATAACCCCAGATCATCCGACGGAAATTTTGGATTGCAATTTTTGAAACTTTCATATCTGCACTTCTTCGAGTGGTATTCCTTTTTTAGGGCAATCCGCGGCACCGCACACGCCGGATTTGGAAGATATCCCTCCGCACGTTCCAGTGCACACGTACCACGTCTTCCGTTTCCGAAAATGTTCATACGCAAGATATCCCGCAAGGAATGCTGCCACAACACTTGCCCATAATGGAATTTCCTTTCCTGCAAATGAAAACTCCCACTGCAGTGCAAATCGTATAAAATGGGCTACTGCAATGATCGCAAAAATAAATCCTGTAACGTTAGCCAGTAAATTGCGGTTCATTTCATTTCATTTCATTTCTTTTCATTTCCTTTCTTTTACATTGCGTAAGAAGCTCACGGATTTTAATGAATACTCAAGCACCGCATCTCCCTTGCCAAAGAGAAATTTCCCTATAAATTTTTTCCCCGCGAGAAAAAGCGGCAACCAATAGCGATCATCGGGCCACATGCTCTCGTAAGGAATTGCACCAAGATTATACCATTCTGGTTTCATCTCTTCTCCCTCTCGCGGTTCGCCCTCAAAGGAATTCCCGCGAAAGACGTGCATCTCTAAAATTTCTGGATTTCCTTGAAATTCAAACTCGATGATACCCACTTCTTCCGCGCTCGTTACTTTAATCCCTGCTTCTTCCCGGACTTCGCGCCGCATAGCTTCTTCAATCGTTTCCTCTGGCTCCACCTTTCCTCCAAAACCGTTCCACCTCCCGGCGCCAAAGCCGCGCTTTTTCATACCGAGAAGCAATCTACTGCCTCTGCGGATTATGCAAAGAGTCATGATCATTTGGTAACTATACCATCGTATTCCGGGGAGTAATATAACAACCGTGCTTTTGCCACAAAGATCATAGTTGCGGCGATATGATACTCCTTCATCCTGCAAAACTATTACGCCACCTCTTGTTGATAACATCCCTCGCAATACACTATTTCTGGACGATCGGGGGCGTAGGAGGTTTCGAAGGATTCTGCACAATGACTATTACCATGACGATGGTTGGCAGAATTCTTATACGCACCGTTTTCGGACTTCTCTCCGGCACATTGGCAAGTACGGCGACACAACTTCAAAGGATTTTTCTGCGCAATACGAGCGTAATATCTGCAATTTGGGCATACGCGCGGCAAAGGCAATCCCATTGCCTTGTAAAACTGGAGTTCTTGAAGAGTAAATCGAAACGCCGTAGCACAATGCTCTTTACATTTGCCATCATGCTCGCAAGACACAATTTTGCTTTCAAAATTTTCTACTATTATAGCTCCGGAGTCATCGGGTAAATCTTCGAAATTAATATCTGGAGTATACCTTCTTTCCGTTGAAGCGCGCCAAAGAAATCCTCTTTTAAGAGCTTCGGATTCGGTAAGTGGAAAAAATTCTTGGGCCGTGGTGTCGTTGTAGGGATAAGGAGAAATCTCTGGAGGGAAAAACTCTCCATATGCATAAACTCGTCCCATCTTATCTACATAGGGCATATCTTTCATATGTTGAATAATTTTTGGCACAAGTTTCTTATATTCAACTTCAGAATATTGCTTGTTTAAAATGCAAAACTTCTTATGATGCATAGCCACACAGCCAAACATGTTTGAGGAACTATTTACTACGAATGAATACTCAACGTTTCTCGAGTTATGATAACACTCGAAAGAAAACTTGCAATTTACCGAGTGACCTCCTGCCGCAGTGCATTCATAAATCATTTCGGAATTGAGCCCATAGCGATATTGGTCGTACGAATCCTTCCCGCCCGCCGAGTACAAACCCTGACAATATTTCAAATTTTCTCCGCTGTTCACATAATAACTCTGACGAACATTTTTCGAGTTAAAAATATACTCTCCCACGCAATGTTCGTTTTTCAGTCCATGCACGTATCGAACGGGAAACTCCAACCAAAATTTCTTAATTTTTTCCCTAAGGATCTGCAAGTTTTTATACGAACTCAGATTGAGTTGTTCAAATTCTTTCTCGTAATCTTCTTTGGAAAGAGGCTGATTGAAAAAATGGTATTTCTTATTCTTCAAACCTACACAACCGACACAGTTCGAACAGCCAATGCAATCTCGAGAAAAATAGATATCGTGCGAATATTCGCAATGAGACGAAAAGAATGAACGGTAACACTTTTTATTAAAGAAAGATTCATATGCAATCTCACTGTCAGCCATGTATGAAGAGTCGAACAGCTGCCGGCATCTCGTGGAATTATCCAAAAATGCACTATCTTCGATAAAAGTACATCCAAATATTAGGTAAGAGTTTTTTACATCGGTCGCGTTGTTGCAATATTCGCTATTTATGAAGTTCATAAAAAACCTATTTGGAATAGGCGCCTCATTGAGAAGCTCTTTGAACTGGAGAAGAAATGGCTTATTCCAGTCGTATTCTCTTCCGGAGGCATTTTGATCCCAATTATCCGAAAACCAGTAATCTTTATCGACTACCTTTGCAGAAGAAAAATCATCTGTGCCAGAGAGAATTTCCTTCCCCGTTACGGAATCTTTTGTGCGATGCAGATATCTTTCATTCCACCAAGCCATCCTTCGTTGCGCTCGACACATAGGACACCACGTCGGCGGCGGCACTTTGAATTTTTCGTATAATCCAAAGTCTTCCGGTTCGATGACGAACTGGGCTTGGCAGCTTTGGCAGATTCGCTTTTCTGGATTCATCATTGATCAATAATTATTTTATGCCACTTCTTGCTGATAACACTGCTCGCAGTAGGTTCTCCTCCCCTCCTGTGGTCGGCGTCCCATCCAAGATATTTTTCCGCAACGGGAGCACGGGTATCTAAACATGGCGTATGGAAGTTTCCATTCTAGGAGCCGGGTCCGGATGCGTTCCTCGGGATGCACTGTGGGAAGAGGAATTTTCTTAACTTTATAAAAGTCGAATTCAAACTTCGTTATCCGGAACGGTCTCTGGGTTTTCTCGCACACTATGGCTTTTTCCAGAAAATCTGAACCAACATCGCTGCTATCATCGGGAACTTGATCCGCGAGCACCACGGCGAGCTTCGACAAGTCTACTGTACTCTGCTCCTTATCTTCCCAGTGCCATCCCCTCTTCATAATTTCCTGCTTGGAAAGAGGGAACTCAATCTGCGCATTGGTGTCATGGTATGGAAACCAGCTCATAGACAGAGGGAAAAATTCTCCGTATTCTCCTCTCGCGAGCATTGAGGTTTTAAGCTCATCGACCATCCGCCAGTATTCCGCCTGCTCGTACTGCTTATTGAAAACACAATACTTTTTGTTCCTCAAACCAAAACATGCGAAGCAATGTTCGCAGTCGGTGAGCTCTCCCGAATACTCTATGCCCCACGACTCCCGGCAGAGTATGGAAAATTTCACATCATTGCCGCCCACAATACCGGTGGATTCATAGACAGATTCTGTGGCGGAAGAGGATGTACCTAACCCGAAGCAGTCCATACAGTCTTTGCTTTCCGTTGTGGAAGCCACGTAGCGGATATTCTCCGAATTCCCGAGCTGACGAAAGGTCCAAAAGCAATTTCTGCATCCCCTCAAAATATTTCCCACTGACCCCTCGGATCGGATATTGTTCGTCCCTCGCCAGATTGCATGACGGATAGCTTCTAGGAACTTCGACTGCCACTCTCTCACGACCGTGCGCCTCCCAAGATTTATATCTTTTATTTTTTTATTATACTCTTCTTTGGTCAATTGCTTGTTGAAAAAACAATATTTTTTATTACGAAGATTATAGCAGCCGAAACATGAGCCGCATCCCCGGCAATCAAAAATAAAGGCGCAATCGAGACAATTTGAGGATTCGTAGGCATACCTGCAGTTGTAACAGTGGTCGAGATATACGCTTTCATAACAATTCTCCGAGTAATCGGAATCAAGCATATCCAAACAATTTTTGGAATACCCCGGAAGGGTCGAATAGAAAACATTTTCCGACTGGTAGGGCACCGCAACGTAGTAGCAATTTTTGTTGGAGGGAACGCCAGAAACCACGTAATCGCAATCCACGCTCATTCTGTCTTTCTGCAACGTCTGGCGCGGTATGCGCACCACCCATTTCTGCCACTGCTCGAAAAACGGTTTGCCGCATTCCGGCTCGATGCCAAAAGAAGAAGCATCCCAGGCATCCGAATAATAGAAATCGTCGTCATACACTTTCACTGGATTAGCTTCCGAATATAGTGCAATCACTTTTTCGGAATGGCCCGGAGTCGAGCAAGTTTTTTTATGGAATACCGGTACGAAATTTATTCGATAGCCAAATTTTCGTTGCAGTCTGCACGAAGGGCAAAGCGTGGGCGACGGCACCTCAAATCTTTTGTAAAAATTAATGTCCGCTAATTCTATGGCAAATTCAGCTTCACATTGACTGCACGCCGCCGTATGCGGGACGAGTTTTGAAAGTATCCCGCGGATAGCACTGTCGAATTTTGGCGTATGCGATTTCATTATGATATTCTTACTGACAATTTACTATTTTCTTATGCTACTTCGCTTTGATAGCACTGCTCACAATACACTATTTCCGGGCGGTCGGGAGCGTAAGGGGTCCTAAATTCATTAGGGCAAGGTTTCTCTCCGTGAAAATGAGCGAACACGTTTTTATATTCTTTGATGCCTTTTAATCCTTCGCATCCACAGGAGCGAGCATAAAGCCGAAACGAGTTGCGGAATTGGATACGTTCATAATGGCGACAATGCGGGCATAAACGAGGCAATGCGATGCCCATTGTTTTACAAAACTGGAATTCTTCAGGGATTACTCTAAATGCTCCATTACACCGATGGTCGCATTCTCCTTTATGGGCACATTCGATAACTGCAGAAATAATATTATTATCAATTTCAGCAATTGAATCGGGTATCTTTTCTGATTGTAAAGTAATCGGATAGCTCCTCTTCTCCTCCTCTCTCCATGTATACCCTTTTGCGAGCGCCTCTTCTTTCTGTAACGGGAAATACTCTTGCGCGAGAGTGTCACTGTAACTATAGGGAGCGAATTCCGATGGAAAGAATTCTCCATAAGGATAGCTCCGACCGACACTATCAATGTATGGCTTGGTTTTCATGTGCTCACGTATTTTGGGAACTAATATATTGTATTCTTCCTCACTATATTGCTTGTTCAAAATACAAAATCGATTGTGCCGAGCTGACACACACCCGAACAAATTCCTTCCACCCGGACAAAAAAACGAATACTCAATATCCTTTGCTTGCGTATAACAACCGACAGAAAATTTAATGTTAAAGGAGCCATCACCTACCTGCAACGCTTCATAAATTTGCTCCGCGCCTTTTCCCCACGATGTGTGGTCATAGCAATCTTTTTCGGGTCCTAGAATAATGAGCTGGCAATAACGAGAATCCTCCGCATTTTCATATACTCGATACGAATCTTTTACATTTTTAGAGTTAAACACGTACTCTCCACTTACATTTGAGTTCCGTCGCACATGCGCAAATTTCACTGGATATTTTTTCCAAAAAGCGTGCGCCTCTTGGATTACTCTACTTAACCCAGAAAAAGTATCAACGTTAAATGAAGCAATTTTCTTAAAATAATCTTCTTTTGAATAAGGTTCGTTAAAAATATGGAATGATTTACTCTTGAGGTCTACGCATCCGAAGCAATTTGAGCAGGAATAACAATCTCTGCATAAAATAGAATCCTGGCAATTTTCACAGCTCACCGAAAAGAATGTTTTGTAGCAAGTATTTAAGTTTACGCTGCCGTAGCAAAGCTCTAATTTTTTAGATAACTCGCAATCGAATGAACGCACCACATGAGGTGCAGAAAAAATATAAGCCGAATCTTCTACGGAATCGGAATTGAACACCATAAATGCATTCTTGAGCCACCCTGCATTCATGCAGTAATCGCTGTTTACTGGCGAGATAATGGGCCGCGAAAAAACTGGAACAACGTGCAAAAGCTCTTTCACTTGCGCAAGAAAAGGCTTGGACCAATCAATGTCTCTGCCATACTGAAGTGGATCCCAACCATCCGAGAGCCAAAAGTCCCGGTCATAAATTTGGACAGGAGCTCCGGGAGAAAAATTAGTAAAGATCACTTGCCCCGTTCTTGCATCCTTATTCTTAAAAAGCCTCCATTCATTTCTCCAGACAATACGACGTTGAAATCGGCACTCTGGACAGAACGTCGGGGGCGGGACATTCATTTTTTCATAAAACCCAAAATCTTCAGATTCAATCGTGAACTGGTTATGACAGTTTTGGCAGGCTCGGTTTTCCGGCGCGCTCATTATTTTTTATAATACACCTCTTTCCCTATTTTCACACCGTACTTGTCTTGCGATGTCCTGCACATTACATATTCCCCATTTTGGGACATCGCAAGACCATACTGATTGTGCGCCATGCAAAATTCATTTGGATGGTCTATTATTCAAGACATACATGGAATTACTCCTCAAGGAGATTAACGAAATCCCTGATGCGGCGGGGGCGTGCTATGAGAAAAATAAAAAGCTCACGCTTCCGCGGAATGTCCCCTACGTGGCAATGGGGGGATCATATCATGCGGCGCTCACCCTTTCTTTTTGCGATGTTGCCATAGACCCGCGGATTGCCTCGGAATATTTTTATTATTTTTCCAACGGCAAAGTACCGGAAGGTGTGCTCATCTCTCAATCCG
>CAZKRG010000042.1:0-3383 GCA_964555255.1 uncultured Candidatus Saccharibacteria bacterium
TGAAGGCTATCCACAGATTAGCCAAAGCGTCTGATCTTGGTGAATCAGACAGCTTTGGGCAAAATGAGGAAGTATTTGATTTAAGGAAAAGTGATAAGTTTCACAAACTGCGCTTTTTGAGATCACAGATTGTGATCTCAAATCCCAGCGATCCAAGATGTCAGTTGAACTCCATTTTAATATCTATATAAAACACTTTAATGTCTCACCTACTTCCATCTATTTACCAACTAATCGCACACGGTCCAAATAAAAATGAGACACCTTTTAATAAGTATCTTTCTGTGTCTCAAAATGTCTCATACCCGCTCCAGGAGGGATAAACCGTCCCTTTTCAGGGAATCTCCCTCCTACCTTTTCAGGAATTTTTTGCGAATTGAATCGGAGGTCTCCTCACTGTAGAATATCCGATAGAAACTGCAATTTTCGTGAACTATGAAAGAAGATGCGACTGGGACGCGCATAGCCCCCTCCTTGAAAGCTATCCCAAATGACCCTTATAAAATTTAGCTCATAAAATTCAAAACTGACTTAAAGAACGGCAAAAGAAATAGTTTATGCCTCATTTTATTACATCAATTCTTCCCACACTCCAACGCCTCGGCGTATTCGGCTATTGGCTCGTGTTGCTTATAGCCCTCGCCGAATCGCTAGCTTTTGTCGGATCAGTGATTCCGGGTGCCACCCTGGTAATATTGGCAGGATTTTTATCAGCACAAGGATACCTTGATCTTGGTGATCTGATTTGGTTTGCGGCTGTAGGCGCAATAGTCGGTGACGGTTTGAGTTACTGGCTCGGCACAAAGGGTACAAGATTTTTCAAACATGAAAACCGCTGGCTTAAACGGGCGCACCTTGAGAGGGGCGAACAATTTTTCAGAAAATATGGCGGCAAGAGCATTCTCTTGGGTAGATTCATCGGACCGCTTCGGTCGATCGTTCCGTTTATCGCCGGCCTGTCAAAGATGAATAAATGGCAGTTCTTTCTCTGGAATGCGGCCAGTGCTTTCATCTGGGCAGCATCACATCTTTTGCTTGGCTACTTTTTTGGCGGCGCCCTGAACGTCATCGAAGCATGGTCAACCAGAGCCGTGATTTTCGTTGCCGCGGTAATTATCGTTGTCATTTTAATCAGGATCATAATCAAATATTCACATCTATTCGTTACTTTTCTCAAATCAATATCGATCTCGATCAAAAACGCTATTGTTGCCAATCCCGACATTCAGAAATTTGTCCGTAGGTATCCACGATCCTTCGCCTTCCTCAAAAGACGCTTTAATACGGCGAAATTCTCCGGCCTGCCACTTACACTTCTGCTCGTTGCTTTCATTTATGTCCTCTCGGCGTTCGCCGGAACGATTCAAGATATTGTTACTGCCGAACCGCTGGTTTCCGCCGATATCCGCGTCGCTAACCTAATGTATGCCTTTCGCGACGCCGAACTTATCAAATTTTTCCTTTGGGTTACCTTGCTTGCCGAATGGCAAATGATCGTGAGTTTTTCTGTCGTTATGTCGGTCCTTTTGTGGCTTTGGAAGAAACGAGTTTACATTGCGCCATTTCTTGTGACCGTCCTCGGCTCATACCTCTTTTACACTATCAGTAAAATAATCATCCACCGGCCTCGACCGGACATCGCATATTATCTTGAGAGTGGCTATTCGTTTCCAAGCGGCCACGCGACGATGGCCGCAGCTTTCTACGGTTTTCTCATGTATTTCCTCTTCCGCCAACTCAAGCACTGGAAAACGAAGGCCAATACCTTGTTCGCCGGCTTGGTCGTCATTTTAGGCGTCGGCTTGTCGCGTATCTATCTCGGAGTCCATTACTTAAGCGATGTCTGGGGCGGATATCTTTTGGGCGCTTTATGGCTCATCACCGGCATCAGTATTGCCGAATGGCTGAAGCGAGGAAAATCAGAAGAGGCGGCTTCGGTGTCGCCTAGCGTCAAAATGATTTCGGTGGTTTTGCCATTGCTCGGCCTTATTTTCTATGTCGGATTCGCTTTGCAATACAATCCGCCTCTTAATACGAAAATGACAACACCGGCTACTATAGTCACAAACGATATTCAAAATATTTTCCAAGCGAATAATTTGCCGAGATATACAGAGACACTCATCGGCGATACTCAAGAACCAATCAGTTTGGTTATTGCGGCAAAGGATGATCAGGAATTGATTCAGGATATGCGAAATGCCGGCTGGACACTGGCCAGCCAGCCTGACATCGGATCAATGCTAAACTTGGCCAAGACGGCTCTATTGAACCAGAATTATCCCACTGCGCCCATAACCCCGTCGTTTTGGAATACTAAAGTGCACAACTTCGGCTTTGAGAAACCTACAGAACGCAAAAGTGTCCGAGAACGGCATCACGCTCGCTTTTGGAAAACTAATATCCAGACGCCGGACGGACTAAATGTCTATGTCGGAATCGCAAGTCTGGACACAGGAATTAAATGGCTGATTGCGCACAAAATCGCGCCGGATATTGATACAGAACGAGAACTGTTGTTTGCCGATCTTGAGAAGGCCGGTCTGGTGGACAACTCGCAAAAGATCCAGTCTGTCTCGCCAGTTCTCGGACGAAATTTCACCGGTGATCAGTTTTTTACTGATGGCAAACTCGATATAATTTACCTGAAATGATTTTATGGCATTCATCGACTCCATTGCTATCTTCGGCGGAAAATATCTGTTCATATTATATAGACATCATTTTTCGCCCCGCACGAGCCAGATAATGATTTTCCGTCCGATCATACTCTGCTCATCTCGGCCATCGCTTCAATCATTTTCCCTTTCGGCAAAAAGACGCCGGCGTTTGTTTTGGTCGTTGCTGTGTTCTTGTCGACATTTCAAGAGTATATGATGGTATCCAACATTCTTGTGAGGTATATATAAAAGTAGAAACATGGTTTTTGAACATCAATCAAAAAATAAAATGACCTTGTTCGTAGCAGCCGAAATAATTCTGATTACGGCCGCTTTATTTATTGTTTGGTCTAAAATTTCAAATCGGCCAAAACCTGTTTTTTGCACCCAAGAAGCAAAATTGTGTCCGGATGGATCGTATGTCGGCCGCACCGGACCCGCCTGCGGATTCGCGTCCTGCCCGGGTGGAAATAACGATCTTTGGAAAACGATGACGGACGGCAAAACCGGCGTAACATTTAAGTATCCGGAGAAATTACAAACTGATTATATTTTTGCCCAATCCTGGCCTCCAATAGTTACTGCGTCCGATAAAAAAACGAACTCGCTTGTCAGGTGACACCGGCCGGGAGCAGTTTGCCGAATCGGGTGGCGAAACGCGCGGTTGACGGACGGACGTATTGCGTTAAAGCAGACAGCGAAGGTGCAGCCGGTACTGTCTAT
>CAZKRG010000042.1:3483-5466 GCA_964555255.1 uncultured Candidatus Saccharibacteria bacterium
TTTTAACGACAGCCGATCAGTCTTACGTGATCACTGAATTTAGCTCTAATATAAATGGGAAATTCAGTCTTCAAGTTGTACCTGGCGAATATGCCATACGTTCCGCGGCAGCTGCCAATATTTTACCGATTTGCTCTTCGAGAGAAGCTATAAAAGTCAGCGCCAATACCCTTACCGAAACAACTGTCTATTGTGATACAGGAATAAGATGAATGAATTTAAAATTATGAAGAAGTTTTTATTGCTCAAAAAATTATTGTAACTATAGGATTGGTCGAAGGGACCATCGCGCTCTCTATTCTCTCCATATTTGCACAAACTACAAGTGCACCTGCTTCCACGATTATCTCCTTCTCCTCCACCACAAATACAGTGGCAAGCAAAGCAAGACCCCGCCTGTGAACACAGGGAAAAGCATCAAAAAAAGTAATGCCTCAATATCAGACCTATATAGTATAAGTATGATATGAGGTTCATACAGTCTTTACATATCATATGTTATCGTACACGGCATGAAAAAACGTCCTCATAATAAAAAAATTCCTGTTTCTGAACCATCGCCGGAAGAACTCGCCGAAGCTATAGGCAGTACGCGCACGGGTCGCGATACGGGAGACCTTCTTGAAACCGGAGTTACTGAGAAACCCGGCGAAGTCGGTACCACAGGAGAAGTTGGTCTTTCTGAAGCGGAAGAACAAGAACGACTCAAGGAAGAAAATTCGGAAGAGCGGGAATATCGGACAGTGCCCGGCGATCTCCTTTCCATAGGCAGTCAAGACGCGGGAGACGAGGGAATCCCGGGAGGGTTCGCTGCAGGAGGAGAAGAAAGTCTCGGAGGAACCGGCGGTATTGAAAGAGAAGCTGAAGATATAAATTTGGAATACATTCCGATTACAAACTCTCATAATAAAAAGAAGGAGGATTTCCGGGAAAGCAAAAGAGCAGCATGATGCTGCTCTTTTGCAACTAACCTTCCGCTGTATATCTCCATGGTCCAGCATCTTTCTTACTTATGAGAGGAAAAAACGCCGAACCTTTGAAGCATCCACCCAAATGAATTGATAAACGTGTTGCCTACCCAACCGACCGCTTTCGCCACTGCATTGAATGACGTTGCAATAACGTTCGCGAGCAATCCTTGATTTTGTGTTTGTGTGTTCTGTCCCACTTCGATTGGGATCAAGGAAGGGGAAGACGACGATACCGTACCTGTAGGAAGTTGTGGAACAATTGTTTCCGTTGAAGTCGCTCCCGAAGAAATGACTTCAGATGGAGTCGCTACCCCAACTTCCTGCTTGGCAACTGGCTGCGTGAGACTCGCGCGATATGCCGCGATTACCGCCTCCTCGTTTGCCGTAAGGATATTCGGAGTGCCGCACAAAATTTCATTTATCTTGTGCTCCGTCGTGATGTACACATACCCCGTGGGGGCAACTGCTCCCCAAGGACCAAGAACATCCCCCGCATACTTGCTTTGGAATGCTACAACGGCATTGAAGGTCGCCTGGTCGTAGACCCCGTTGATCTGCACCGTATCAGCATTCTCATATGCTTTGAGGAAATATTGAAGTTTCATTACTTCCATCGAATCGTTTGCTTCGCCGAAACGGATATATTTAGAGAGTCCAAAACATGCATTCGAAGGAATTAAGGCAGCCGGAGCTCCTCCACTTCCACTCGACCCTCCGCCTGCGGAAACAGGATAATCCGTCCACGAAGCTCCTCCTCCATATCCCACATTTACTGAAGGCCCTGACCCTCCACCCGTAGTAGTGCCGCCGCTATTGTTGCCGCTTCCATTGCCTTCATTACCAGAACCGGAGACTGTTACATCCTCTCCTCCATTTTCCGAAGAGCCGGAAGAAATATTACTTACCCCATCGTCTCCATTGTTGGAAGAACCGGAAATAATTGAGGTATCTCCACCATTATTAGAAGATCCAGAAACAGTTGAAGAATCACTCCCATTCTCTGAAGATCCAC
>CAZKRG010000042.1:5566-7717 GCA_964555255.1 uncultured Candidatus Saccharibacteria bacterium
GAAGAAGACACGCCCACACCTTCGCTCCCGTTATTGGAAGACCCAGTAACAGTCGAAGTGCTCGTGCTCGTTCCCGAAGATGCTCCTATACCATCATCGCCATTGCTGGACGAGGTGGTGGAAGTGCTGTTTTGAGAAGTAGTTCCGATCGACCCAGTAACTCCTTCGCTTCCGTTCGAGGAAAATCCTGAAACGGTGGTCGTAGTAGAAGTACTCGTGTCCGTCGATCCCAATGCCGTCCCTTCGCCATTGCCGGAAAAACCGGATACGGTGGAAGTAGCATCAGTCGCTCCTTCAGCTTGTACCGACACCACCACCACTTCCTGTACCGTAAAACCAGCATCATTCTTTACTATAAATGTGGCTCTATAGACTCCAGGGTTGAGATACGAGTGGATAAAAGCAGAGGTGCTTATAAACTCAGGAGTAGAGGTGCTCGCTACACAAGAAACTCCACAACTCATTCCGTCACCCCATGTCACCAAGTAGCGCAACGATCCATTCCCCGGATCAGTTGTTTGCACGGTCCAAGTGGCGAAATGCCCAACCGTAACGGTAGTGGGTCCCGCAATATTACTGATAACGGGAACCTTGCTGTATATTTCCACTCCCTCATCTCCGTTACTGGAAGAAGTCGTAGAAGTGCTTGTGGAAGATGACCCTGCCGACACCGTCACTCCTTCGCCCCCGTTCTCCGAAGTTCCTGTAACGGTAGAAGTAACGTTGGGCGTCTCACTACCGCTGTCGGAGTGGGAAAAATCGGAGGACACTGAAACTCCTTCATCTCCATTCGAAGATGCTCCGGAAGTAGAAGTGGTGTTGGATTGCGTTCCCGAAGAAGAATCGGCCGATGCCGTCGCTCCTTCATCATTCGAGGAAATCGCCGAAGTGCTCGTCGAGGTGGTTCCGTTTCCATTACTGGACCCAGAAACCGTCGTCGTACCTTCGTTGTTAGAGGAAGATCCCGAAACAGCAGACGTAGTAGTGGTATTGGATTGAGATCCAGATACCGTTACTCCTTCGCTTCCGTTCGAAGACCCCGAAACTCCTGACGCCGTAGACGTACTATTCGAATTTGCCCCCGTTCCCGTAGTGCTCGTGGTAACACCCTCATTATTCGAAGAGGTACCAGAAACTGAAGAGGTGTCATTGGACTGCGTTCCAGAACTGGAAGTAGTCGTCGTGGTCCCTTCATTATTCCCGGACGTTCCCGAAATGGTGGTGCTGCCCGAAGTACTGCCGGTCGTGCCAGAAGTGGTAATCCCCTCGTCGTTCCCCGATGATCCTGTTGCCACCGTCGTGCCGCTGCTCGAAGAACCAGAAGCGGTGATCGTACCCTCGCTCCCGTTGCTCGAAGAAGAGGTGCCCGTAACTGTTGACACTCCTTCTCCATTGCTGGAAGTGGCTGATACTGACGAATCTGCAAGAGTTATTCCTTCATCATTTCCTGAACTTGCCGCTATTTGCGCGTGTGCTCCATGGGTGAAGCTTAATGCGAGAAGCATACTAATCGCAAGTGCGATTTGCATGCGTTTCGCACATGTTTGTATTGCCATGGATTTAAAAACTTTTAAGTATTCGACCTTGCATCAAGTTGCTAAGGTACATGGCGCGTGTTTTTTTACGCCATTAATCAGTCGGATACTTTCTGCACCGCATTGTAAAAGAACCTAGACATACAGAGCATGTCTGGAAACCCTCCTCCGGCCGCGAGAGGAACGAATTGCTTTGCTGCCGCGAAGCGAGAGCGAAGGTGTATCCTCTGTGATACTCCGAGCTCGAAGCGACAATGGTAGAAAAGCAATTAGTCCTCTCCCCCAGGTTTTGGCTCTTTTCTCGCTCCACTACGTTACTCCTCGGAGCTGTAGCTATAACTACTAATCTCCTCGTCGTGCCTTGTGGAGCAATAAAAGAGCTCAAAACGCGGTACGGAGCAGAGTTTCCAGACATGCTCTAGGCATGTCTCCGAATACTCACTTCCCCCTTATCATTCCCGCCCGCGCTTCGCCGAAGGCTCCGGCGAGGCGAGCGAAAGCGGGAATCCAGTGGAATCTTGAAAGAGAATGTTTGGAGAAATGCCTGAAACTGCCTAGTTTGTAAGCTACTGGAGATACTGCAGCGCGTCCTTCATGAACAAGTCATGAAGGACGC
>CAZKRG010000043.1:0-7236 GCA_964555255.1 uncultured Candidatus Saccharibacteria bacterium
TAAAACAGTATACTTTGGAGTTGCAAATGGGGAAAGGGTCTGATACTATTGTATAAATTTGAGCGAAATTATGCGCCGCCACAATCTTATCGCGCAGCTTGCATCGAGGCCAAAGAGCCCCCATGGGGGGCTCTTTTTTAAAGATTCATATCTCACTTTAGCCGATGGGAAAGTATTTCAAGGAAAGAGCCCCTCGACGCAGCTCGACACCTTCGCTGGCGAAGTAGTATTTACTACAGGAATGACTGGCTATGTCGAATCCCTTACCGATCCTTCCTATGCTGGCCAAATTCTCGTGTTCACTTACCCTCTCATTGGGAACTACGGTGCTCTTTCTCCCCTCGCGTGGGAATCCCCTAAAATTCAGGCTGCGGGAGTAGTGATGAGTGAGCTCTGTAAGGATTGGAGTCATCCACGCGCGGAACATTCCCTCCTCGAGTGGCTCACCCGAGAGCGTGTTCCTCTTTTGACGGCCGTGGACACTCGAGCGCTCACCAAACATCTCCGGAATCACGGGGTCATGCAGGGCGCAATTGCATCACGAGCTCTTCGCCCTCCTCTTCCGCCCTTCAATACTCCTTTCGTTTCTATCGCAGAACCTACCGTCTACCAAGAAGCATACCCCCACACGGTGGTTCTCGTGGATTGCGGAGCAAAAGAAAACATTCTTCGCACACTTCTCCAGTTTCCGATCCGCGTGAAGCGAGTACCATATAACTATGATTATTCCCGAGAAAAATTTGCAGGGGTGGTGATTTCAAATGGCCCCGGAGATCCAGCAAACTATACGGAAACCATCCGAGTTCTCCATAGGGTCATGCGTAAGGAGGTTCCCTCGTTCGGAATTTGTTTAGGAAATCAAATTATGGGGCTTGCCGCGGGAGCCAAAACATATAAGTTGCCGTTCGGACATCGTGGGCATAATCAGCCGGTCTCGGCCACTTCCGGGGCCCATGTGCCACGCGCGACACGGCGATGTTTTATCACCTCCCAAAACCACGGGTATGCGGTGGAAGCTGCAACACTTTCTTCGGATTGGCACGTAACATTCCGCAATTTGAATGATGGCTCGGTGGAAGGCTTGGCTCATAAAACAAAGCCTTTTTTCTCAGTGCAATTTCATCCGGAAGCTGCGCCGGGCCCTACCGACACCTCTTGGCTCTTTGACCAATTCTTCAAACTCCTCATTTCCCCAAAAAAACCATGAAACCCAAAATCAAAAAGGCGCTCCTTTTAGGATCTGGGGGACTTCGCATCGGGCAAGCAGGCGAGTTTGATTATTCCGGCTCTCAAGCGATCAAAGCGCTGAAGAGCGAAGGGATTGAGACTGTACTCGTGAACCCCAACATCGCCACAGTGCAGACCGATTCCGACATGGCTGATCGCGTGTACTTTGAACCGCTCACTTTCTCTATGGTAACCGCGATCATTGCTCGCGAGCGTCCACAAGGAATCCTCCTCGGGTTCGGTGGTCAAACAGCGTTAAACCTTGGGCTCATGCTTGATGCGCGAGGAGTGCTTAAAAAATACGGCATCGCAGTATTGGGAACTCCTATATCTGCTATACGCATCACCGAAGACCGCGGCCTTTTCAAAGAAACATTGGATTGCATTGGTCTTAAAAATCCGCGTAGCAAGGCAGTTACGAGCGTAGCCCATGCATTGCATGCCGCAAAGGAAATTGGTTATCCCCTTATGATGCGTTCCGGCTTCAGTCTCGGAGGACTGGGCTCCGGAAAAATTTTGAACGCGGGGGAACTTAAGGAACGGGCAACGGAAGCACTCCAGGCAGTGCCGCAAATTCTCATTGAAGAATACCTCGAAGGATGGAAAGAAATTGAATATGAGGTGGTCCGGGACAGAGATGGGAATGTCATCACGGTTTGTAATATGGAGAACATGGATCCAATGGGAATTCATACAGGAGAAAGCATCGTCGTGGCACCCTCGCAAACCTTAACCAACGAGGAATATCACACGCTTCGGGAATTAGCTCTCAAAACAACAAGCCATTTGGGAATTGTGGGGGAATGCAACATCCAGTTTGCCCTTCGGCCCCTCGACCGCACTCAGAGTCTTCATCCGGGAGAATCTTTCGATTATCGCGTGATTGAGGTAAACGCCAGACTTTCCCGATCAAGCGCATTGGCTTCCAAAGCTACGGGGTATCCACTGGCCTTCGTCGCGGCAAAGCTCGCGCTGGGAATCCGGCTTTCTGAACTTACCAATTCCATCACGGGAACCACTCCCGCTTTCTATGAACCGGCGCTCGATTATTGCGCAGTCAAAATTCCCCGATGGGACCTTGCAAAACTTAAAACCCGGGATCACTCCATCGGGTCAGAAATGAAAAGTGTAGGAGAAGTGATGGCCTTGGGACGTTCATTCCCCGAAGCACTCCAGAAAGCCGTGCGGATGCTTAATATAGGTGCACATGGGCTTTCACATCACCCCTATACATTTCACAATCCTCTTCGCGAAATCCGACACGCTACCGATCAAAGAATCTTCGCACTCTACGACGCTTTGAAGCGCGGCATTTCTGTGGAGCGTCTCTATTCCCTTTCCAATATTGATCCCTGGTTTCTCTATCATCTCCACGAAATTGCTATTTTAGAAGCACAGCTGCGACAACTTCCTTTAACCGCCCCCCTTCTGCGGCAAGCAAAAGAGTATGGATTTTCTGATAAAAGTATTGCCCAATGTAAGGGACTTTCGGAAGAGACCATACGGCAGAAACGGATACAGTGGAAAATTACTCCCTATGTGAAACAAATTGATACGCTCGCGGGAGAATTCGAAGTAGAAACAAATTATCTTTATACAACCTACCATGGCACGACGCACGATGTAGTCCCTCTTCCCCGGAAACCTGTGCTTGTAATTGGCTCCGGGCCTTACTGTATTGGCTCTTCGGTGGAATTCGACTGGTGCGCGGTGAACACCGCGAAAACCCTCCGCAGAGAAGGGCATTCCACTATTATGGTAAATTCCAATCCAGAAACAGTTTCTACAGACTTCGATCGCTCGGATCGCCTTTATTTTGAAGAGCTCACTCTCGAACGCCTGCGAGATATCGCAGATTTTGAGAAGCACCGGATGGGAATCGTCGCTTCTGTAGGAGGACAAATTGCAAATACACATGCACTCCCTTTGGCTCGGGCAGGATATCACCTCTTAGGAACTCCCGCAGAATCCATTGATTGTGCGGAGGACAGAAAGAAGTTCTCTTCGCTTTTGAACACGTTGGGTATTGATCAACCAGAATGGACCACTGTTACTACTCTTAAGGAAGCGAAAAAATTTTCCCTCCGCGTACAGTACCCCGTACTTATCCGACCATCGTATGTTTTGTCCGGAGCTGCTATGAATGTGGCAACAAATGAGCGGGAGCTTATTCATTATCTTCAAGAGGCCGCGAAACTCTCTCTCGAACACCCCGTCGTCATCTCCCGATTCATCACGAATGCGAAGGAATTCGAAATAGATGGGGTGGCAAAAGATGGAAAAACTGTTATATATGCCTTCTCCGAACATATTGAAAATGCGGGCGTGCACTCCGGGGATGCAACGGTGGTGCTTCCGCCCCAGAAATTATATCTTGAGACCATCCGGCGCTCTAAGGAAATTGCCAAAGCCATCGTGCGGGCGCTTCGGATCACCGGCCCCTTCAATGTGCAATTCATCGCCAAGGACAACGCAATTAAGGTCATCGAGTGCAACGTCCGCGCTTCGCGCTCCTTTCCTTTTGTTTCTAAAGTGACGGGAAACAACTTTATCGAGATCACCACAGAAGCAATCCTCGGGAAAAAGGAATTTCCTCGATATCAAACACTTGAACTTGACTATGTGGGAGTGAAAAGTCCCCAGTTCTCGTATCACCGCTTGAAGGGCGCGGATCCTGTCGCTGGCGTGGAAATGGCTTCGACGGGAGAAGTGGCCTGCATGGGAAGCGATCTTCTGGAAGCGTTTTATTTATCCTGGCTTGCCACTGAACAAACGGTGCGTGGTAAGCGGCTTTTTTTAACGGTCTCCGACGACCATAAACATAAATTTGTGGACGAAACCAGGCTTCTCCTTAATCGTGGCTGGGAAATTTTCACCACACAAGGCACTCACGATTATCTCCTGGAGCGAGGGATCCCCACAAAACGGCTTTATCGACTGGCGGAAAAAAAAGAACCCCATGTGAGCACATTCATCAAAGCCCGAGGTGTGGATCTTATCATTAATGTTCCTTCATCGCAGAAACACACGGGAGACGAATTCAAAATCCGACGACTTGCCATCGACCACCATATCCCCATTCTCACTAATGCCGAAACAGGAGCGTTACTCTTACGTTCCTTAGGGACGCTCTCTCCTCAAAAAATTATTCCAAAAACCGCGAAGGAATTCATGGGGCAAGAACTCGGAACTCGTTGATCCTATTCCGGAGTGCACGCGCGGCACTGGCAGGATCCCTGGCGAAAATAACACCACGCGAGGAGTTGATAATCATGCCTTTCTTTTCTTTATTCAAACCTGCCTTGACCGCAGATTCCAACTCGCCTCCCTGCGCGCCAATGCCCGGCACGAGAAACGTCATCTCTCCCACGAGCGCGCGAATAGTTTTCATTTCTTCGGGATACGTTGCTCCTACTACGAGCATACAGTTCTGATTTGTATTCCACTCGTCCCGCACTTTTTCGGCGACGATCTGCCAAATTGCTTTTCCATTTACTTCCAAATCCTGCAGTTCCCCCGCGCCTGGGTTAGAAGTCCGGCAAAGAATAATGGCACCCTTATCTTGTCTCGCGAGAAACGGCTCGAGCGCCTCTCGGCCGAGGTAGGGATGGAGCGTCATCGCATCAAACCCCAGCCAATCCAAAATCGAGGACACGTAGCCGCGATTGGTGTTGCCGATGTCTGCCCGCTTCGCATCGCAAATGGTAAAGACGTCGGGATGTTTTTCCCGGAGGTAGTCCATCGTTAATTTCAGTTCGTGCATCCCCTGCTCCCCTCGCGCTTCATAAAACGCGATGTTTGCCTTAAACGCCGCGGCAAATTCGTGCGTGGTGTCGATAATATATTTATTAAACTCAAATTGCGGGAATTGTGCTTTTAAAAACTTTGGCGGCAACTTTTCAAAATCTGCATCAATGCCTACGCAGGCGATCGAATTTATTTTATCCACGCGAGAATTATATTTATCGATTACTGGCATCAGATTGCGCAGCAAGAAATTTTTTACCGTGTCCGACTTCAGTGTTTATGGGTATATTCTTCTTACAAAGAGGACAATCTTTCGGATCATAGGAAGAAGTCTTGTACTCCCCCAACGCCGAAAAATGCATTCCCACTGAAGACTCGTTCACTAAATCAGGGTCCCGATTTACCATAATGCAAAGATCTACAATATTTCCTCCCGCTTTTTTCACACTCTCGATGGTTTTCTTTACAGAACCTCCCGTGGTCACCGTATCCTCAATCACCAGAATATTTTTACCCTTCACTACTTTGTCGTACCCCCTTTTCAAAACCTGATTATTATCCTCGGTCTTCTCGGTAAATATACTCAACACTTCCTTCCTCTTGAGTTTGGAGAGATGATACGCAGTCCAAGTCGAGAGAACCACTCCTCCCACCGCGGGAGCTACTACTACATCTATGGCTTTTTCTTTATATTTTTCCGCGAACATTCTCCCTACTTCGGAAACTTTCTCCGTATGCAGAAACAGTGCATCTTTGGTGATATACGTATCCAAATGCCGGCCGGAAGTACCTACAAAATGGCCCGAGAGAATTGCACTCACACTTTTTAAGAGCTCAATGATATTCATTGCTTGGATTTTATCTCTTGTGCTAAATACGGATTCCACATGGCGCCGGTCGCGGACATGACTGCGTCTGCGCCGGCCGCGCGATATTCGAGGTAATCGCTGGGAGTCATCACTCCTCCCACTCCCACAATAGCGTAGCGCATTCCTAATTCCTCGCGCAATGCTTTGAGACGGCGCGCCATGTCGAGTCCCGCCCACTTGATGCTCGCGCCGCAGACACCGCTTCGAAGTCTCCCCTCGCCCGGAAGCGCTTGCACTCCTTTTCCATTGCGGATTTCCGTGCCGATCGTATTGATTGCCGAGACTGCCGCCGCACCATCGCCCAAGGATTTTAAGAGTTCTCGGAGCGCAGCATCGTCTTTGAAGTACGCGATTTTCACGATGAGCGGCGTGTCTCCAATTTCCTTTTTAATAGCTTCGACTACTTCCCTCACTCGAGGAGCGTCATAGCAAAGGAGCGCATTCGTGCCCTCATTTGGGCAGCTTAAGTTCACTTCGAGTATCGGCGCTTTGGTTTCTTTTACAAGTCGCGCGCACAAGGCGAAGTCTTTGATATATGCCTCCGGCGTGCCTCCTTTCGTCGCCTGAAAACTTCCGACCACCATTTGTCCCTCGTTCGCGTAGGAGACGGCCTCAGCCAAATCTTTCTGCCAAATATCCGGATCAAACGAAGGCACGCCGAAGGAATTTGTGATCGACAGCGGCGTTTCATAATTCTCATCTCCTACTAATCCTTTTTCCGCCACCGCGGAGGTGAGGTCTCCTGCTGGATGCACCGCGAGCACATTCGGCCACGGGTGCGAGTCATGTTTCCTGCTGCGCACGGTTTTGTACACGGCAATATCGAATCCCTTGTCGAGCGCGGCTTTTACAAAGCGCCCATTCAAAAGAGGCCCGGCGGGAATACCGAACGGCTCATACACCTTCTTTCCTAAAAACTCTTTTGTCGGCGCTCCCTTTTGCGCGTATTTCTTTCCATCCGCAAAAGCTCCGAAGGGGCCTTGCTCCCAATTTTCTTCGTAGGACTTCTGGGGATCGTAGAAAGGAGTTTGCATATACAAGATACTAATATACCCGCCCGAACCGTACCGATTCGGTACGGGCGGGCTAATTCATACGAATGATACTAATAGTACGAATATCGAGCAACAAGTATCCAAACTCCTTATTAGTATTATTCGTATAATTAGTACTCATTCGTAGATTGGTATCTTGAATTATGCCACTTCTGCCTGATAGCATTGTTCACAATACACGATTTCCGGTCTTTCAGGTGCATAACTAGTTTCGAACTCGTTCGGACATTGATTGGAGTGATGCGGATGAGTTTTGCTGCACATACACTGGCGATGCCAAAGTTTCATTATTGGATTTCGCGAAGCTACTCGAGTCGCATGCCGACAATTAGAACAAT
>CAZKRG010000044.1:0-7127 GCA_964555255.1 uncultured Candidatus Saccharibacteria bacterium
GCGACGATGGCGATGACAATGAGGAGTTCGATCAATGTAAAACCTTCTTCGGAGGGCACGTTGCACGGGAGGGTGGAGCCGCTGCTTTTATATTTATCTACAGTTTATATTGTTGCACAACCATGAAATTATGTATAATACACCTATATACTGTATATAACTGGAGATAGAAATCGAACGCCAATATTCTACAATATTCCATAATATTCTGCCCCGTTTTCGGCAAAGGGAAAAGGTCGGAAAGAATCAAATTGGTTTGTTTGCTAGCTTACTAAAACATACAATGATATATCAAACTCAAAAAGCCTCAGAGAAAGGATTCACATTGATCGAACTTCTCGTGGTAATTGCGATTGTTGCAATCCTCGCAGTGACGCTCATCATCACGTTAAACCCGGCGCAGCTCTTGGCGCAGGCGAGGGATACCACGCGTATTTCTGATCTTTCGACCCTAAAGAGCGCCTTGAGCCTCTACCTTGCGGATGTAACGAGTCCCAGTCTCACAGGAAGCAGCACCACCTGTTACGCCCATGCTTCCTCGAGCGTGACCACAAGTGGATGCGGAGGCCGTTTCACGACTGCGACCACAATTTCTACCACTACGTTGAGAGTCACCACTGGTGGCGGTTGGATCCCAGTAAATTTCGGTGCTATAAGTTCCGGAGCTCCCTTCAGCGTTGAACCCGTAGATCCGGTAAACAATGCTACTTATTATTACGCCTATGCCGCAAGTAGCACGAGTCAGACCTTCGAGCTTACCGCAAAAATGGAGAGCACGCGCTATAGTAAGGGAGGGTCGAGCGATATGGAAAGCACAGACGGAGGCGCGAGCTCAAGCGTATATGAGGTAGGTACTGTTCCGGGGCTCTCGCTGTAGGGTCGAGAGTGTGGATTGCTACAATATAATATATTCGTGGCGTTGACTCTGAAGCTAGGGATGGTGTTCCTTGCGCTCACATTTGCGGTCCAGTGTTTGGGAGGACCGGGGCACGTTCGGCGCGGTATATATGGAATAGGCATCTTGAGTTATATCGGCATTGGAGGCGCGTTACTATATTGGGTAGTCGCTCTCTACATTTCCTGGAAAGGGAGCGAGATAGCAAAATTTTTCCTGCCGCCCTATCAATCTCCGGTATACTTTTTTGAAACCGCGTGGAGATTCGTAGGTCCGTGGTTCCTGTCAGGTCTTGCGGGGAGTCTCCTTTGGAAAGGAGCGGAGTACTGCAATCAGAAGTTTGGAGGGCGTTTTCTTGAGTCAGGAGAGGCTTTTCTCATCGGCCTCGGTTTTTTTCTTTCCGGATATCCGGGATTCCTTTGGTATGGAGCGGCAATGCTTGCGCTTGGGCTCATACTTTCCCTTATATATGAAATTGCAGGGTGGGGGAGAGCGCCTCTCTATTATTGGTGGGTTCCCGTCGCAATGTTTGGTATAATTTTGGGGAATACCGTGGTGCCGGAATCGCTACGCACTATTTTTCTATTTTAGACATGTCCTAGCAAGCGGTGTTTCTCCTCCATGAAACTTCCCATCCCTTCGGCGCAGCTCAAACGACGCCTCGTAGAAGAGAGGCTCCTTACCGCGGAGCGGTATGACGCGCTCTATGCGGAAGCGGATCGCAAGAGCCAGAACATTCTCGACGTGCTCGTGTCGGAAGGAGTAATGGAGTCAGAATATTTGGGGGATCTGGTGGCGAAAATGCTGGGGGTGGGGCGCGTCAACCTTCGTTTCGCTCCCGTCAATAAAGAATTAGTGGAATTGCTCTCTGAAGAAATTGCACGGCAGCGGCAAGTAGTCGTCTTTCAAAGAGAAGCGGATGGCGCATACGATGTGGCGATGGCGGATCCCTCGGATTTGGAGACGCTCGAATTTCTTGCGCAACATCTCAAAGCGCGAGTAAAGCCGTTCCTCGCAATGTCCGAAGATTTAAATCGGGGGTTTGCAATCTATGGCTTTGAGTTGGGAAAAGATTTCAAAAAGCTTATTGAAGACAACATCCACGCCTCGCTCCAGACTCAATCCAAGAGTGTCGAAGAAGCTGCCGCAGGTCTTCCTATCGTGGCAATTGTAGACAACCTCCTCTCCTTTGCGATAGCTTCGCGCGCCTCGGATATTCACATCGAAGCGCTCGAAGAGCAGACCTTAATTCGATACCGGGTGGACGGAATTCTGCACGAAGTGCTTGAGATTCCCAAGGCGATCCACTCGGCTCTCCTCGCGCGCATTAAACTTCTCGCAGGACTAAAACTCGACGAGCACTTCAAACCGCAAGACGGGCGTTTCCGCCATCGCATTGTGAACGAAAGTGTGGATGTGCGTGTTTCAGTCATGCCCACCTTCTATGGAGAAAAGGTGGAAATCCGTCTATTTGAATCTTCTCAAAAGCCGCTTTCCCTCGAAGAGCTCGGATTTTTACCTTCAGATGCAGCGATGATGCGGGTAAATCTCAAGAAAACATACGGCATGATTCTCTCCTGCGGGCCCACCGGATCAGGGAAAACAACCACGCTCTATGCCCTCGCCAATATGTTGAATAAACCCATGGTGAACATCGTCACAATCGAAGACCCCATCGAGTACAACATGCGCTATATAAACCAAACGCAAATTAATCCCCAAGCGGGGATCACCTTCGCTTCAGGACTCCGCGCGATTCTCCGGCAGGATCCGAATATCATCATGGTCGGGGAAATTCGAGATGCGGAAACCGCAAACATTTCTGTGCAAGCAGCCTTAACCGGCCATCTTCTCCTTTCTTCCCTCCACACGAACGATGCTCCTACTGCGATCCCGCGGTTGTTCGATTTGGGAGTTCCTCCATTCCTTGTGGCGTCTGTCTTAAACGTGATAGTAGCACAGCGCCTCGTGCGGCGTATTTGTTCCATCTGTATTTTCTCTGAGGATATAAAGCCAGAATACACACAAGTCATTCAGGCCCAGTTTGACGAATTGGGATTGGGAAAGGAGGCGCACTTTCCCCATATCATATACCGGGGGAAAGGGTGCAATGCGTGTGGCGGCAGCGGATATAAAGGCCGCCTCGGCATTTTCGAAATATTGGAAATCAACGAGACTATAAAAACTCTTATTGATGGATCTCATTTCAATCTGGAAGAGCTTCGTCGAGAGGCGCGCAAGGAAGGGATGAGGACAATGTTTGAAGATGGATTATCCAAAGCCGAACTCGCCCTGACGACCATAGAAGAAATCCTGCGTGTTATACGGGAATAACCACTGACCACTTCTCATATATCACTATGTTGTACCACTATGTTGCTTCAGATAAAGCAGGGAAAGTACTTGAAGGAGATACTGATGCCCAATCTTTGGCGCAAGTGTTGCAATTCTTGTCGGCGAAAGAGTTGCGTCCGGTGAGCGTAGCTCCGGTTACACGAAGGGGGGGGGTAGTGCGACGAATTTTCGGTGGCATCACCCTTACCGATAAAGTATTTCTCACAAAATACCTTGCACTTATGTTGCGGGTGGGCACCGATCTCCTCTCGGCAATCAATATCTTGATCGGCGATTTCGATAATCAGGCGATGCGGAATTTTCTTCTTGAAGTGCGCGAGAACCTTTCACGCGGACAACCGTTTCACCAGGCGTTCGGAAAATATCCCTCAATCTTTCCGGCGACGTTTGTTAACCTCATAAAAGCTGCTGAAGCCTCGGGCAATCTTCAGCAAACATTCGAAGATCTCTCGGTTTCCACGAGTCGAGAAGCGGAACTTCGCACTCGCATCCGGTCTGCGCTCATTTACCCCGTTATTCTTCTCGTGGCAGCATTTTTAGTGTTGGTATTCCTGGTTACGTTTGCTCTCCCTAAAATATCTAAAGTATTCCTCGACGCAGGCATTAACCCTCCAGTATTCTCAAGAATCGTATTCGGAGTGGGACTGTTCATTGGAAACAATATTGTGATCATTGCCATCCTTTTTACAGGGTTCCTTGGAGGATCAATCTATTTTTTTCTCCGGACATCGCTAGGGAGGCACATTCTTGATCAGTTTTTGAGTCGGGTTCCTGTGATTAAAACAGTATATCGTGAGGTTGCCATCCAGCGGATGGTCTCTACAATGGGATTGTTGCTCAAGGCAGGTTTGCCAATTATCCAGACTCTCGAGGTAACTGCAGATGCAGTGGGTGCGGAAGAATTCCGATATGCGCTCCTTCGCGTCGCGCGGGAGGGATTGGCAAAAGGGTTCACGCTGGGAGAAGCTTTTCGAAAGGAAGCTTCTTTTCCGAAAGTATTAGTAAATCTCGTAGCCATTTCGGAAAAAGCGGGACATTTGGAAGAAGTCTTGAAAACCTTAGCAGATTTTTACACCGAGAGTATCAATTCCAGCATTAAATCATTAGTTTCCGTGTTAGAACCCCTCCTCATTATGGGGATGGGAGGCATCGTAGTGCTCATTGCGCTTTCCATCATCGTTCCAATTTATCAGCTTACGACCCAGTTCTAAAAAACAGAAAGGAGAAAATAGAATATGGAAATTCATGAGTATTAAAATAAAAAAGGCATTTTCTGTTTTCTGTTTTCTGTTTTCCCGTCAGGAGGGAATTTCTCTCATAGAGACGCTCATCGCAGTGGCAATAGGGATCCTGTTTTCAATGCTCTTTTTCGTAAGTCTCTCAAGTTCGAGAAGCCGCACTGAATTCAATTACACCGCAAGCCAAATTGGGGCAACGCTCCGAGAGGCACAGACAAGAGCGCTTACGCAAACTTCAAACGCCACATGGGGGGTGCATTTTGAAAATGCGACTGCAACAACCCCGTTCTTCGCCCTTTTTTATGGTACCTACGGAACCTCCACCCGGGTAAATTACTACGCGTTCCCTCAGAGTGTAACCTATGCTACCTCAAGCCTCGCGTTGGGATCTTCTACGGAAGTCACCTTTTCTCAAATTACCGGTTTTCCAGGATCTCCTGCATCGATAACAATCCGTACCCTTTCCGGAAACGTGTCGACAACCATCTCGATAAACGCGCGCGGAGGGGTGAGTTATTGACGAAGAGATAAAAGATGAAAAATAAAATAAAAAAAATAAATCGGAAATATCGCCGCCTCTTCCATTCCTTCCCTTCTCTTTTTTCTTTGAAAAGCGGACAGTCCCTTATCGAAGTTTTGATCGCCTTGTTTGTAGGCGCAATTATGATTGGTGCGGGAGCAACGATTATTGCTCCCGTACTGCGAAACAACACTCAAGGATTTCGTACGCAAGTAGGCACAGGATTAGCGAAAGAGCTTCTTGATAATGTTACGGTGTGGGCGGACGGAGGATGGAGTAATCTCCTAAATATAAGTACCACCTCGCTCAATACTTACTATCTTACCACCAGCACTTCTCCTTTCTCTGTGGTAGCGGGGAAAGAAAATATTACTGTGGGAAGCACCACATATGCGCGGTATTTCTATGTGGATGACGTGCAGCGAGATTCGGGTAATCTTATTGTAGCGGCAGGGGGAAACGCTGATCCTTCCACGAAAAAAATAACAGTAGTCTACCAATGGCCGCAGAGTGCAACAAATACGATAAGTACCTACCTCACGCGCTCGCGCGTGAATTATACGTACATCCAAAATGATTGGTTTGGCGGTCCAGGGCAAACGACTGCAATGACGAGTACAAACAATAAATTTGCCACTTCAAGCAGTATCTATTATGCGACCACCACCGGGGTTATCCAGATACAATTCCAATGAAAAAGGTGTGGAGAGAAATAGTTTTAAGGAAGGGGGGTCTTCTTTTGGGAGGGATAGTAATATTCACCTTCGGCTGTTTTATCGCGTTGCTGGGACAAGCGGCTACCAATATAAGCGCTGCGAGTCGCTTTGCATGGAACGACATCATAGGATGGATGGATTTCTATGGGCCGAATACCGTCCAAGTAACGTCCCAAAATTTGCAAGGATATGCGAGTTCTTCTGCCGGAGATATTTCATTGAACTGTCAGACCACTTCCGCGGGAAACATTTGCAGCCAGTCTTCCTACGCGGTAACGAATGACGGCTTAGGGGATTTGAGTAACTATGCCTGGAACGATCAATACGGTTGGATAAGCTTTGATTGTCATAACAACAATGGGTGCGCGTCTTCTGCGTACCAGGTGCTTGTGGACCCAAACACCGGAATGTTTTCAGGATATGCTTGGAATGACACGGTTGGCTGGATAAGTTTTAACTGCAGCAACAACAATGGATGCGGAAGTTCTAACTATAAAGTGCAATCCTCCTGGGTAGCCACCTCTGCAGTAGCAACACTTGACTCATCCCCTTTTGATACGGGGGTTTTGGGAGGAGCTCAAATTAATTCGGTATTGTGGCATGGGACTCAGCCTGCGCAAACGCAAGTAGCATTCCAATTTGCGGTCTCGAATTCTTCGAGCGGTCCGTGGACATTTATGGGGCCGGATGGAACTTCCAATACATCTTATACCACAGGTCCTGATGTCTCGAAGCGAGTGGATTATATCTTATATAATGGGAAAAGGTATTTTTCCTATCGAGTGATCCTCACCTCCAATCAATCCCAGACCGCCACGCCGGTGGTGAATCAAGTTATTGTGAATTGGAGCCCGTGAGTAGTGGAAGAGTTATATGACATTGTCCGCGCAATGCCATATAATTTTGTGCATTGGCTCAGGAATAGAGAGGAGAAAGGGAAGCGGGAAAGGTATAATAAAGAGGTAGAGGATATCTCTATTTTCTATTTTCTCTCTTCTCTTTTCTAGACGGGCCCAAGCGGCGATCTCCTTCGTATTTTTGGTGGGGAGTATTGTTATTTTGGTAGGAGTAGCATTGAGTTTTCTTACATCAAGTTTTGTAAATTCCAGTTACGGCTATATGGCCTCCCAACGGGCTCTGGCGGTGGCGAAGGCGGGAGCGAACGACGGCTATTTCCAACTTTTGCGGAATAAAGATTATTCGAATGCAGGATATTCGGTTCCTCTAGGAAGCGAGAGCGCCACAGTAAGTATCACTCAAAACAGCCCCGCCACTGGATTAGTGACGATCCTTGCGAGCGCCACTGTTTCCTTCCGTCCTCGAAAGGTGGAGATTATTGCTTCTGTGACTTCTTCTACGGGCCAAGTGGGTTTAGTATTATGGAAGGAGCTACAATAAATATA
>CAZKRG010000045.1:0-6833 GCA_964555255.1 uncultured Candidatus Saccharibacteria bacterium
GTTCTTATAGCCGAGAAACTTGTCGCCGCTGGAAGAGAATCCTCAAAACAAGATGGCTGCATTACAGATGCTTTATCCAAAAGAGGCCTGCTTCGGACATGGTTGGAGAACGATACATTCTACAGCGAATGTTTCCGTATCGGTTTTCTCAAGGGTCTTGGCATCTAATCGGTTCGCCGAGACTGGTCTGGAAAGCCAGATTTAATAACCGCTTGTCGCAAGTGTCATCTTATGGGGCGGTTTTCCATTAATGGAAGTGTTGACACCCTCACAGAGCAAAATACGATTAAGGACAGCAACTTCCCTTTTTAATGATCGAGAAGTTGCAGTTGTGGTGAAAGGCGACACCATAGCTGCTTCTCTTGCTGTCATTGAGGGCACTCCCGAAACAATCCAGGGAACATCTAGATTCACTTCGCAATAACATGAGAATCAAACACCGGCGATCACGCTGGCACGTCTGGTCCCGCAGGATGCAAAGCCACCGGATATCAGTCCGGTAGTCGGTTACTTTCCTCTGACCGCCTCAACCATGAGAAAAAGCGGGAATTCCTTCCGTGCTTGATTTTCCGCTTTCTGCCGCGGACCCGGTTCGCTTTTTTTATGCGACGTCCATTCTTCCATACGCCGGAGGAGAAATCCCGCATTTACAAAATTTTTCACATACACCTGGAGCGGCCGGTGAAAAGAAATGGTACTCACTTTGCCCGGCATGGAAGGCTTCATGTCAATAATTTCTTTTGATTCGGTAAGATACTGATCCACTCTCCTGTACTGCACCTTTATTTTTTCATCGAACCCCCAATCCGAATGTTTCGGCACGCGAAACGCTGGATGATTCAAAACCACAAAAAGTGACCCGCCAGGCACGAGCGCTTGTACACACTCTTTCAAAACCTCCGAGGGTCGCTCCATATTTTGAAGTGCGAGCACGATCACCGCTACATCAAACTGCCTCGCGCACACCACAGTTCCCATTGTTTGAGCCGGAGCGACAAAATATTCGATGCGTTCCTTTCCTTTCGATTGCTTCGCGAGCTCAATCAAGGAAAACGAAGCGTCCACTCCCACTACTCGCGCACCCGCCGCCGCACATTCGCGCGAGAAAAATCCCTGCCCGCATCCCACATCGAGCAACCGCTTCCCTTTGAGCGGTGCGAGAAGCCGGAGCAAATTAGGCAAAATCACTTGCCGTTGATACGTATCTTCCCCTTCCAAATAAGAGTCATACCATTGTGCCGCGGGAGTCCAAGAAGTATTTTTCATTCGCTTGGATTTCATTGGGATAATCATATTCCTCTCCCAATTTTTTGCCTATTATCCATAGAGAATCTCAAATGTATTCTGGAGCCAACCCATTTAAACACCACAAGGGCTAGAAAGGAAATATGAAACCTTCTGAAAAATTAGAACAAGATCTATTGCAGCTGCATGGTGCACTTTGGGAAACTGATGAGGCCGCAATAAGGGATCTGCGAGTAGCCGAACAAGCTGCGCCTAGTATGAGCATCCTCCAAGCGCTAGATGCGATACTGAATCGTCATAGCCTTTGAATCCGCAACGATCCGGTAACTCAAATGTACGCAGATCGGATCCGCGAGTTGGCGGGGGTGACTCAAACAAACTCCTCTCCCAATGGCATCTCAACTGTCACCGGGATGACCAATGTCTCGAGATTGCCCTAGCTCGGACATAGCCGAAAACCGCGCTCAACCACGACTGCACACACAATCGTGGTTTATTTTTAACGAATTTCAGTGCCAAACTTCTTCCGAAGCGCCTCGTAAATTTTTTCCATCATGGCATTCGCTTCCTCATCTGTAAGCGTCTTTTCAAAAGACTGAAATACGATACGAAACGCAAACGATTGTTTGCCATTTTTTTTAAACGCATCGAACTGCGACGAACGAACCGCAAGCTTTCCCGTTTCTTTCCGGATACATTCCAAAATCTTATCGGGACTCGTACCGGAAGGCACGAAAAGGGCAACGTCGCGCACAATGAAAGGATACAGAGAAAATTGCTCAAAATGCTCACCTTGAATGGGAGGAATTTGGATGTCCCAATTTTTAGGTTCTGGAAGCTTTGCAATGATTGCATCCAACTCACATTCGAAAATTCCCTCCTTAACTTCTCCTTCCAAATCTCCTCCCAAATAATCGCCCAGTTCTTTAATTATATTCTTGAGAACTTCCTCTCTTTTTTTCTTTGGACCTGCATACCCAATTGCAAGCGCCGTGTGTTCTTGAGTTCTAGAAAAAACTTTTCCAATCTCAAACATCTTTATCTCCTCAACGCCGAAAAGCGGTTTATGTAAAAAATTCATTGTGAGCGCCTTCGCGAAAGAATCGCGAAGGTTCGCTCGTGCAAACTTTTTATCTTCCGCAAGCGGCTTCTCGATGGCTACCTGACCCTTTTCCGAAAAAGAGGAGGTCATTATTTCAGAAAATCCTTTCCTTAAAAGAAATTCTCGAATTTTCCACTCCCAATAAAACTGTTTTGGTGTCGAAACTGCGGTTTTCGCATGAGGAGGCGAAATCGCCGGAATGGAGTCATATCCCAGGAGCCGCCCTACTTCTTCGGCAAGATCTTCGGGCATCGTGAGATCCAATCGATCAAGCGGTACAGTCGCTATAATCGTACTCCCCTCTGCCTTCGTCACAATCCGCAAGCGACCGAGAAGCTCACATGCTTTTTTTGTGGAGACCGAAATTCCCAAATTTTCGCTCATCATTGCAGCACTTGTCTTGATCACGGTCTGCACCTGCTTTTCAAAAGAAAGGATAACTTCTTTCCCTAACCTCGTATCCGATGTAGAAGCAATCTCTTGTATATAGTAAGTAACCTGCGCAATTCCTTCTTCCCCCAACATCGGAGAAATTGTATTTTCAAAACGCTTCGAGGCGTCCGTTTGAATTCCAGTAGCGATTGCGGTCTTTCGAACATACACAGGATTCCAATTGGCGGCTTCGAGAATAATATTCTTAGTATTCACATCCACCTCCGCACGCTTACCTCCTTTAATACCCGCAAGTCCCAAAGGCCCCTCATCGTCCGCCATCACCAACTCACCGTGCTGTAACTCCACACGTTTGTTGTCGAGCGTAGTGACCACTTCTCCCTTTTTGGCTGCGCGCACCACAAGTTTCCCTTTAACCTTATCCGCATCAAACGCATGAAGCGGCCGCCCGATATCGAACATCACATAATTCGTGAGATCTACAATGGCATTGATCGATCGCTGACCTACCGAAGCAAGTCGCTCCTTCAACCATCGAGGCGAATCTCCTACCGATACATTTTCGATACGGCGAGCGACAAATTTTGTGCAAAGCTCCGAATTCCTGATCCCAATATCCGCAATCACTTTCTTGTTTTCTGAAAGTGCGGGGAATACCGGCTCGCGTATCGGAATATCTAAAATTGCGTTCACCTCCCGCGCCACTCCCCTATGTGAGAGCGCATAGCAGGCGCGGTCGGGGAGAATCTTTAAATCGAAAACAGTATCGTCATTCACCTTCTCTATACTTTCTACCTCCGAGAAATGGAACGTGAACGCTTCCGCGAGCTTCTTGGGAACGGGCAGCTTCTTCTCGAAATACGATTGGAGCCAATTATAAGATACCTTCATAGCTATTTATATTTCTCTAATTTTGCGGACCATTTCTTATAATTCGATTCTGCGGCTTTTCGTGCTTTTGCAGATTTGATTCGCCCAAACATCCAATCCAATTTTTCTTTTATTTTTATATATCCCTGAACAGAAGCTCGTTGGATAACAAACAGTTCAGCATTCACCTCAAAATAACTTACCGAGTCAGCATCCATTAACGCATCCTGCTCTACATCACCTCCCACCTCATGCACGCGCACGAGGCGCGCAACGTTCTCTATCATTTTTTCATCTGCATTATTTTCCCGTAGAAAATCCGAGATAATCTCGGCTCCTTTATTCTGGTGAAAAGCGAGGAAATCGGAGTCTAGATAATTTTTTGGAAGTTTCGCACTTTCATCTCTGAAAGCTCGCTCAACATCATGCGCATAGGCAGCAATCCTGTGTGTTTCCGTAATAGGGATCGGCAGAAATTTCTCATACCAATATACCGTTCGCTCGAAATGTTTTTTCTGTCTCTCATCTTTAAAGGAATCATCAATAAATTCCGTTGTTTTTCTGTACAGCTTCATAAACTAAAATTGATTCACTAAACGCATATCGCCGTTATAAAAAAGCCGGATATCCGAAATTCCATACTTCACAATGACAAGCCGATCAATGCCGGTACCAAACGCAAACCCAGCATATCCTTTGGGAACACCCGCAGCTTTAAGCACATTCGGATGCACCAACCCCGCACCGACCATCTCCAACCACGTACCTTTGTAGCGCACATCCACCTCCAAACCCGGCTCCACAAATGGGAAAAAACTCGGGCGAAATCGAATTTCCGATTCTGGCCCTAAGAATTTCTTGAAGAAATACTCGAGTGTGCTCTTGAGCTGTGCGAGCGACACCTTTGTATCCATATAGAGTCCCTCCACCTGAAAAAATTGCGCTTCATGGGTTGCGTCCGTCGCTTCATTACGAAACACCTTCCCCGGAACAATCACTCGGTATGGTGGAAGTTTTCCCTCATCGAGTTTTTGTTCCATATAGCGAATCTGCACAGGACTGGTATGGGTACGCAAAACCTTTTCACTTGAGCGCGGTTTCACCCAAAAAGTGTCCTGCATATCCCGCGCAGGATGATCCTCCGGAAAATTCAAAGCATCAAAATTGTAATGGCCGGTTTCGAGTTCCGGACCAATCGCTACTTCAAATCCGATCTCCGCAAAAATTTTGCAAATCTCAAAAATCGCCCGAGAAATCGGGTGAAGATGTCCTTGGATGGGTTCTTCTGACATTCCTCCTATCGTAGCGCCAAGTAGGAAAAACGTAAACGGCGACCTCATTTTAAGAGAGTCACCGTTTCATGTTACGAACTCACACGACGGGAATTCGGTATAGAGCCACTCCCTTACTCGCATAGTGTTATGCGTGTAGAGAAAGAATTCCTGCGCCTCAGCCGTATTGTAAAGTTTAACTCGTAGTCCTCCACGAATATTCCATACCTTCAACCCTCCCTTCGCCCTTCCCGCAGTGATGAGCCCAGGGTGAATACGTATATTCCCCTCTGCCCAATTATCTATTCTCTGAAGAAAGGAGCGGGCGTACCGGATAATCGTGTGTCTACCGTTGATCTTCGACCCGAAACGAGGCATCACGTGCGCCATATGCACCTCCAGCTTTTTAGTTTTCCCTTCCTTAGAACCGCTAAGGACCCACTAGAAAAAATTCTAGCAGGAAGAAAGGGAAAAATTCAAGCGAAAAACATTAAACAACAAAAGCAGAGAAGATAATTCCGAACACGATTTCAATTAGGAAAGTCTATAAGGATATCTGATTCGCTTGTTTAGCTTTCACTGATAAATGCTTTTTCCAACCATAGTAATAGTAAAAGATTGCTTCTGCCAAGATGGAATTATTGGATTTTAGATATGAAACAAGCCGATTTTTTGTCCTCCTCGTCTGATTTGCATCAAATCAAGTCGTTCGTCCAAAAAATCGGAACGAACCCCTTGGTTCGTGACAAATCCGCCCAGTTCGCTCTTCCCATTCCATCCCAATTCGTCGCGAAGCGACGGGCTCTTTTGCTCATTCCCGCGCCTTCGGCGCGGGCCTCTTCCCACCTTTCGGATTCGGAAGTTTCTTTCTGCGGTGTATTCTGAACATAGCTCGAACGGAATTCGCTCCTCGTCCCGCTTCGCGGGACTCGGATGGGGCGGGCGGGCAAAATGAATTTCCGAGCGGAGATTAACAATTTCAAGTTTTTAATGAGTTAAGTATAACTCATTTCAGTGAATTTTTCAATTTGAAATTGATTGAAAAATTCACTGGCTTTGGCGGCAAATTCTCGCTCTTTGAATTTAGAAAAAGAAAAACGGTCAGCCTTGTGGGGCTGACCGACGAACCGATGGGTTCGGATTTTTGCCTCACGTTTGTGAGGACTTGTCTTTGAACTTCTTCTTTTCTTCTTCCCAGCTGTAAGCTGGGTTGAAATACTCCACGATATGAGAACCGTGAAGAGCTACGACTGCTCGGCTACCACTACTGCCGTAGTCCAGCATCCGTATCTTGCCTCTGAAGAAGCAGAAGTTCCGCGGGTTTGCGAAGTGGTGATTATCCTTCCGCAAATCTCTCTGAAGCGACTTGTTCATTCCGCTCAACTGATACCAGACGTCCTCTGGCTTCATCAGACAGGGTTCGCCTATCCGCTGAACGTTAAGAAAGCCGAAAAGAGAGAAATATGTCGGCTGGAGGAACGGGTTGCGTGTCCGCCAGTAGAACCAGAACTCACACCAGTTGGCGTGCAGTCCCTTGAAGAGCATCCCTCGAAAACCGAGCGGATAACGGATAGGCGTTGATACACCTCGCCACAATCTGCCCAATATCAGTCTCGGGTTTTTGAAACAGCGAACGAGACTACAGACAAATCGCCAGAAACGAATGAATGGAAACTTGAGAACGATACCAAGGGCTGGCAGAATTACCACCACTCGATCGTCACCCTTCTTGATCTGCACGCGACATCACCTCCTTCGAGTTGGATTTGGAAAGGACAACCGACTCAATATCCTACATCACTTGACGAGATACGTCAAGATAAACAAAAAAGAAACTCATCGAGTTTCTTCACTAAAATCCTTATGAAAAAATTTCTTTTGTCCTTACAAAATATGATTCGAGCCGATTTGTTTTCAGGTTCTTTGGCAGTTTGGAGTGTGCGCGGCGGAGC
>CAZKRG010000046.1:0-6523 GCA_964555255.1 uncultured Candidatus Saccharibacteria bacterium
ATCGGCCGCTTATGGTTATGTTAATAATAAAGAATAGCGTCAACACATGATGCGTCAGCGGTATTCCTGTTTGTAGCGTTACTGATTGGTTAGCTCAATGGCCTGTGAATGAGAATTGGATGTGTGAGCAAAAGGTACTGTTTGTAGCTCATCCACTGCCCACGGTACTTGACTTGGGTTTCCTGGTCGATACCGAGAGTGCGTAGGTAGTCTCTGGCGGTTCGTTCGTAGACGCCCAGGGTGTTGAGTATGGGAATCGCATTCTCAAGGGCCGTTTCGCAAAATCCTTTACTACCCAGTTCGAATGCGATCTCGAAATGCGTTTGACGTTTGATAACCAACAGTGATTCCTGGAGCGCCAGAGTGGTTAAGTTATTATAGATCCAGTCGGTTTCTTTTAAGTCGCAGGCGCAATTGAGGTCAGAACCTGAAGAAGTAAATACGTCCAATATCGCTAGATGCGTGCGGCCGTTGGACATAAACCTTAGTTCTATAGTCTGACGTGTGTTCTTGTCGGGACCCGTACCCAGATCCTGATTGCTGCTTCCAATTTTTTCAAGGAACATGACGCCATAGTAATACTTGATTCTTAGATTGTCTAACAAGTGTTCGTGATACAATTAATTTAATAATAACTTTCGCCTCTAATATTTAACTTATGCTTCTCCGCCACCGTCGCAGAAAAATTCTGCATGCACAAAAGGGAGAATTGCCCGCGGGGGTTCGGGCATTCGCCTGGTCGCGGGCAATCCGCTGGATCGGCTGGGGGTTGGGCGAAGCGCTCCTCCCGATTTGAAAAACAAAAGGGCCGACCCATAGTCGAACCCTTGAGAGATTGTTGTTTTTGTAAATAGTGAGCTCGAGAGTCCTAGCTCGGAGTATTCGCGGCCACAACTGTTTCTGAGCCGAGTGTGCCGGTAAGTATGCCGTCGAGGAGCGCACCGATAGTGAGGTTGGTTCTTTTCTGCGCGCATTCTTTGCACACATGCGCGCTGCAGATCCGTTTTTCGTTTTCATAACGGTAAATCTCCAAGGAATAGGCGGCATGTGCGTGGCAACCTCCATCTCCGCACATGTCTCTTTGGCATACTACACATTTTGAAACGCAGGGAACTTCCTTGTTGCAAAAGTCGCAGATTTTCACTTCGACCGGACGTTGTTCTGTTCTTGTCGCCATAGTCAGCTTTCTGGTTAAGTTTTTTTATGATACCCTCCCGTAATTACGGGAGTCAACTACAATTTTTTTAATACAAACCGGGAAGAAATACAAGAAACAAGCGGGAGATCATAAATTTTTAAACCTCGGCATTTCGCTGTATATTTTTGATATGAGAGCGGTGGTACACCTACAGTGATGTGGAACCGCTTCTCTCGCCGGTGCCTAATGGTACCGGCCTCTTTAACAAAAACAAAACGGCCAAAGTACGCTGCCCCGCCCGCACTTTTTTGTATAATGAAAGAGGAGGAAAACTGAATAAAAACAAGGCATTTTGGTGTCCCCGAGATCCATACTCACCACTTTTTGGTCTCGAAAACCTCAAAACACCTTGTCCTCATGAATATCATAAAAGAAAAGTGGCTGTTTTTGAATGCCACGGTTTCCGGTGTTCCCCAACAAATCAGAAAGCTCTATGCATTCGGTGTGCAAACAATTTCCGCGGAACAAGTCGCGAGCTTGCGCGCGAACGCTCGCCTTGCGGGCCTCCGCTGGGCGACTGCGAAATCGAAAATCTGGCGGCTCACGAAGAACGCAAGGATTATCCCCATATTCCCGAAGTTTCTTGTCACGCTCGCACTGTGTTCCCCCGCCGACACCGTGGTCGTTGATTTCTCCGACTTCGGCAACGGTTTCCAAGTCCTCATGTTACGTCTTGCGATGTCGTTACATCACTTCTATTTTCTATTTTTCTACTTTTCCGCCAGAGGCGGATCAGCCAATGGCATCGCTGAAACCTTCTACTTTCTATTTTCTGTTGTGCCTCCCAGCTGTTCAATCAGTGCAATCTCCAGCGGAATCGTCGCAAACGGACTGTAGCGCATCTCGCTGTAGGCGCGGATTAAGGCGCGGAGGAGGGGAATGCATGCGTCGTTTTTTGTGAACGGCATGAGCGTGGTTACTTGCTCAAGTTCTTCTTTTGTGAATTCCTCGCGGTAAGCATGCGACAGCTTCGGGTTCAAGGCGAGCGTGAGTACTTTGCGGAGGTAATGAATAAGCTGCTTCGTAAATTCAGTAAGGTTATGTCCTTCGTCCGCGAGCGCGTGGAGCATGGAGAGCGCTTCGTTCAATTCTTTCTTTAGGATGTGCGCGGTGAATGTGTGCACTTTTTTCATCCCCGTGCGGCCGGTGAGCTCTTCCACCATTTTCGCGTCGATCGTTTCTCCCCAGCTCCTCGCCTGATCAAGGAGCGACTCCGAATCCCGTGCGGAACCCTCGCCCGCGGTGGCAATAATTTCGAGCGCCTCGTCGTCGATTTTTATTTTCTCGAGCTTCGCGATTTTGCGAAGCTTTTCCACGAGATGCGCTTTCGAAATCTTCTTAAAGAGAAACCGCTGGGTGCGCGAGGTGATCGTGGCGGGGAGTTTCTCATATTCCGTGGTCGCGAGGATTAAGACCGCATGTCGGGGAGGCTCCTCGAGCGTCTTCAACAGTGCATTCCACGCAGTGCCGGTAAGCATGTGCGCTTCATCAATAATATAGATTTTATGGGATCCGCCGACGGGCGCGGTTTGAATACTTTCCTTAAGATTGCGGATTTCATCAATACCACGATTTGAGGCGGCATCAATTTCGATTACATCGAACGAACTTTGCGAGTCCACCGCCATGCACGCGGCACAGGTGTTGCACGGCTCGCCGGTTTTTGCGAATGAGGGGTCGGTGTACCGCTTTTCGCAGTTCAGGAGTTTCGCGACGAGCCGGGCAGTCGAGGTTTTTCCGGTGCCGCGAGGACCATAAAAAAGATATGCGTGCCCAATCCGATTCTCGCGGGCGGCGTTCTTCAAAAGATTTATATTGGTCTCCTGGCCAAGGATTTCATCTAACTGCTTTGGTCTGTATTTGCGATAGAGCGCGAGCGACATGGCTCAATTATCAATTATGAATTATCAATTATCAACGCTTGACACCCTTCCCCTCTCCTGATGCTGCTACCATCGCAGTTTTGCCTGCCAGCCTCTGATAGAATCTAAACCACGAAAATAAGTGTTCCATCATCCACCGCTTGGGAAAAATATAAAAGAGTCGCGGGCGAGAGTTCCTCAAGAATACACAGGCAGTATGATTTTTATAAAAGAGATAGTAAGGCTTTCGCGAGTTTTTCCTGACTGTGCCGGATGAGAGGCCCTGTATCTAGGATATCTGCCGTAAGGAATTGAGTCTGATCATGGTTCTTTTCTTTTGGAGGTGCCACAAATTCGGATTGTTCTTTTTTGTAGCGAGTGAGGATTCTTTCTGCGGGTTTTTTACTATTCCACAAGGCATAATTAATTCGTCCTTCGCCGCACCATTTCTCTATTGCGGAGAAGAAATCGAGGGCGGTAAACCCTTGGGTTTCGCCGAACTTTGTCATGCAATTTCCTATATACACCACCTTCGCGCGGGATTTTTGGAGCGCCTCCTTCGCTCCTTTCACGAGGAAATTGGGAATGAGACTGGTATAGAGATCGCCGGGGCCTATAACCACGAGGTCTGCGACACGTAATGCCCGGGCGACGCTGGGATTGAGACGTGCTTCGGGTTCGAGCCACACCCGCTTAATCCGCGCTCTGGTTTTTTCTCGGGGAACATCGATGCGATGTTCGCCATAAAGACGAGTGCCATCTTCAAGTTCCGCATAGAGACGCACATTGTCGAGAGTTGCGGGAATAATTTCACCTTCAATATTTAAAAGTTGCGCGGCTTCGCGGAGTGCGGTTGAGAAATCGCCGGTTACTTTCTCGAGCGCCAAGAGAAATAGGTTTCCAAAATTATGCCCTTGAAGAAGTCCTTCTTCAAAGCGATAGATAAATAGCTTTCGGAGAAGGTCGCTTTCAGGGGCAAGTGCGGTGAGTCCTCGGCGAATATCACCTGCGGGGAGTACACCGTATTGGTCCCGGAGAATTCCTGTTGATTGGCCGTCGTCCGCCATGGAAAGGATAGCGCTCAAGTGGAGCGGGTGGGATTTTAAGGCAGAGAGTACGGTATACGTGCCGGTGCCACCACCGATAGTGACGACGCGTTTTGTATTCTCAATCATGTTTTGACTTCACAATACGCTTTTTCTCAAAAACGTAAAATTTTTGGTAAGTGCCTCTCGATGGAACAATTCTATAGAGTTGTTCCATCGAGGTAAGAGGTCAATTGCGTGATTTATCCACAGAGTGTTTTCTGGGATGTGAAATAGCATATTGTTGACCTCTTGGGTTTTTGGGGTATTCTGATTCGAGTAAAATTGAAACAGATATACACTCATACTATGAAACCAACCACCAAAATTGTCGTTCTTGCGGCTGGCAAGAGTACTCGTATGAATGGTCATACCCAGGGACAGCCAAAAGTTCTCCTTCCTGTGGGGGGAGAGCCCATGATTAAACTTCTTCTTCGCACGGTTGCCAACTCGGGAATTGACCCACGGCCGGTGATTGTCGTGGGGCCGGGTGGAGAGGTTCGAAAGAGTCTTGGGGAAAACTACGACTATATTGTACAGGAAGAAGCTCGTGGCACTGCTCATGCGGTTCAGTGCGCTGAATTTTTGTTCCAAGGAGTGCAGTCCGTGATCGTGCTCTATGGAGATATGCCTTTTATAAAAGGCAATACTCTTCGTTTTCTTGAGATAGTGCAGAAGGAAAATAAGAAATCGGTACTCACGATGGCCACCATTACTGTTCCTGATTTTGAAGGACCACGGAAAGCGCTTTTAAGTTTTGGGAGAGTGATCCGGGATGCGGCCGATGATGTCCAGAAAATCGTAGAGGTAAAGGACGCGGATGAGGAGCAACTTCTTGTCCGTGAGGTAAACCCTTCTTTTTTCTGTTTTGACGCGGCGTGGCTTCGGAAGAGTCTTTCGAAGATCACCGCGAAAAATGCGCAGCATGAGTACTATCTTACCGACTTGGCGGGAATCGCGGCTGCCAAAGGATTTTCCATTGCGACTATCACCGCCGATCCGGAAGAAGCGATTGGGGTAAACACGCCGGAGGAGCTCAAAATTGCAGAAGAGCTCGCCGGGAAATAATAACTTCAACGAGAAAGGATTATTGTGAATGACGTGATTGTGGGGTTTTCTGTGAATCCCGAAATTGTGGGAGTCTATAACTCCTTCAGCACTTCCGAGAAGCTTACCCTTTCGGATTTTCGTGTGGACTTGAGTGGTGCCGCGGGAGATGTGGCAATTGCGCTTCAAAAGCTCGCGGTTCTGCCTTATCTTCTTGGGCTTGCGGGCAAAGATGGTTCTGCCGAAGATGTCTTGCTCAAATGGGTGCTTGCCCAGACACATCTTCCCTTCGAGGTACTCCCGGTGTTGGATAAGGCGAGTATTGCCTTGTTGCCGGTAGATCCCTCTCGACCCTCTCGTGTCATCGGCCGTACGGGAACGCTGATTCAGCCTGTGGATATGGTGGACGAAGAAAAGGTAGCTGTCTTGAAGGTGCGTATGGAGGAGGCTGTAGGCAAGATATCGGCTGCGGTCGCGGCTTCGCCAAGGGCTTGGCGAATAGCAACGGGAGTTCGCGTGTCTGAAGTGAATCTTGCGAAGGTTCTTTTTGAAGATGCCTTGCAAGGGACACGGGTGTTAAGCCCGCACCACAGTGCCTGTACAGACGACTATGGTCTGGATGCGTTGGGACCTCTCCTTAGAGAAGCCGACCTTCTCATCTTGAATGAACAGGAGTTCATTTCACTCACGAGAAGAGATAAGCTTTCCTTCATGGATTTTCATGCTATGGGGGTCAAGCTTATCATCATCACCAAAGCGGAGCGAGGAGGTTTTTTTTCCCTTTGGGGGGAATGCGAGCAATTTTTTGCCACTCCTTCTCCTCGCTTGGTTTCTGGAGTGGGTGCGGGAGATTGGTTTCTTGCGGGGCTCCTTTCCGAGTTCATCCGGCAGGGAGTTTGTCTCGATGAAGACCACAGTGATCCTGGGAAAGTTCGTGAGAGTATTGCGTTTGCCACGAGAGTGGCAGCCAAGAAGATCACGATGCCTGGAGCCGCCAATGGGCCGTCGCTTGCGGAACTCTCCGATTGATGAAAGTCTAAACACGAAGGCGAATGGGTACCCATTCGCCTTCTCTTTTTTTACTCCACCTTTTCGGCAACTTCTTTATAAAAGGCGATATTTTGTTCGGCACGAAAACGATTGTGTGCTGCGCGAGAAGGGAATCGCGAGTTGTCCCATGCGTAGTAGGTGTTTTCGAGATAATCAATGAGGTAACGGGTAGCTTGTTCAAGGGTGATAAGGCGTAGCGCTTGAGGGATAAGCGCCACTTCTTTTTCTGAAAGTAGATTTGAGGCGAGGTATCCGGATACGGCGGTGTCGTATTTTTCTTT
>CAZKRG010000047.1:0-3205 GCA_964555255.1 uncultured Candidatus Saccharibacteria bacterium
TGAAATCAGCTCTTGTGAATTTAGAATATTTTTCTTGAAGAGTCAATTTACTGTACGTCAAATCATGAGGGACTCACAAAATGTATTCGTCATTGCCGCCCTCCAGCATTTCGAAAGAATTATTCATACCAAGCCGATGCTGGTGTTCGACCGTGGCTTCGCTTCGCCCTCTATAGTCCAATTTCTCGAGCAAAATCAATGGAAATTCATTATTCGCGTGAAAGGAGGCGAGCACTTTTGGAATCCGAAACGCCCGCACATGGTTGCCGCCCGGCACGTGAGGAAGAACGATGAGCGAGTCGAGGCATATGGCGAGTCGTTGCGCCTCGTCGTATCGGACAGGAAAGAAAACGCCAAAGAGCCATGATATCTTGTCACAAATGATGCCAATGCTTCGCGTGAAGAAATCATCACCTGCTACTATAATCGGTTTGAGGTCGAGGAGTTTTTCTGCGATGCAAAACGGTTATTCGGACTCGAATGGGTGATCGTATGAGGCAATCACGAGAGAAAATGCAGCTGAGCGAAACACGTTATTTGTTTGAAGCGCTGCGGGTTGCTGTTTTTTCCGTCGCTGAAACCGAATATATCCGCGCGTATCACGTATGAAAAAGTGCGGGCGGGGCAGCGTAATCGCGCGATGCGCTCCCTCGCGGAGCGCATTTGCTTTCGGAAAATAAAAAGATCGCAGAGTGACTCGTTGCCTCGAAATCACTCTGCGATCGGATTTTCCTCGCCAAGCCTATGCAGAAGGCGAGGATAAGTTGGGAGCCGTAGGCTGAGAAGCGTAACCCGTCCTACGGCTCCAACTGCTGGTTGTCACCACTTCGTCCAGACAGGGACGCATGTGGTGCTTCGGTTTTTTTTTATCTTTCAAGTTTCTTGCCTTTGAGAGTACATTTCGCGAGAAGTTCAGTCAAGGTTGCAAAAAAAAGAGAATTTTGGTATCTTATTTCTTACTGTAAAAGCAATTACATTCCTATGGAACTTTCAGTGGAAAAACGGGAAAAATTTGGACGTGCCGTGAAAGCGCTTCGCAAAGCAGAATTAATTCCCGCGGAACTTTATGGGCGCGGTATCAAGAACATTCACCTTGCCGTGTCCCTTAAAGAATTTGGGAGGGTATTTAAAGAGGCAGGAGCGAACACAGTGGTGAGTCTCCTTGTTGGAAAAGAAAAGCATCCTGCGTTGATCCACGAGGTTACCCGTGATTATCTCACGAACGAAGTGAGTCATATTGATTTTTATGAAGTGCGTATGGATGAAAAGATTCGTACAAAGATTCCACTCGAGTTTATTGGAATTGCGCCGGGAGTGCGCGATAAGGGGGGCATTTTGAACAAAAGTCTTTTGGAAGTGGAGGTAGAAGCGCTTCCCGGAGATTTGCCTCATCGGCTTATTGCCGATGTGAGCGGGCTTCAGGATATTACCACTACATTCTATGTGAAAGATCTCCCCGTTCCCACGGGAGTGAAGGTGCTTATTGAGGGAGATGTAGCTGTCGCGACGGTGATGCCTCCGATGGCGGAAGAAGTGAAGGAAAAAGCACCCATAGATCTCTCTGCCGTGAAGGTGGAGACAGAGGAAAAGAAGGCAGAGCGCGCGAAGGAAAAAGAAAAAGAAGTCCCTGCAGAGTCTGCGGCAAAACCGGCATCTGCGAAACCCGCAAAATAATTTTATATCAAGAAACCTTTTTCCGAGGATGTGCGTTTCCTTTATGTGAGGACGGTTTCTGGTTCTTTCCGTCATTCTCCGGTATAATTACTTTTGTATTTTCTCCTAATTGGATGAGTATTTTCTCAGTGCGCGCAATTCTAGGAAGTTTAATTACCTCTCTTCTTGTGGGAGGGCTGCTATTCCGCTCTTCAGTTTCCTTAGCCCAAACTGCAAGCTCATCCGAAGCGCAGATCTCTTCGAGTACTACGCAAGCTTCCAATATCACGAGTGCTCAAGATGAGCGCGCAGCACTCGAATTACAACTCAAGGATCTCGAGGCACAGATGAATCAATATGAAGGGCAGATCACCACATATCAGAAGCAAGGGAGCTCTCTTAAAGGTGAAATTGGGGTGCTTGATAGTAAAATTGCGAAACTTAATTTACAGATTCAGGCGATCACACTTACGATCCGAGAGTTAGATCAGAAGATTTCAGATACCAAATTCAAAATTCAATCTACCGAATCCACGTTGGAATCGCGTCGCGAAGCACTGGCTGCGCTTATTCGCAACCTCCATGTGAGCGAGGAGGAAAACCTTCTGAGTATTTTCTTGAAAAATCCTCGCCTCTCAGATTTTTTCTCTGATGTAAACGGAGTACTCGTGCTTCAAAACAATGTCCGGCTTGAGATTGGACAAATTACCGATCTTCGTGACCAGCTTACGGATGAGCAGGGACAGCTTCTCCAAGCGCGCGTGGACGCTCAAACAGCAAATCAATATCAGCAGCAACAGAAGCTCACGGTGAGCCAGACAAAATCCCAGAAGAATCAGCTTCTCGCGGTTACAAAGGGGAAGGAATCGGAGTATCAGAAGCTGCTCGCAAAAACCAAGCAGACCGCAGCACAAATTAGGAGCCGTATCTTTCAACTACTTGGCGGAGGGGAAATGAGTTTTGAGGAGGCGTATCAATATGCCAAATTGGCATCTGGCGCTACGGGAGTGAGCCCTGCGCTGATTCTTGCGGTGCTCGATCGGGAGTCTGCGCTCGGGCAGAATGTGGGGAGGTGCAGTTATAAAACTGCTATGAGCCCTTCAAATCGCCCCTTATTTCTTCAAATTACGAGTAGTTTAGGACTAGATCCGAACTCTCTCATGGTTTCTTGTCCTAACCGGGACGGAATTTATGGAGGGGCGATGGGTCCGGCGCAATTTATTCCTTCCACATGGAATCTTTATAAAGCGAAGGTAGCGCAGATCACGGGACACAATCCCGCTTCTCCTTGGAATAATGCAGATGCATTCGTCGCCACCGCGCTCTTTTTGAAAGATGCCGGAGGAGCCACTGATTCTATTTCTCAGCAACGGATCGCTGCAGCACGTTATTATGCCGGGAACAACTGGAGCCGGTATCTTTGGACGTACGGGGAGGCAGTGGTAAGCCGAGCGCAACAGTTTACGGCCGACATTGCAGAAATTACGAGTTAGAACACTGATCTCAGTTCAAATTCCTGTACAGTGAACATCAAGAGGTGACGGGTATAGTT
>CAZKRG010000047.1:3305-6518 GCA_964555255.1 uncultured Candidatus Saccharibacteria bacterium
CTGATCTCAGTTCAAATTCCTGTACAGTGAACATCAAGAGGTGACGGGTATAGTTTGATCGGCCTTTGCATTGACAGTCCATTTTTTATGGCGCACAATAATGGCACTATATTTCTATTTTGAGTATGAATTTTCTTAAAAAAATTATTCTGCCGAATGGTATACGGGTAGTTCTTGTACCGCAATCCCAGAGTGTGGCGGCAACAGTTCTCACACTCGTCGAGGCAGGATCGGAGTATGAAACAAAACGCATTAATGGCATTTCTCATTTTCTCGAGCATCTTGTTTTTAAAGGCACCACGAAACGACCCCAGGCAGGGAGGATAGCAGAGGAACTGGATGCATTAGGAGCGGAGTACAACGCCTTTACGGGACAAGAATATACTGGGTATTGGGCGAAGGTTGAATATGGGAAACTTTCCCATATCCTCGAGCTTATCTCGGATCTTTATGTGAATCCAATTTTTGATCCTCACGAGATTGAGAAGGAAAGAGGAGTGGTCATCGAAGAAATCAATATGTACGAAGACATGCCCATGCGTCGCGTTCAAGAACTTTTTAATAAGGCGATGTATGGAGATCAGCCCGCAGGTTGGGACATTTCTGGAGAAAAATCCACGATCCGCCGACTTACTCGGGAAGAAATTATTGTATACCGGCAGGATCATTATGTGCCGCGCGCGACGGTGGTGGTAGTGGCGGGGAACTTCAACGAAAAGAAAGTGTTGCATGAACTCCGTGATACTTTTGGAAAATTGCGCGGAGGCAAGAATCAGAAAAAAGATTCAACGCGTGTGGGAAAACCAGCGAAACGAGTTTTGGTAAAATACAAAGAATCTGATCAATCTCACATTGTCTTGGGAATGCCTGCGTGTACGTTATTGGATGAAAAACGTTTTCCGCTGGAAGTGCTTGGTAATATTCTTGGTGGAGGAATGAGTTCGCGTCTCTTTCGAAAAATCCGCGAGGAACTCGGGGCAGCATATTATGTGAAAGCCGGAGCAGAACTTTCCATGGATCATGGACATTTTGCAGTTTCCGTGGGGGCTGATAATTCGAAGGTGCCGGTTGTCCTAAAAGCTATTCTTGAAGAATTTCATCGTCTTACTAATGAACTTGTGGGAGAAAAGGAACTTACCAAAGCAAAAGACCATTTGACAGGGAGTCTTTTCTTGGGGATCGAGACCTCAGACGAACTCGCGAGTTTTTATGGAGGACAAGAAATACTCACTCGAAAATTACAGAATCCCGAGAGAATCGTCAAAAAAGTACGAGAAGTACGCCCAGAAGATATCCGCCACGCGGCCAGAGCGTACTTTAAAAATCCCATGTTTTCTCTTGCGGCCATAGGTCCTTTTAAGGATGGGAGGAATTTTTTGAAACTTTTGCGCGACTGATTCGTTATTATCTTTATAAAGAAAAGGATATTAGGACATTAATTTCTAACGGGATGGAAAAGAAAGCGATAGAAATTTCATGGGTGAGCCTTTGGCGAATCCTTATTTTTGGAACATTTGTGAGTCTCCTTTTTATTGGAAGGGAGATTGTGTTGGGTCTTTTTCTTGCTTTGGTGATTTCTTCTGGCTTGGAAGTGGTAGTGAGTTTTCTGGAGAGAAAAGGGTTGCCGAGGACATTCGGAGTCATTTTCGTGTTCCTTTTAAGTTTTTTTCTCCTTTCTCTTATTATTTATACCATAATTCCCTTTGCTATTGTTGATTTAAATAGTGTGTTCGCTAATTTAGGGAAAACCGCTTCTAATTCCTGGTGGGGTTCGATTATTTCTCCGGAAGCTACCCAATCCATTAGTCAGTTGGTGAATCGGTTCTCGCAAGTGCTCTTTAACGGAGACATATCTCCTTTCGCGATTTTCGCGCGGGTATTGGGGAACGTAGTGCTTGGCGTGGCAATTCTCGTAAGTTCTTTTTATTTAAGTTTGAATCGGGATGGAGTAGAACGTTTCATTAAAGTGGTGTTCCCTCCTGATTATGAATCGGCAGCACTCCGTATTTATCAGCGTTCTCGGAGGAAAATAGGGTTCTGGTTTCGTACACAAATTTTGCTTTCGGCGCTCATGACGCTTCTAGTATGGGGAGTCCTCCTTCTTTTGGGAGTGAGACACGCATTTCTTATTGGAATTCTCTCGGGAATGTTTGAATTAGTTCCCTTTGCAGGACCTATCATTGCGGGAGCGGTGGCGGTGTTGTCTGCATTTATTACTTCCACTACGCTTGCGTTTTGGACACTGCTTCTTTTTATCGCTATTCAACAGTTTGAGTCACATATACTCGTGCCCCTGGTGACTAATAAAGCAGTGGGACTCCACCCGGTGATTGTCATTGCTGCAATTCTTATCGGTGTGGAAGCGGCAGGATTTTGGGGGGCAATCATTGCAGTGCCCGCGGCTGCAGTGTTCCAAGAGATTGCCGAAGATTGGTCTTCGATGAAACGGGGGAAGATGGTATCATCGTCATAATAATCTTGGCAGTTTTAAGACATTCATGCGGTCCCAAACTATCCAGATTATGGTTGTATTTTCAGCGCTTTTTGGGGTATATTTTTTGTAATGGAAAAGAAGTTCTATATTACGACTGCGATCGATTATGTGAATGGAGCGCCGCACATCGGGCATGCACTCGAAAAAGTGCAAGCGGATGTGCTTGCACGTGCCCATCGCGCTCGCAACGAGCGGGTATTTTTTTTGACGGGTGCCGACGAGCATGGTGCGAAAATTGCACGCGCCGCGGTCGCGAATAGAAAGACGCCCAAGGAGTTTACGGATACGAATGCCGTGCTTTTTAAGAACTTTAAAAATTATCTCAATGTTTCTTGGGATGATTTTCTTCGCACTACCGATCAGAAGAAGCACTGGCCTGCGGTCGAAGTAATATGGACTAAGCTTGTGGAGCGCGGGGATATTTATAAGAAGAAATATAGAGGATTGTATTGCGTGGGGCACGAAGCATTCGTGACTCCGAAGGATTTGAACAACGGCAAGTGCCTGGATCATGATAAGGAACCGGAGGTGATCGAGGAAGAGAATTATTTTTTTAAGCTTTCAAAGTACTCCAAGGATATTGGCGCGAAGATCCGAAGCGGGGAATTGAAAATTGTTCCAGAAGGAAAAAAAACCGAGATTCTCTCGTTGATCGAAAAAGAAGGGCTCGAGGATGTGAGTTTTTCCCGGCCCAGGAAAGATCTTGCGTGGGGAATTCC
>CAZKRG010000048.1:0-6412 GCA_964555255.1 uncultured Candidatus Saccharibacteria bacterium
GCAGATTTTTTGCTTGCGAAATGAGTGCGGAAGATGATAGATACGGCTGACGGCACACGCCTTTCTTTTTGGTATAATAACCACTTCGTTTCTCATTTACTGCGAGATTCGTAGCGCAAACTCTGACTAAAGTGCTATGCTATAGCTGTGAAAACTTCCGAATATATTTTGAAAGGTTTGCTTCATGGGGCCGCGACGACGCTCTATATTACTGCGGTGGCGCTTTTTTTCTTTAATGCCGGGAAAATTTTTGGCGATGGACAGACATTTTTCATTCCGATTTTTATTCTGCTCCTTTTTGTGATATCAGCATGTGTTACTGGAGCGCTTGTGTTGGGGAGGCCATTATATTTTTATCTTCATGGGCACGCGAAGGATGCGATCGCATTATTTTTCGCGACGCTTGCGTGGCTTGTGGTGTTTATGGTGGTGATCGGGGGAGTGTTGTTTTTTGCGAGATAAAAAATCACCCGGTGCACGAGGCACGCGGGGTGATTTTCTGTTGTTGCGCGTTATGCGCGTGTTTCAGGAAGAATCTTCTTCAAGAAAATCCTTTTCTGAAAGATTATCGGGATCGCCTGGGCGGTAGAACCGGCAAAATTCTCCTCCCCAGTTTTTTGATTTGAGTCGTCCTTTCCGTACTTGGGAATAGAAGACGATGTAGTCCACGGGGAGCTCATACTTTCCTTCCCAGGGAATAAGGGCCCATCGGTTGTTACGCTTCTCGCATAGCCAATCGAAGGAGATCACAATGTGCTTTATCTTTTTATTGGGTATTTTAATTGACTGTATTTTCCCATGCAGCTCGAGCATTTTTTTTCTGCCTTTTTCGGACGGTTGGCCTTTGGGAGGTAATTTCACAAGACGAAATTGGCCGCCGATGAAGGGAGTGAGCAGCGGTTCGAGTGTCGCGGGGTCCCAATGAGGCCAGTTGCCGTTTTTTGCGAGTTTATATGCTCTATATGCTAATCTTGTGAGTCTCCCTTCGGGGTTGGTCAGCGTTGCGGTTGCGGTTATATTCATTTCAAAAAGAGGTGGATTGTTAAAATTCTGCAGGAAGTATAGCAAAATAAGAGGAAATGCGAAGAGTTCATCTCATATTCACTATCATTCGATTTTTCAACTCTTTTGCTCGCTTGACACCCCATCGCGAGGGATAGTAGGGTTCGAGACAGCTGAAAGCCCCTTTTGAAAAGGTAAGCAAAAGCTTACCGCAGCCCAATTACACTCCGCGTGGAGGGAATCCGGGCTGTGGTAAACAGTCCGGAAAAAAAGGAAAAAAGACTATGGAGGTTAATGGAAGATTCCACGGAGTAGAGGTGTGCGATCGGATTAATGACCACAACGGGATTCACAAGGATACGGAACGACTCATTGTCCGGGACCGGTTGCCTATGCCACCAGCGGAAACATCCGCTTTGCCACAACCTACGCCATCGCCGGCTTTTGAGTTGCCGATTACGCCCGACATGGTATACACGTCCGGGGTAATGACTCGGATGGTTCGGAGGGCATGCTCCATTGCGAAGACCAATATGCCAGTGCTTGTCGCTGGCAAGAGTGGTGTTGGTAAAGAGCTTGTTGCTAAAATGATTCACCACGTCAGTGGTCATAAAGAAGGTCCGCTCGTGCCGGTCAACTGTGCCGCGATTCCTCATGAGCTTATCGAGAGTGAGCTTTTCGGTTGTCGGCAAGGAGGCTTTACAGGAGCTCGTGATAGAACAGGCCTTTTTGAGCAGGCTGGCAAGGGGACCATCTTCTTGGACGAAATTGCTGAAATGGACCCCAGTGTTCAAACGAAACTCCTTCGAGTGTTGGAGGATTGTGAAGTGAAGCCAGTGGGTGCTACTAAGCCGATAGCTCTCCACTGTCGTATCATTGCGGCCACCAACCAAAATCCCGAGGAGGCGATTCGGGGAAAGAAGTTGCGAGAGGATTTATACTACCGTCTTGCGTGTGCGACTGTTCAAGTCCCTTCTTTATCAGAGCGTCCGAGTGATATTCTCCCAATCGCCGCTCATTATCTCGCGAAATTTTCGGCAGAGATGTGTGAACGGCCGGCGAGGAAGTTTAGTCCCGACGCCGAAGCACAGCTTGTGGGGTTCAATTGGCCTGGGAATGTACGCCAACTAAAAAGCGTGGTCCAGAATGCGGTACTTGATTCCGAGAGTGAAACTATCGAGGCAAGCATTCTCAGAATCCGAATCCCGGTATTTGGTTCTAGGGATGAAACTATTAAGACAATGGCTTTTAAAATGCCTAAAGATCCCGAAGATGATGGGAAGGGACTTACGCCAATTCAGGTTGTGGTACGTGACATGATGGTGAAAGAGCTCGTTCGTCAGCGAGGCAACCAGCTCGCCAGTGCAAAAGCACTTAGGGTAGCGCGTCAGACATTCTCCAACTGGGTCAAAGCCTTCGGTATTCAAGAGGTCGAGTACCTCTGATCATTCCGATTTCCGGAACAAAAAATCAAAAGATCGCCCGTGGTGTGCACTCGCATGCTGCGGGTGGTTTTCTTTTTGTGGAGTAATCATTCACTCGCACCTTAATCTTACGCTCGGATTTCAGCCCGCCACCCGCCTCCGCAAACACTCCTTGCTTTTTTGATTTACGCGCGGGAATTCTTTTTTGAAAAAGAAAAGAGCGTTTTCTTAGGGTGTATGCCTCCAAGTTTTCGGCAGGGCGGAGCTTGCTACGCTCGGACGGCGTGGGCAAACCATACTTTCTTTTCGCGTAATCTTTGTTTTTGGGTGTGGCAAGAGGTTGATGATTTTCAAATTAATCACTCCGTTATATAATTTAGCAGTTATGGGAATTGTTGATACATCAATTTCCCTTGGCATCAGTGCCGAATTAGACAGGTTAGGTGTGGGGGCGGCGAAAAAGACGGGAATATTTCTCCCCGGTGCTGATATTTCTCATGCAAGCGTACTTGTCGCCGGCTTGTCCTCAAAATATAAATGGGGATTGCTTGACGAAAAGGATTTCGAGAAGGGCAAAATTTTCGTGCTACAAGTCGGTCAGTGGGGATTATCTATCAAAGGAGGACAACGACTTACCATTGTCTTACAACAAGAACAAAATGGTGTGCGGGGCGCACTTGTCTCAAAATCCGTAATGGGACAATGGTATGACTGGGGCGCCAATCAGAAAAATTTGGAAAGAGCAGTCGATTTTTTGGAGAATCATCTTAACACGCGCGGCAATGGGTACCTGTTGCAAGTTCCGCAATTTGCTCCGAAGAAACCGATAATACACAGGAATTCTTTGATTCTCCTGGTCATTATTGTCATTGGAGGAAGTGCCGCCGAAAAATTATATGTGTATTATCTGCAACAAAAAGCTCTTGTAGAAATGAAGCGAGTATACAACCAGACAGTACAGCAAATAAACGCGGATAGTCAGGATCTGAAATCATGGGCGAACAGCGGAAATTATATAACTGTGCCAAACGCGTCATCTACAACTCCGACAACCAATTGCATCGAGTATACGAACAACGGTTCGATGGGAACATGCAAAATGCCTGATACGTCTGGCTGGCGAACCTATCAAAACGATAATTACGGATTTAAGTTTAAATATCCTGAAGATTGGATTATTTTATTCGATGATCGCGACACTGGAAACCTTAAGCATGTGATAGTTTCAAAGGAAGGTTATGCTGTTGAAATGTTCGTTAAAAGTCAAAACTACAGTAGTGGACTCATAGAGGACCGCTATGTAAATAGATACCGAACATTTTATTTTGATGATTCCAAAGCTTGGATAGACAAATCTCCTTATGTGTTTAACGAGGACAAATCAGGAACGTACAGATTTAATATAATTTTCCCCACGCCGTATAATGACCCGGAGGGTATTTATAATTTGAGCTTCACAGACTCCATCAAACATAACAACGTATACTATTCTTTTATTTATACCTTACCGATGAAAACTAATGATACTAATTACAACGAGGGCATAATTACTGAGGCTGACCAAATTCTTTCCACTTTCAACTTTACAACCATTGGCACGCAGACTTATCAAAACGATAATTATGGATTTGAGTTTCAATATCCTAAAAATTATCTAGCGGAAGATGGTGGGGAAACGACTTCATTGCCCAGGGACGGCGAGGTTGTTGCGAGGTTTGTCGGGAATCCTGATGAGATTTTATTGCCTATGTGAAGAATCAAGTTCTCGATATGTCCACAGCTAAATATGGAACTTATAAAATTTGGCTTGATAAATCCACAAACCAATGGATGAGCACTGAAGAAGTTTGCTCTGCCGCCAATATTTGTGATGATGCTATAAAGAAATTAACACCTTTCTATACCAAAAGCAGTCTACCATTTTTCGGAGCATACGGTGGTGTAGATTCGGGCTATGCTATCGCATTATCAGAAAATCAATTTACGGTGATATATGCAGGTGACAGGCCCCATAAGAGGTATTATTCATGAGATAGTTTTAACTGTTAATTCTATGTAGTTTTTCTGCATGAAAAAATTTCTGTATAGTATTTAACTTCAATACTTGAAAAGTCTCCGCCGCCTTGCCGAAAATTTGGAGGAATCTTCATCAAATTCGTTAATGTGGGATATTCTAAACTTTGCGCGAAACCATTTTGAGCGGAACAACTGAATGCACCTCGGAGCGCTCGCTTCGCTCGCGCTGCAAACCCAAAAATTTCCTCTCTTTCCTTTTCCGCCTTGCGACGGGGGGTCAAGGGGGGAGCCGCACAAAAAATGGAAAGGAAATTTTTGAGTTTGCTCCGCCGCTTTCATATATTGAATTATAATTCAATATTGTGTTGAAATGCAATATTGCCTATGATATATTTATGTTGATAAGCAAGAAATTAGGCGCAAACATTAAGAAAATCAGGTTAAACAAAGGGATGACGCAGGGCGATATATGCCGAGCGCTTGATATGGATAGGGGCTATATGAGCGCAATAGAAAATGGAAAAAAGAATATCACGATTCAACAATTAGAACGATTAGCACAAGCGCTCGACGTGAGCGTTGATAAACTTTTGAAATAAATTTCGCACTTCAAATGTTATTAATAATGTGTAATATAAAAAATTATGAAAAACTCACAAAAAGGTTTTACTTCAGTCGCTATTTTAATAATTGCGATCGCTGTTTTAGCGATTGGTGGCGGTGTTTATGTTTATGAAAGTGGAAAATCTGTTGCTCCGGTTGTTAACAATGAAGTAAAACAAACCGACTCTCAAACTAATCTGCCGGTTAATATACAAACGAATAATGCCGATGTCTCTAAGCAAGCCGTCAATGACACTTTACCAAGTGCGATTCTCACGGTGCTCAAGCCAAGTACAAATGAAACATGGGAGATTGGAACACCGCACAGTGTTCAGTGGAAGTTGGATACAGATTTTAATCGTATCCACGGAACGTTAAATCTATTAGTGTATCTTGAGAGTAAATCAGGTAATTCTATATTTGTTCAGGGTAATAATATTGAAAAAAATATTACCGGTTCATTAACTGTCACGACTTCGTACCATAATTCAGAAATAGTACCGGGTGTATATCAACTAATTTTCAAAGTCATCGATTATGATGAAATCCCTTGTAACTCTAGCCCCGGTGGAAACATTCCGTCTGGTAATGTCACCAATTGTATCGGATACAGTCCCATTATTGCTTCTGCTACCAGTACATCTAAGATTACACTTACGCCATCAAGTGGAAAGGTCGCACCCTTTCTATCATCGGCTGAACCTAACCAAATCAATCTCGGAGATACTGTGTCGCTTAGTGGCGTGGCTTTCCAGCAAGATTCACGAGTGATTTTCGAAGGGGGGTATCGATCTCAAGACACTTGGCCAATGAGGATAGAGATTGTCCCTCAATTTATTTCGACCAAACAACTTAAATTTATGATTCCTGAGAAGTGTAATCCTCCGAATAGATGTATCTCACAAGATGTGAAGATTGAGCCGTATGTCTATCGCGTGACAGTTGAAACTAAATACGGTGATAGTAATGCCGTAGTCTTATATCTTAAATATTAAAGAAAGCGCCTCGAGCCGTCGCAAAGATGGAGAAAAGAGCAATCAAAAGTGTTAAAATGAAGATGCCCTTTTTGTAGTTCTGAAGCGGCGGCGCAAACCCAAAAATTTCCTCTCTTTCCTTTTCCGCCTTGCGACGGGGGGTCAAGGGGGGAGCCGCACAAAAAATGGAAAGGAAATTTTTGAGTTTGCCGCGCGAGCGGAGCGAGCGCGTTCTCCTTCCAGGAAACCCCGGGCCGCGGGCCCTTGTTCAGGAGGTATGCTTTGTGTATCACACGCCCGCGCCCGGGGATGAATGGAAACCCGAAAAGAAGCCCCGCGCTGAAGCGCGGGGAGTGGGTCACTTCCGAACCGATAAGTTCCATTCTGGTGCCC
>CAZKRG010000049.1:0-6224 GCA_964555255.1 uncultured Candidatus Saccharibacteria bacterium
GCTGAGGTAAAAAACCTCTCAAATTAGCGAAAAATGCTCTTTGATAAGCGAGACTGAGCGGAAATTCCTCTGATATTGCCGTGAGTAGCATGCGGGCAAACAAAGGCATCTAACTCATTATTAGGTGTAACTCATGATAGCAACATTGCCTATTGCTCGAGAGCAGCTCACTAAGGGAAAAGATTTCCCCCTAGTGAGCTGCTCTATGGTTCATCGTGTGATGGATCGCGAGCTTTAAGGCACGGCACCGCGGCCTTATCGAAATAACGAGCGATGCTGAAGCTGGAAAGACAGCGGAGACGACGCAATCGTACCACGGGTGAAATGACCGGCAATAAAAATATGAAAACAACTGGAAAATTCGAGATCAATTTCTTCGGGTGGGGTAGGGTAGAGGAAGATAACTATTCCTCATCTACCTACAGGGTAGATGGGATGGATATGTTCCACCCGGATAGCGGCGGCCAAGACTGTTTCGACCGCGCCGGCTATATTCAACTGGGAGACCTGGCCGTGGGGAAACGGCTTCAGATCACCATACCCTCGGGACAACTCGAGGGGCGGATCACAAAGATCCGCGAAGAGAAGAGACAGCTCGCCCTTGAACGAGGCATTGCTGACACCTACACCGTAGACTCTACTACGGTGACCCTCGAGGGAACATGGAAAGGGACAGAAAGGGGGTTTTTCAATGGACAATCGGCCTGTGCCGAATTCCGGCCAATTGATGGGGTAGCAGAAAAAAAGTGTTTGGAAAGAGCCGCGCAACGGAGTGACGAGGAGGAAATGGAGGCCTATGAGACCTACGGCGAAAAAACTCCCCCGGGCGTGCGGGAAGCCGTTAGGGCAGCTAATCGGATGACCCGGCGCGCCCAAGATAGGAACAGCTGGGAAAGCAATCAGAGTAGGCCAAAGGCCGCAATGGCAGGGGGAGTTTGTTCCATTGCACTCCTTTGGTGGATGGTTTCCATCATTACATCGTCGTGGTGGATATATCACCACAGTGGTTGGTGGTGGAAACTGCCACTACTCACTGTCGTTACTGCATTGCTTGCAGTGATGATAATGGACACAGTTGTAGAAACGGCTGCATGGTGGAGCTTTGCCATCAAAGGCAGGGCTCCAAGGTGGTTTCCGCCAGAATTTCCGCCAAGGAGGAGGTGGTGATCAATAACGACCACCCCGCAGTCGAAAGACTCGCGGGGTGATTGTTTTATTTTTCCAAACAAAAACCGCTAAAGCTTCAAAGGACGCCGTCGGATGGACGCGCTTTCACTTCTCTGTTCGGAATGTTCCCGTTTTGTGCGAATCTCCGATTCGCAGACAAAACGCAATCCTGCACTAAATTTTCTCCAATAGTATCCTGGCAAACTCTACTTTCCCACCAGCCGAAGCCGGAAGTATCATCGAGGTTTTGTGCTTTCACTGCTCTGTTCGGAATGGGAAGGGGTGGGACACACAAAACTAAATCACCAGGAAACTGCTAGAGAAAATTTTAGTGCGGGAGGAAGACCCGCCCGAACAACTGACATCGTTCAGTCGGGCGGGGGTGGGACACGTGTACACAAAACACCGACATTGAAACCCGCGAGCGGATTCCAAGTCCAATTCTCTATTTCTATATTTCTAGATTCTAATATCTAGTTTGTAAGTCAGCATTGGGATGGCTGGTGCAAAGACCAGCGTAGAATGGGCAGGTCATTAGTATCTCTCGGCTCAAATCCTTGCGGATCTTACACCTAAGACCTATTCGCACCTTCTGCACAAATGCAGCGAGATGCTGGAAGCTCAAGAAGAAAAAATCTTCACGGCCAGCACTTGTTGAATTTGTGCAGAAGATGCTTGTACGTGGTAGTCTTCCACGGACCTTGTCCTTACGGACGAACACCTTATCTTGGGGTAGGCTTCGTACTTAGATGCTTTCAGTACTTATCCCTTCCATACATAGCTACCCAGCGCTTCAGCGGGTGCCAAAGCTGGTAGACCAGAGGTATGTTCAGCCCGGTCCTCTCGTCACGATCAGATTTCGGATTTCGGATTTCAGATTTCTGACATCTGATTTCCGTATCCGACTTCCGAACATCACATGTTACCATGTGCGTAGACTATATCTTCACCCTTGCTTGCATCCGCAAACAGTCGGGTGTCGGCATATTATGGCGGCTTAAAAGCCTGCCATCCGTCCAGCTTTTTCAAAAAACTGGAACAAGTCGTTACGGGGTCAAACCTAAAATTGTATGAAGCTCTTCCAAAGTTTTCTTGCGCTTCGTCACATAATTGCCTTCTTGAATAGCAAATATATGCGCCGCAAGCAACTTTAGAGTCTTTTCTTCCAAGATACTGCCCTCTGCTTCGAGAAGAAGCTCAAGCGCTGCAAGTAATGCACGCGCCTGCTTCTCCTTAAATCGAATATAGGGCAATAAATTACTTACAATATCTCGCACTTGTTGGAATCCGTTGATGCGCAATTCGCTCATGCCGTCATTGCGCCTCGACAGATATCCGATGCCAAGTTTCTCACGGATCCATGCAAGCGGGGCTTCGTGCCTTCCATCCTGATAAAAACAGATGGTAGCCATAAAGCGCCGCTTGAGCCGGCCGTCTTTTCGCTTCTTAATTTGAAGCATGAGACTGCCGTCTCCGTCCAAGAAACCAGCAATGTATGCAAGATCAATTTTAGATCGACTTCCCACGGTATTGTCTTATTGTTTTCTGGTCCTCAAGTAAATTGTACCACAACCGAAGGACCGACCACGATCATGGTTATCAACAGATCAAAAAATCAACAAGATTCCACCGTTATTAGCCGAGTTGGCATCGCGGATTACTCCGCGAAGTAGCAAAAACTTTACTAGGGCCAACTCCCCTCAAGTGTATAACGCCTGCAACAGATAGAGACCGACCTGTCTCACGCATGTTTGCTTCGCAAACCGCAGACAGTCGCGGATCTTACGCAGACTGACGCGGACACTTACGAAACTTCCCACTATTGCTAGTGGCATTGGACTATACCTTATACCAGAATTCGGATATCGGATATCAGATTTCGGATGACTCCAATTTCTGATGTCTGACGTCTGAAACCTGGCACATCGACGTGTAGTCTCTACGGGTTCCATGAATTTTGTTAGGAAGGGAGGACGCGTTCGCATCCTCGCCAATTCATTTCGGCTTATGCCTGTGCGGCACAAGCTGCCCCCACCAATTCCGCTCTTCGGGAGTAAGCGCCTCCCATTTTGCAAGAGCTTCGTTTATTGATCTCCGAAGAAGTTGCGAATTGGTAAGGGATTTTTTCTTCTTATTTTTAACTTTCATAATCCCTCCTAACAAAACTCATGGATTCCCTCGGTATTCCCCCACAGAACCCAGGTCGAGTTCAAAGGGATTCACCGATATGAGTCGATTGTGCTTCTTTATGTTTTCATAAAGAGCCGCCGTGATTGATGTCCTTCTCGGATTCAAACCGTTCAATCCATGATTCATGAGATTCTTGATTCATGCTTCACGATCTGAACGGTCTGAACCCAGCTCACGTGCCCTTTTAATTGGCGAACAGCCAAACGCTTGGGAGCTTCTCCACCCCCGCGCTAGGGCGAGCCGACATCGAGGTGCCGAGCGTGGTCGTCGATAGGAACTCTCGGACCACACCAGCCTGTTATCCCCGGAGTAGCTTTTATCCGTTGTCTCCGGCCATTCTATGACGGGCCGTCGGGTCACTAACTTCCGCTTTCGCGTCTGCGCGACTTGTAAGTCTTGCAGTCAAGCCGGCTTGTGCGTTTACACGTCCTGCCCGATTTCCATCCGGGCTAAGCCGACCTTAATAAACTCCTCCGTTACTCTTTAGGAGGAAAACGCCCCATTTAAACTGCCTACCAAGCACTGTCCCGCGACGTTTTTGCCGTCGAGGTTAGACGTTAAAGATTTAAAGATGGGTGTTTCATTGTCGCCTCCACCCTGTCCGAAAACAGAGCTTCAAAGGCTCCCCACTACGCTACGCATTAAACCCCTAACGCCAATACCAGGCTGCAGTAAAGCTTCCGGGGTCTTTTCGTCTTGCTGCAGGTATCCCGCGTCTTCACGGGAATCGCATTTTCGCCGAGCATGCCGCTGAGACAGTTCTCCAGTCGTTACACCTTTCGTGCGCTTCGGAACTTACCCGAAAAGGAATTGCGCTCATTACGTTATCACTCCTCTTAGCGAGGAGATCCTCTATGTCGCCATAGAGATCGGACTATATCTTCTCCGATTGCATATCGGAGTTTGGCGTATAGTCTCTGAGGATTTTTACTTGCGCACTGGAAGGTAAGCGGAACGCACCCACGGCACGTTCCGGGAAGGTAGATTCAGCATCTGGTTTCAGAAGGACCTCTTGGATTTCAGCCCACATTTGGCCTACATCCTTGAGCAGTAGCACTTCTGTCCGCCTCCTCTAGAGCTTACCCTTCAGTACACAAGTAAATCTTTCCTGCTGATTGACCGCACCGATCACGTTTTCACTCTCGCGAGTAGTGTCGGATGCACGGTTGTTCCAGCATACAGCCAAATTTTACTAAGGCAGGCACTCCACCTTAGAACGATTCATGTGTTACTCTATTCCGTTTCTTTCGGAATAACTCTGCATGTCGCCATGCAGTTCGGACTATATCATCACTTCAATTGAAGTGTTTGGCGTATAGTCTCTGAGGATTCCTTCGTAATCAGAATATCCTTCGCATTATATTTTCTTTTTCTCCCCCTCCCTTCATTCAACTTCTCTCGAATTGCAATTATTTCTTGCAATCCCTTCGGAATGAGATGCCGGTGTTGACTTACCAGCATTGCTATCTCCCGAAATAGATAGAAGTTTTTTGTTTTGGAAGCGGAAAAAAAACGGAAATTGCTCGAAGAACGGTATAACTTGATCAATGATTGAACGAAAATCGCTCACTACGAAGTAATGCACTCCGTCAGAACGATGTTGCAACCGTCCACATCCGAATTGTTGTTGCATCATTTCCAAATTGGAAATATCACGTTGCGAGACATTGAAGGTCAGCTGCACTTGCCATCCTAACCGATGGCCATTGCCCTTACGAAAGGAAACATTAAAGCTTCCTTCGCCGTCGCTAAACCCTGAAATGTACCACCCGATATGTTCTGGAATATTCTGCAACCATTTCATAACCTTAATTATACCACTGATTACCAAGGCCTTTCCTGCTGATTGTCCGCTTCGATCGGAGATTATCACCATAGAGGTACTCCGATATACGCGGATGTTCCAGCATATGGCCAAATTTTATAACTACAATCGTTTGTTCATAGTTATCGCTGACATTGACGAGGGCTTCGCTCGCTCAGCCGTACATTCTTGCGAACATACGACCGGCAAGATTAACCTTCTCGCATCGGTCAGGTGTCACCCCCTATACATCCTCTTGCGAGTTCGCAGGGAGCTGTGTTTTTGGTAAACAGTCGCCAGAGAGACTTTCACTGTGGCCTCGCGCAGAGCGCGAGAATTTCCAATTTTTTAATTTTCAGTTTCCAATGCAACTGAAAATTGTAAATTGTTCTTTGAAAATTCTTGTGCTCCGCACAAGGCAGGCCTTATCGCGAACTTACGGCCGCTTTTTTGCCGAGTTCCTTAGCGGCAGGTCACTCGTTCCCCTTAGGCTTCTCGCCTCACCCACCAGTGTCGGTTTACGGTACGGAAACCATGTGCCAGCGTTCTCTGCATAAATATCGCGAAGTATTGAAGCTTCGAAATCGCGGCGAGTTCGCGACGCGACAACGAAACTGTAGTTTTACTACGTTGAGGAGGAGCAACAAAGAAATCGCTACGATTTCGAAGCTCCGTCCTCGGTGAGATTATTTTGCTATGTCTGCGGCGTTGCTCCTCGGAGCTGTAGCTAGGGCTACTAATCTCCTCGTCGCGCCTTGCATACAAGACAAAATAATTCTCATCAATCTTCGTGCTATTTGTGCAGAGAACGCAGATATAGGGCTTTTCTAGGAAGGCCATTCGATCCTGTTCACGAGGTAAGTGCCTCATGTCCCCGCTGCGCATGCGCGCCACGGATGCCTAAACCTGTAAAACACAGAATCTTATCTCCTTCGTCCCCCTATTTAACACACACGGCTGGGACGGAATATTAACCGTCTGTCCATCGGCTGCGGTTTTCACCATTGCCTTAGGGCCGCCTAACCCGTGGTTGATTGCCAGTGCCACGGAAACCTTGGATTTT
>CAZKRG010000050.1:0-6145 GCA_964555255.1 uncultured Candidatus Saccharibacteria bacterium
TACAGTAAATTGACTCTTCAAGAAAAATATTCTAAATTCACAAGAGCTGATTTCAATCCTAAATCAACTATGCGCGGATCAGCGGGACACCCGCTGAGGAGAACAACTGGAGCCGGTACCTTTTTGGTCACCGGCTCCTTTAATTTTAGAAAACCACCCACAAAAAAAGTGTTGCCAAGGAGGTTTTCCTTGGCAACAAATTTGTTGTAGATTCGAAATCTTCAAGCAAGTTTCAGACGATAGCGAGATCGGGGTTTCTCCTTGAATCCAAGGGCATCCAAAATTTTCAGCATCTCTTCGTCTTGGAACCAAACACCCGCCTCGAAAAATTCCATGCCACGAGGATCATCGAGAAGCGTCTTAATAATCCGTATGCCGATGGAAAGCACATTGAGGTTTTTTTGAATGATCAAATTGTGCATACTTCCGAAGGTATGAGTAAGGCAGTGCACCTTTACCAGAGACCCTACTCCGACCACTCGATCATCCAACCATGCCACCGCCACTTTAGCTCGTTGTGTATGCCTGCGAAGAACGTCACCCGAGACACCTGCGCCCCTATGCTGCTGACGAAGTAGCTCGTTGATATCGCTTACTACCTGAAACGTAATTTCGTGAGACTGAGGTTCTCTCACCTGCACCGATCCAACAAACATACAAATCCTTTCTCAAAGCATCCTGCACCACGCAGGAGACTTACCCTACTAGTAGAGCAGTGGAGTGTCCACCGTCAACTCTTTCTAAATCGCCTTCGGCGCGTAACTCTTCGGTGCTTTTTTCAAAAACTGCAAAAGTTTCGGCTTCGAAAGCAGTCCCGTCTGGGCTCCGAAAAATTGCACCACGTGCATGGATTCAATCGGCGCCCACGCAAGCGCTTCTTGAATGGGAAGCCCATAGATCAGCGCGCTCATGAAACCGGTCGCAAACGCATCCCCCGCTCCCGTGCGCGACACCGGCGGCTTCGGATCCGGATACATCGGCATAAAATAGCGGCGCGTGCCATCCGACGCATATGCACCATCCGGTCCATCGGTAATAACCACAATCTTCGGACCAAGCGCATGAAGCGCATGAAATAACTCCGCGATTCCTGTTCCACTTCCCTTATGTACAATGTGTTCCGCTTCTTCCCGATTTGCGAAGAGCACGTGTGTATGGCGATAAATTTTCTTGAGCGCCTCTGTACCGAACCGAAGCTGAAACGTTCCCGGGTTAAATCCCATCCGCACATTCGGATGTCGCTCGAGATACGCCGCCACTTTGCGGTGAAACGGCAACGTATGCTCAGCAATGGAGGAAAAATAAATCCAGTCGGTCCGAACATCGAGTCCACGCGGATCAAAATACATAAAACGCTCATGCCGCACAAGAATGGTGCGCTCCGCCTTATATGTGAGAACGAAGTGATAATTAGTAGGCTTCCCGGGATTGACGCGCACAAATTCAGTCTCCACTTTTTCTTTTTTATAGGTATTCAAAATCTCTTGCCCATAATAATCCTTACCAATGGCAGTAAGAATCGCAGTGGTAAGTCCCAAGCGGGACGCCCCCACCGCCACATTCGAAGCATTTCCGACTGCCGGTACAATCTTTAAAGATTCATAAGGAATCTTATCCGCAAATGCCATACTGAGTTCACAATGCTCATGATGCGCATCACACCGCACGGAAGCTTCGTGAAGACCGATAAACGCATCGACAACCACATCGCCAATGGAAATAAGATTATATTTTTTCATACCTCCATTATACAAATTCCAAGAAACAAAGAACAATTTGATTTTCCTCCCTGTTTCGAAAGCACCTCTCAACCACTAACGGAATATACTATAAATACAGTATCCCCAACGAAGCTTCCAAACAAAAAAATGCCAATTTCCTACGACAAAAAATGCGCGCCACATTTCTTTGTCCTGATGTAACGCGCAAATACCACCAAAAAACCATCCTTGAGGAGATCCCCCACCGGAAAAAGTAAGGTTCTCCAGAGGTTCTAGACTCACAGTGCTAGACTTAACCCCTGAGAACCAAAAATATAAAAGCCCTGTCTGATATTATATTCGCTTCCCCTCCAAGGTCAAACAACAACAGTGTATACTATTTTCGCTTCCGGACTTTCTTTACCGCCGCAACAATATGTGCAGCAGTCATCCCATATTTTTGAAGAAGCGCGGCGGGAGCCCCGGATTCTCCAAACACATCGTGCATTCCCACAAATTCCATCGGCGTGGGAGCGTGGGCAGCAAGAATTTCCGCCACCGCTCCTCCAAGTCCTCCTGCAACCTGATGTTCCTCTACCGTTACCACAGCTCCCACTTTCTTCGCCCACACCACAATAGTTCGTTCATCGAGAGGCTTTATTGTATGACAATTCATAACAACCACTCCTATTTTTTCCCTCTCAAGTTCCCGCGCCGCGCAAAGCGCTTCATAAAGGAGAGGCCCGCACCCCAGAACAAGCACATCGGGAACTTTTGAAGATTCCCACAATAGTTGTGCTCGGCCGGGAGCAAACGGGGTTTGTTCAGTGGTAAATATCGGCGTCTTCTCACGTGCAAAGCGTAGATACACAGGTCCCCAAATATGCGCTGCTGCTACAGTAGCCTTTCGCGCCTCAAGAGCATCTCCCGGCACAATTACACGCATGTTCGGGAGCGCACGCATTATTGCAATATCCTCGGTTGCTTGGTGAGTCGCTCCATCCGGCCCCACAGAAATTCCCGCATGATGTCCTGCGACTTTCACGTTGGAATCATTATAACAAATCGTCGTCCGAATTTGTTCCCAATTTCTCCCCGGCGAAAACGTGGCATACGAAGATACGAACGGAATCTTCCCGGAAATGCCTAGCCCGGCTGCAATGGTCACGAGATTCTGTTCCGCGACACCCACTTCCACAAACCGTTCTGGAAACTTCTTTGCAAATTCTTCTACGCGCGTGGACTCTTTAAGGTCCGCTGAGAGCGCAAGCACATTCGGATTTTCTTCTGCCGCAATAATAAGACCTTCCCCATACCCATTGCGGGTAGGGGCTTGGGGGATGTCTTCTATAAATAATTTCTCCGAGAGATGGGCGTGGGGATGAACCATAATAATAAAAAAGTTTGTGGCTAAAAGTCATTTTTCATGGCTCATTGCAATCCGTTCTTGTTCTCCCTTGAGCTCCCTCAATGCCACGTGTACCTCTTCCTTCCTAAATGTTTTCGAATGCCATAAATAATCCCGCTCCATAAAACTCACCCCCTTCCCTGCAATGGTATGTGCAATAACAACCGTGGGTTTCTCATAAATTGCTTGTGCTTCAGCAACCGCTCCCACAAATGCGGGAATATCATGGCCATTCACTTCCACCACATGCCAGCCAAACGCTTCATACTTCGCATGGAAGGGTTCAAGCGGCATAATATTTTCGGTGTACCCATCAATTTGAATATTATTGCGGTCCACGATGACAGTAAGATTAGAAAGTTTTTGAGATCCCGCAAACATTATTCCCTCCCAAGTATTTCCTTCCTGATGTTCACCATCTGAGGTGAGGCAATACACCCGATGCTTTTTATGGTCAAGGCGGGCAGCCAGTGCCATTCCCGCCGCTTGGGAAATTCCTGATCCCAGGGGCCCCGAAGTGGTCTCCAACCCTGGAAGCGATGTCCGATGAGGATGTCCTTGAAGACGGGAATCGAGATTCCGCAGTGTAGTAAGCTCCTCGGTTTTTAAATACCCCGCGTGTGCAAGTGCGGCATATAGTATAGGGCAATAATGCCCACAAGAAAGAACGAAGCGATCGCGATCCGGCCAATGCGGCCGTTTCGGATCGTGGCGCAACACGTGAAAGTACATCGCCGCCATAATGTCTGCGAGATCCAGCGGTCCCGCCACATGACCAGATCCTGCACCGGACACTTCGCGAATTACATCCTGCCGCAAGCGGTTTGCCATGAGCTCCAAAGATTGGAGTTTTTTTTCATGTAGCGCTTCCATAGTAATAGTTATTCAGTAAGAGAAAACGGTGCAGAAGTATCATCGGGAGCCCCCTCAAAACTTTCCCGAGAAACCACAAACTGATAACCATTCCCCGGTCCCAGCGCAACCCCATCTAAAGTAGAACCCACATCCCACGAATATGCCCCATAGTATTCATCAGGGGGTAAGGGAGGCAATTCAGTAACTCCAAGAGAAGCTGAGGTGCTACTCGTCACAATAGCAAGCGGATGAGTTATTCCTTCCCTCTGCATGACCGAGAGATACGTGGTAAACATACTCGACGAAGCGACCCAATACACTACATATTGATCACCTAAAGTAAGAGAAAATATTCCGGAATCTACAAATTGAGCTCGTCCCGCTCCGAGAGAAGAAACTCCTGGGGGTTTTTGCGATACCGTTGTGGAAGCAGGAGAAAGGACTGTAGGAACCGATCTGGAAGTTTGTACCTCTTCAGTAAGTTGACGTATCTCTTGTGTAAGCGCGGCATTATTTTGAAGAAGCTGCTCTTGAGCATTGAAGAAATACCGCGCTGCAAACCATCCTCCTCCCACAAGGAGCGCGAACACGACTATTCCTCCTACTACTAACGTCTTTGAAGATGATTCATTTACTTTCATATTGGCCGTTTTCTAAAATTTGCATAGCATTCCGCACGCCCTTTGAATAATGGAGTAAAAAACTTGCACTCACCACTCTATCCGCGCCGGCTTCTCTAACAAACGCCACCACCTCAGGGGTAACGCCACCATCTACTTCGATTATAGCATGCGGCATTTCTTTTCGAAGCCACTGTACATGTGTACGCGCGGCGGGTAAAAACCGCTGCCCGGGCAACCCTGGCTGCACTGCAAGTACAAGAAAATGCTTAATAAATCCCAAATAGGGAGTACAGCGCGTAATATCCGTATCTGCATTGATTCCTAATATCAACTCTGCCTCATGCGCCGCACATATATCGCGCATCGCATAGAGCAAGGGGAATGACTCTTCCGATCGAGGACGAAAACGGTTCTCTTCAAGAGCCTCAATATGGACGATCACTCGCTTCGCCCCCGCCTGCAACCATGGCTCCACCAACTGCTCCGGCGACTCTACCATGAGATGCACCTCGAGCAGGAATCCCTTTCCAAAGATAGGCCACGAAAGTGGATCACCCCACGTACGATTGAATGTAAACCGCGCATCGGCAATATCGAGATGAATCCATACAGAAGATCCTCGCCTTCCAAGCTCTCGGAATCGCCCAAGTATTGCTCGCGCAGTATCGATATCGGCACAGTTGAGAGAAGGGATGACATCCATAAAAAATTAAATGTAAAAAAGAAAAACGAAGGCCTTTCGCCTCTGGTGAGATTCAACTTTTATTTTTGCTCTTTTCATTTTTATCTACTGCATGTGTCGGACTTCCTCTTCGACCTGCGCCACCTTCATAAGTCGCCGCTGATGTCGTTTCGCTCCTTCAAAGGGAGTAGCAAGAAATACCTCGAGCATCTTTTGCGCCACAGCTCCCTCGATGGCATTTGCCGAAATCGAAAGCACATTCACATCATCATCGTGCCGCGCATCGAAGACCTGATCCGGGGTGATTCCCACAACCGATCGCACGCGGGGAAATTTGTTCACCGTAAAATCCACTCCCGCTCCCGATCCGCACACCACCACTCCTCTGCTTTGATCCGCTGCCAAACTCACTTTTTTCCCCACCGCCGCGGCGAAATCGGAGTAATCATCCGCCGGATCAAGCGAAAGAGCTCCCATATCTCCCACTTCATATCCTTTTGCTTTAAGAAACTCTCTGAGCTTTTCTTTAAGTGCAAATCCTTTGTGATCTGCTCCGAGATAAATCACCATCCTTATAGTATATCAAAAAAAATAAATCGCCCCCGACCGATCCTTGCGGACGGTGGGGGCAAAATGGTTCGACTAACGTTCGCAGCTCCTCTTGAGGAACCGGGCACCCCTAAAATAGAAGCGCCGCCGTTCTTGTTCCTCCTTTCGCTGCCGCTCAAATGGCAAAAGCGGCAGGAGAAGCGGAACCGCGAACCGAAGGGGAATGGGCTGCGCTTTGCGCCCCTCTTCCCTCCAATTAACTTGTATCTTCATATAGCCCTCCTAGCGCAGAAAGGTATCACGTTTGAAACAAAAAGCAACTCCACTC
>CAZKRG010000051.1:0-6120 GCA_964555255.1 uncultured Candidatus Saccharibacteria bacterium
TGGCGTTCGTGCATCACCTCCATCACTTGTACTTCGCGCATGCGCTCGCGGATGTCGATTGGGTAGTCACCGGTAAAGCAAGAAGTATTGAACACATTTCGTGGTAGGCGGGTTGATTCAATAAGGCCGCGGAGTGAGAGATAGTAGAGCGAGGTCGCTCCCAAAAATTTTCCTACATCTTCCACGGATCGCGTTGCCGCAATAAGTTCTTTCTGTGCGGGCGTGTCGATTCCGTAAAAATCAGGGAAAAGGATCGGTGGCGAACTCACTAGGAAATGCACCTCGGTGGCGCCAGCGTCAAAGAGCGCTTTCACAATCCGGCGCGAAGTCGTCCCGCGCACGATGGAGTCATCAATCAAGATCACGCGCTTTCCTCGCAAGAGTTCCGGCACTGGTACCAGTTTGAGTTTTACTCCCAAGTCACGCGAGTGTTGATCCGGTTCGATAAAGGTCCGGTGGATGTAGCGGTTTTTGATGAGCGCAAGTTCTAGTGGAATGCCCGACGCGTGTGCGTAGCCCGCGGCCATGGGAATTGCCGTCTCCGGCACCGGCACCACGATATCCGCTTCTGGCCTATATTCTTTCGCGAGTTGGATGCCAAAGTTCCGGCGAACCTCATAAACAGAGCGGCCCATGAAACTGCTGTCCGGCCGCGCAAAGTAGACGAATTCAAAAATATCGAATCGAGGATGGGAAGGCGCGAGCTGCATCGTCCGCACTCCTTCTTTTGTCACCGTCACCATTTCCCCAGGAGCCACCTCCCGCAAGAACTCCGCACCCATGGCATGGAAGGCGCAGGTTTCGGAGGCAAATACCACTCCTCCATTTCCGCCAGAGGCGCTCGCCTCGCTGAAGCTTTGGTCGCACGTCGCCGAAGCGGCTCTGGCGAACGGCGCGCGAAGCGGGGATCCGCTTTTGGCGGATAACGTTCCCATCACGAGCGGCCGCACGCCGAAGCTGTCACGTACCGCAACGAGCGCATCCTTCGTCATTATCACTAATGAAAACGCGCCAGTGAAAAAGGGAAATGCTTGCGTCACGGCGTCTGGAAGCGAATTCCCCACTTTCATAAAGTAGCCAATCGCCTCCCCCATCAATTCCGAATCATTCTTGCCTTTCACCGGCACGTTACGAGCATTTAAAAATTCTTGGAGCAGTTTCGTGCTCGGGAGATTTCCGTTGTGCGCAAGCGCGAGCATTCCGTCACCCATTCGACTTCGCTCAGGGTAAACTATTACCGGCTGTGCGTGGAGAAGCCCCGTGTCTTCTGACGTGGAGTAACGGTTATGGCCAATTGCACAGAATCCCTTGAGTTTTTGGATCGCCTCTTCTTTATATACTTGCGTTACCAATCCCACATTTTTATAACAATTGATTCCTTTCCCATCTCCTACCGCGATTCCCGAACTCTCTTGCCCTCGATGCTGGAGTGCAAAAAGTCCGAAAAATGAGAGTCGGCTTACATCAAACCCTTCGCCGAAGATGCCAAATATACCGCACTTATGTTCAAGATTATCCATTAAGGGAGAGAACCTATAAAATAGAGAACCGAGTTGCGAAAAATTTGGAGCCCTGGACCTTCTTTCGGCAGCACTCTTCCCTCTCGAGAGTATCCCTCGCGGAGCTTTGGCCAGTATGGAAGCTGTGTCGGGAACATTGCCCGCTCTGGATGAGGCATCATCCCCAAAATTTTACCATGTTTCCCGAGTACTCCCGCAATATCCCGCAACGCACCATTGGGGTTTGCGGGGAGATTTTGGCTGGCGCACACTTCTCCTGCCACATATTTAAATGCCACCGACTTTGTTTTTTCTAACGTATCTAATAATTTTTTATTCCCAATAAATTTCCCCTCTCCATGCGCGATAGGAACCGAAATTCTTGTAATTCCCTGAAGCCAGGGACTTTCCCCTGCTGCCTCCAGATCTACCCAACGATCAAGATACCGAGCCGAATCGTTATACGTGAGCGCTCCCGGCAAAAGACCTGCATTCGTCAAAATCTGAAATCCGTTGCAAATGCCAATTCCTAATTTATCTTTCTCAAAAAAGTTTTCAATTTCTCCACGAAGATGATTCAAAAGTTTGTTTGCGTATGCTTTTCCGGAACCGGTATCATCCCCGTAGGAAAACCCTCCGGGCATAGCAAGAATTTGATATCGCTTCAGAAGCGAGGGCTTCGCCACTACGTCGTTTATATGCACAATCTGCGCGTCGGCCCCTACCCAGGTGAATGCGAATTTTGTTTCTTCTTCGCAGTTCAGGCCGTAACCAGAGAAGATAATGACTTTTGGTTTCATGGCGGTAGTTATTTGCCATGCCTTTTAATAATTAAATCAGCCTCGGGATCTGCTGATTTTAAATTTCTAATAACTTTTTCTACCACATACTCAACTTTCATATAATTTTTAAAATCTTCTGGATATTTTTCTTTGTAAATTTCCGTTTGCATTTCTCCGGGGAACACCCCAAATATCTTTATTGCAGTATTTTGATTTTCTTTCCGGATCGATTCGGTGAACCCTCGTATGGCGAATTTAGAGGAAGAATATGCGGAAATTCCCGGTTTGCCCTCAAGTCCCGCAGTGGAGTTGATATTTATAATTGTTCCTATCCCTTGCTTCTTCATTATGCGAAGCGCAATCTGACATCCATAAAAATATCCAAAGAAATTAATATCAAAAAGATCCCGAAGTCTTTTTATATTCACCTCCTCGCACACACTTGGCGCGATTTGAATACCGGCATTGTTAATCCAAAAATCAATTTTTCCGTATTTCTGAAATACATACTCGCTCACATCCTTAAGATCATCGTACGAAGTTGCATCAGCTGCTACATAGTCCGCAGTTAATTCCTTTGCCGTAGATTTAAGAATTTTTGCCTCATTACTTACGAGCACCACGTTCGAACCTTCGAAAAGAAAACCCTCGCCAAGAGCTTTTCCAAAGCCATTGCTTCCACCTGTTATTACTACAATCTTATCTTTCAAATCCATAGCCTAGTAATTCTTAAACATTAACCGATATGTGTCGAGCGCTTTTGCAACTGGAATCGGCGTCAGTTTTTCCTTGCTGACTTGAATGCGAATTTCCTCATCTTCCGTAACTTTTCCAATACATGCGTATGCATTCCCTTGCATTGCTTTTTCAAATTCTCTTTGTTGTGCAGGATTTACACTCACAATAATCCTCCCTTGGCTTTCAGAAAAGAGCGCGGCGGTATGACTTATTCTTCGAGACACAGGAATCTTAGAAATATCCATTTCCATCCCCAACATTCCCGCCATTGCACTCCTCACAAGCGCAATCCCTAATCCTCCTCGTCCGACACTTATGGCTGATGTGATAAATCCATCCTCTGCAACTTTGGCGAATGCAACGTAGAGTTTTTTATTTTTTATAACGCTAACCTGCGGTACAATGTTTCCTCCTCTCTCTTTCCTATAAATCTCGGATTGCCACTGCGCATACTCAGACCCGCCGAGTTCTTCGCGCGTTTCCCCAAGTACATATACAAGATCCCCCGGGAATTTGAAGTCGATAGAAGGCACATCTACAACATTATTTGCAATCCCTATTGCGGAGATAAGAAGCGTCGGCGGGACAGAAATAGTAATAGGATTTCCTCTGGCATCGAACCCTTTAAAATCGTTAAACATACTATCTTTCCCTGAAATAAATGGCGTCTCGAATCCTACTGCGGTTTCATAGCAGGCGCGTACCGCGGTTTTGAGTTGCGCCAAGCGTTCTGGATTATAGGAATCACACCAACAGAAATTATCGAGAAGCGCGATTTTTTCGGGATTTGCTCCTGCCACCACCGCCGCCCGTACTGCGGTGTCGATCGCTGCCGCCGCCATGGCGTGTGGGTCTATTTCTGAATAGGTAGGATACAATCCCTGCGAAAGGACCACGCCTTGCGAAGAGTCGAGCCGTGGCCGCGTTACCGTCGCATCCACGCTCACTAATCCCTTGCCTGCAAGTGGTTTGGTTACCGACCCCGCTTGCACTTCGTGATCATACTGTCGAGAAATAAATCCGAAGCTCGAGAGATTCGGACGTGCGAGCATCGCAAGAAGTGCCTCCGAGAGCTCGTATGCGTGGAGCTTGGGCGGTTCCGCAAATTGTTTCTTCGCCAATTTTGAACGGAGATGTTTCCGCACCCAACCCTCATGAAGAAATTCCATCTCTATATCCATAATCGTCTCACTCTTATACCGCACCATACATTTTCTCGAATCTGTAAATTTCCCGATCACTGTCGCTTCAACCCCGCGCCGCGCGAGGAGATTTGAAAATTGTTTCCACCTTTTGGGCGGGACGGCAAGCGTCATGCGCTCCTGGGATTCCGAAATCCAAATTTGCCAGGGTTCGAGTCCCGGATATTTCAAAGGTACTTTGTCGAGCTCCACTTCGCATCCGCCACACTCTTTCGCCATTTCCGCCACTGAACAAGAAAGCCCACCAGCACCATTATCGGTGATGCTCGAATACAATTCTAAATCCCTTGCTTCTTTTACGAGCACATCCGAAAGTTTTTTCTGAGTGATCGGATCTCCAATCTGCACCGCGGTCGCGGGACTTCCTGTATCGAGCGCGGTTGAAGAGAAAGTTGCTCCATGAATGCCATCCTTTCCCACGCGATTTCCTGCCATCACAATCAAATCTCCCGGCCGTGCCTGCTTCTCATACAATTTTTGAGGACTTTGCCTCGACAAAGTCCCGCCTTTCGCGGAACGAAAGCGGGGGATAAGCCCTACTGTTCCTACAAATACGAGCGGCTTCCCTCGATAGCGCGGATCGAACCACACAAACCCCTGCGGAGTGGGAATTCCCGAACAGTTTCCTCCCGCATTCACTCCCGCCACCACTCCCTCCATAATGCGACGCACGGGAAGGAGCGGCTGCATTTTTGCGGCATCACGATAGAGCGTGGTCGTGTACTTGGGATCTGCAAAACAAAATCCATAGGTGTTAATCACCGGCTTTGCTCCCAGTCCGAACCCCAATGTGTCTCGATTTACTCCCACGATCCCAGTAATCGCGCCACCGAAGGGATCAAGCGCCGAGGGACTGTTATGCGTCTCTACTTTGTGCGTGATTAGAAAATCTTTGTCGAACGCGATTGCGCCGGAATTGTCTTTGAATACCGAAATGCAGAACCCTTTTTTCTTCCGCATAATTTCTTCCGTAGCTCGTTTTATATACGTTTTGAAAATTCCCTTGGGAAGTTCATCGAGCGCATTTGCGAAAATGGTGTGCTTGCAATGCTCCGACCATGTTTGCGCAAGCGATTCAAGCTCCACATCCGTGGGAGTCCTCCTCTGCTTCCGAAAATAGTTCCGGATTGCTTGCATGGATTCGAGGTCGAGTGCTAAAGGTCCTCGGCGAGCGCCATATGCGTCGGCAATACCTAATTTTCCGATTCGTGCCAGCTCTTCGTCCGGCAATTCAAGATTCACTCGGACTGGTACGGGAGGAACTCCCAGTTTTATCTTGGGAACCACTGCTCCCATTCCCTTGTCTCTCCAAAATTCTTTTTTATTCTTGATGGTCGCGCGTTCGATGAGCGGGTTATACATTGCCTCCGCAATGCATTGCACCTCTTTCTTATGGATATCTCCATGGATAAAAAAAACCCGAGAGGTATATACTTTTTCCTCGGGTTGGAATTTTTTCTTCAATCCGTCCTCGAGCATTTCTCGCGCCGTGGTCCCCGCATTGTCGGTAACGCCTGGTCGTGGCCCGATCTCAACTGCCCATTCAAATACCGCCGGAGCGAGAGGCATGCCCACGGAATATTTTTCGAGCAAAGGATTCACGAGCAACTTTCCCGTACGCGCAAGTTCCGTCTTCGAGAGCGGGGCATCAATAAGATAGACATCCACCATGTAGACTTCGTGGATGCGCTTTTTGAAACCCAATCCTTCCATATATTTTTTCTTTGCTGCCGCGCGCGCGTCGGCCACAATGCTCATCACCTCAATCCGCGATGGCGTAGGTTGGGTTTCCCTCTTCATTGAAAGTGATTATACGCCTAATTTCCCCTAAATGAAAAGGAGTATTCTGGTTCACTACATAGGTGGAGTAGTTTTGGAACAGTTTTGTTGATGACCTTT
>CAZKRG010000052.1:0-6038 GCA_964555255.1 uncultured Candidatus Saccharibacteria bacterium
AGCGCGCGCTGCAATTTTTTGAACATAGGGATAGTATAGCAAAAATCCGATTGAACATTGCAAACAAGGGTATGTTTGATATACTATTTTCCACATTCCGGTGTAGCTCAGCGGTAGAGCGGCTCCCTGTTAAGGAGATGGTCGCAGGTTCGATCCCTGCCACCGGAGCCATAAAATTAAATACGAACTCGTTTTTTTGAAGACGAGAGTTTTTGCTCGCCAAGCCCCGCCACAAGTTTTGAGATTATTTTACCAAATCTGATACACAAATCCAAAAAGCGAAATCTGACTTGATCACCTCGCTCTGCTAGACGGGACGTTTGGGCGTGGCGAAATTCTCCCCCACACCCCCTCCTTCCGCCACGCCCTCGCTTGAATGCATTTTGGCGAAAAATTTTAGCCCCATAAAATAAGAATATACTAAAATGGTATATTCCACAATAGTATATATCATGTTAATATATCTATGTCGAAGAAATATCAACCAAAATATCAAAATCTCGTCAAAAAACTTCGCCAAGCTCGCTTAGAGGCGGGTTTGACGCAAGTTGAAGTAGGAAAACGATTGAAAAAACCACAAGCGTATATTTCCAAGATTGAACGAGGCGAGCGTGGCGTGGATGCTGTAGAGTTAGCAGAGTTTGCCAAACTTTACGGAAAATCAATCAATTTTTTTGTATAGATATGAGCATCAAATCTTTTTTTGAAAATTGGAAAAGAAAACGCGCTGAGCGTGCAGAGGCGCGAAAGCGCGTAGAAGCCCTTTTTGAAAAGTTTTTGCTTGAGACAAAACCATTAACACCAAAAGCGACTAAACATCCTGAAGCGGCATTGTATCGCCACGCATGGAAGCGAGCCGTTGCCCTTAGTTATTTATTCGAGAAAACTTCAAATTCAGAAAAGAGCGAGCTGTATAAAAATTTCGCACAAATTGCGGCGAAAAAATACTCTCGGGTTGCTCCGTCAAGTCTTTATGGGACTGTTTCACTCAGAATGACACCTGAAACGATGATGAAATTATTAGAAAAAGAGCAGAGAATGCTTCTTGCTGACATATCAGACGATACATTTTCTGAAAAGTTTGATATGAAAATATAAAAATTATGGAATGGATTCTTGCAATCATAGGTTTGTTTTTCCTCTTTGGAATTATCTCATGGATACGGGACGCTTTTGCAGACGCGAAATTGTATCGAAAATTAAAGCCAGAACTTGACGCGCTCAATAGTGAAAAAGAGAAATTTGCCAAAGAGAAAGAAGATACATACCAACACATCGAAAAGATTACACGCCAGCGTTCAATGGGATTTCCGTGGCTTGCCGAAGCATTTGCAGATTACTTTGCATTAAGGGATGGAAAACTCGAAAAGTATCTTACATATAAAAGTCATCCCGCATATACCGCCGCAGAAGCAGTACGGCAAGTTAAAAAAGAAAAGCGAGAACTCACAAAAGAGAATAAAATCCTCTCATATAAAATTTCATATTTTACCAAATTATTTCCATGGCTTGAGGATTTAATTGCAATAGACGAGGACGAGTATATCCCCGTTGAAGTGGGAGCGCCTGAAGAAGAGAGTGAAGAAGAAGATTCTGTTAAAAAACTTCTTACACAAGAAGAATATCGAGCACTCCCATCGGTAGAAAGAAACCAGCTCGCGCTAGATCGTTACTTAAAAAGCCGTAATAAATCGAAATGGGCCATCGGCCGAGATTATGAAATGTATGTGGGTTATCTCTATGAACATGATGGATACTCGGTTGAGTACAAAGGAATTATAGACGGCTTTGAAGATTTAGGGCGCGACATTATTGCGAAAAAAGAAAATGAAACCTGCATTGTCCAATGTAAACATTGGGCACAATACAAAGACATCCACGAAAAACATGTTTTTCAATTATTCGGTACAACAATGGAATATTGGATACAAAATTTCGGTGGTAAAAGACATACTTTTGGTGAGTTCTCAAAACTACTTAACGAACATAGGTTACGTCCGATTTTCTTCACCTCAACAACTCTGTCCGATAAAGCAAAAGAAATGGCGGCCGCATTAAATATTGAAGTAATAGAAAGTCATCCACTTGGCGAGTTCCCCAGAATAAAATGTAATTTAAATTTGGACGAATTTGGAAAGCGGACAAAGATTTATCATTTGCCAATGGACCAACAATATGACCGTACTGTCGTCGGCAATCGTGAAGGAGAATTTTATGCCTTTAATGTGAAGGAAGCAGAAGACGCTGGTTTCAGAAGGGCATTTAGACACAGATTTGGAAATAAGAAATAACGGGGGCTAAAATTTTTCGCCAAAATGCATTCAAGCGAGGGCGTGGCGGAAGGAGGGGGTGTGGGGGAGAATTTCGCCACGCCCAAACGTCCCGTCTAGCAGAGCGAGGTGATCAAGTCAGATTTCGCTTTTTGGATTTGTGTATCAGATTTGGTAAAATAATCTCAAAAGTTTGCGAGGGTTTTAATTCGGGAGCAAAATAGGAAGTTGGAGAGATATCGCCTCGGGGCTTCGCCCCTCGGCGGGCAAATCGGCGCGCGCAAAATCAGAAATGCAGAGAAAATTTTTTGCTGGCTCACGAGCGTTAGCGAGCGGCGGCGGGGTCATCCCTGCGCCGTTTCTTGTTAGAGCTGTATCGGTTTTGCGTATTCTGTCTTATCTGATTCCGTCGCATGAGATGATCCGCGTTTGTTCCATAACGCCCGTTTTTCTGCAAATTCAGCGTTGCGAGGCGCAAAGAGGATAAAGATATCCTTCGTGTAGGTTAAAAAGGATTCATTCGCGTTGTTCTGCGCTGCGTGATAATAGTCGCGCAAGTATTCTGTCAGGAGAAGCTTGGTTCCGTTTTTTTCTACATACAATTCTTTCAGTTCCGGATTTCCAGCATATCCCTGGATGTTTAGGATGGTTCTTAAAGGATTTTCGTTAAGAAGAAACGCGGTCGTTGCTTCTTTGATGAAATCCAATGTTTCCTTTGGCGGATTCTGGATTTCTTTACTCTTCACTAATTGCTTGATTTGATCGAAAAAGACGAAATGGGAAATTTCATGGATGGCAATACTCAAGACGTTTTTGTCTTTTTGCGTTTTGCCAAGAAGATCGCCCAGTATTGAAAAGAAAAAGGTATTTCCATTGAATGGCGAAAAGGGAAGGATTGTCGGAATGGCGCGATAGGTTATTTCTTCAGACCAGGCATAGTCCATGAGCTTAGCCAATGCCGCAAGCGCCATCTTCGATTTCTGTTCAAAGAGTTTTTTCGCGTTTTCTATGATTGAGTTTATCTGCTGTTCATGTTCTGTATAAAAACCAGCCACGAACTCGGCGATAGCTTGTTTTTCATCGGTTGCGTTATCGATTTTTTCTTTCAGGGCAGGGAACATACGCAGGATATCGTCCTGTTTGCGCTGATAATATGGATGGTGCAAAAACGAAGAGAAGAGCCTATTTTCTTCCTCGAGGTTTTTCTCAATGATAATTTGAGGAATATATTCCATAGAGTAAGTATAGTACGTTTTCCTTGTAATCGTTATTATGCAACTGATTCAGTAAGGCAAGCTGAAAGCTTTGGCAAAAGGCTGAATATCACGAGATCTTCTCCAGCCCGTTTCCAATCCGCTGTTCTGAACATGTCCAACGATGGGGCCAGAAGATTTTAAGGGAACTATATACAAAGTTACCCTAACCCTACTTAACTCCTCTCTTTCCGTTTTTTCTCGATTGTTTTTTTGTCCTTGTACTTGGAACGCGCAATAGCAACAAGAACCTCGTCAAAGGTCGCATTCACAGGTGCGTGTTGTTTTGATGGTCTGCCTTTCTTTTTCATGCAGTAAGCGCTTTATATGATAGCTTACCACGTTCTGATACTTGTTTCACTACCTCGGTGAACTTCTCCGCCATATTCGATTTTCTTGTATTGAAACGGAATACGAACTCGTCGATATATCGCTGGAGATGTTTTCTGCTTAGGGAATGATACGTTCCGTGGTAACCACGCTTGAACAAAGCCCAGAAACTCTCAATGGAATTGGTATTTACCCTACCGTATACCCAATGGCGCTTTCCATGCTTTACAAACCCATGGCGATACCCGAATCTCGGAAGTTTCTTATACACACTTGCTTCGTCTGACATAATATAGGCGCTAGGGTCAATGTTTTCGTGAATCTTATTCAGAATAATGTGTGTATACCGAGCTTCAATCTTGAATGCTTTTGTTTTACCACCACGCTCTAGCATACCCATGACAGGCGTTTTCTTGCTGAATCCATCTTGGCGATGATGTTTGCCTCCTGTGTAGGTTTCGTCTACTTCAACGTCTTTAAAAAGTTTTCCATTGTTTTGTTCCATCGCTTCTCGGATACGATGATCCATAAACCATGCCGTCTTCTGGCTGACCCCACACTGTTCAGCAAGTTCAATTGACGAGATACCTTTCTTTCGTGTTGTAAGAAGGTAAATTGCTATAAACCATGTACGAAGGGGGAGCTTACTTTCTCCGAAAAGAGTTCCAGTTTTTATAGTGAAGTCCTTACGACATTTTTCGCAACGGTAACGCTTCCCGTCAACGAATCGGAATATCTTTTCATGTCCGCAGTGAGGGCAAAAGTCGCCGCCCCTGAAACGGATTTGTTCAAAATGCTTTCGACACACACCTTCATCGCTGAAGAAAGTGATGAACTCGGTGAGATTTTTAAAATTTGTTTCCATGCCTTTATATCAAGCATTGTACGTTCTTTTTAAGGGTTGTCAAGTTACATGAATTATAATCTGTGGATAACCGGTCGTGATCATTTCCCTCTAAAATAATCCTGAACTTTTAGAAAATACGATATCCACAGTTATTCCTCTCATATATTATATTTTCGAAATGGATATATTGACTTCTCCATTTTTCCGTGATATCATTCTTTATTATGACCACTAAAATACAAAAACAATCAGGGGCACAGGGAACTCCTGTCTATCTTAGTATAGTGAAACTCGAAGAAGTAATAGATCTAGTTTCCAATAGGAACTACGGAGAATTTGCTGCATCGTTATTCACGAATCGCGGATACAGTATGGCTGACGCCCTGCTTGCCATAAGCGCACTCAAATTTTTGAAACTTATTGACGATAGTGGGACACCAACTTCACTTATGGGAAAAATCGGACAGAGAGGAGATGCACAGAAAAAAGCATTCGAAGAAGTAGTGCGTGATGCGTATGAAAAACTTTTTTCTGTTACCAATGCTCCACACGAACTTCCTAGCGATGAACTTTTCAATGAAATGAGAAATCAGTACGGAATTAGTTCTCGTATCGCGCGACAAGCTGTACCCGCATTTCTCAAATTATGTGAGTATGCTGGTCTAAAGGAAAAAGGCTCGATTACAGCAAAAAAACATATCAATAAAGGTAAAGAAGGGCAAACAAAAAGTGTCCTAAAAATGAATCACAAGAAATCAGAACTGACGAGTCAAGCTATCCCTAGTGATACATTTGCTATTCCTGTTGGAAAAGTATTTCTTAGTATCCCCGAAGATATACACCAGAAGGCTTTGTTTGATGAAAAAGTAGGTAAAGGTTTACGAGATGTTCTCAAAGAAGTGAAAAATTTTTCGGATACCTATATTGAAAAAGAAACTGAAAATTCTGGATCGAAACAGTAAGGTTCATTGAAAACATAAAGAGCCCCGTGCACTGCTATCATCCCGAGTAGGTTCGGAGGTCGAAACCACTAAACGCTCGAGGGTGCAATGATAGCAGTACAAGAGGCTCTTTAGAATAGGAACTCAAAGTTATGGGCGAGTGGCGGAACGGAAGACGCGATTGTCCTGTAAACAGTTATCCAGCACGGATATGCGGGTTCGAATCCCGTCTCGCCCACGACTTTGATTTCTTATTGTTATAATACCTTTTTGAAGTTCTACTGTCAATGACGCAAAATTGGGGATAATCTTACGTTAAGGGTAGTGTTGTATATAATTTCCGATTTTAATAACTTGTAAGAGCCAACACATTGTGCTTTAATTATTTCAGTTAAGC
>CAZKRG010000053.1:0-5965 GCA_964555255.1 uncultured Candidatus Saccharibacteria bacterium
GCTGCCGGACTTGGATTCGAACCAAGATTGCCGCGTTCAGAGCGCGGATGCCTACCATTAGCAGATCCGGCAATTGCGCTTTAGAGTGTATCGCAAGCGTTGAAGAGTATCAAATTCTTGGATGATGTCGCGCGAGGTATAATTCCAACCATGCAAACCATCGTAGAATTCTATCAAAAATCGGAAAAATTTGTGGAGCTTTTTAATACATTTGCGGCGAAACATTCTTTAGAGGGGGAGCTCGTGCCGATCATATTTGCTGCAAATGCGGATTGAAAGAATCTTTTGAGAACGTGCGAGCGTTATTTGAGAGCGAGAGTAATTATATTTATCAAGTCCATCATTTCGAAACGGCGGATCGCAATTATTCGCTTTACGAAGGGGATCGAAACTTCTTTAGGAACAATCAACTTCTTGGAACTTTCCGATCAGAAGCCGGACAATTCACAGCGGGACGGTTTCGACCACATAGAGGCCTATCCGGTAGGGTAGACGTACGAGCAAATGGTAAAAGAATTAGAGGTTTCTGAAAAAGTTATAAAAGTGGAACGGCCGCATCACACGACGCATGACATCAATATCGGCGAGGGATTTTTATTCCGGTGTGCGCAGGGCCCGTTGATTGAGAAAATAAAAAATACGGAGATGAGCTAGACTTAATACAATGACACTTACAATTCCAGAACCCTACAGATATGAGGACACATGCATCGGCCTAGAGGGTAATCCCTCAGCCACTCAAAACCCTACAAAAGAACTGATGTTTCTATAATTGAAATTTCATCTACAGCGTGCTACTATAAAAATCTATGATAGACAGCAAACTGCAGAAAGAAAAAGAACTTGAAAACTTGAATATTTCAAACAGCACCAGCAAGAACTCGTCCAAAAGTATGAGGGCAGTTTTAGTTATTAAAGACCAAGCAGTGCAAGGAGTGTACGATTCTGAAATGGAAGCGTATACAGATGCCAAAAAGAAATTTGAACTCGGCACTTTTTGCGTGCCTTCGGCAAAAGAAATAGATTTCGTGCCGCAGGCCAGCGAAAACAGCGTGATAGAAGGAGGTAATCGACAACAACGTAGGGAATTTGAAGCGAGAAGGAGGAAGGGGCTCATTTAAAAATGCTTAATCATCTAACTTTGTTTGTGAGTGACCTTAAAGTCAGCAAGGAATTTTACTCAAGAGCGTTGGAACCACTGGGCTATAAACTTTTAGTAGAGAAGCGGTATTCAGCTGGATTTGGCATCGAAGACGCAGAGGGTAAGCGGGATTTTTGGATCAAGTTAGGAAACAAAAAGGAATCGCCTTCGCTTTCATGTCTGGGATTCACGGCTACCAGTAAAGCGATGGTGGACAATTTTTATCGAGCTGCGTTCGAAGCTGGAGGCAAAGATAACGGCGCTCCAGAATATTGCAAAGAATATTATCCCGGATACTATGCCGCGTTTGTACTTGACCCCGACGGTTACAACATCGAAGCAGTGTTTGATGATCCTTCCGTAAAATAAGTTTGAACTTTATCTCTACATGCAAATCGATCCTCAATATCGGTACAAAAAGACATATATCGGCGTGCGAGTGGATCCAGTTGCATTTAAGGGTTTTCCTACAACAGTAGAGTGGAGGAGTCAAATGTTATTGAAGAAAGATGAATTTCACGCAACGATCTGCTGTGGAGAGGATATTTTTAAAGAAGTGCAAAAGAAAAATGGAGCAGCTCCGGAAGAGACAGAACTAAAATTGGTGGAACTCTTCAACAATTTTGTTCAAGACGCCCCGATTGTTCTTTTGGGTTTTATAAATGAGTTCCGCTACGCACAAGACGAGCGTGGTAGAGCAACAATCCTTGTGCGGTGCCGCTTCGCAAATCTCGAAGTATTTTTTGAAACAATGAATAAATCACTCGGAATTGCGATCCCAATCCAACCCGCGCATGTAACTCTCTACACGCTTCAAAAGAATATGGGTATGCACATTCCCGACGAAAAAACGATGCAGAGTTTATCTTCTGTGCATCTCCCACAACTCGAAACTATACTGAGGGAGATATCCTCCAGCTAAAAAGTAGGTGCTTGATTAATGGACTGATTGACCCAGTTTATGACGAACTCGAAAGCCCAAATATTCACTACGAACGAGGTCACGGTGAGTGCGAGCGCTACCCAGCCGATTATTTTCGATTTTCTATCGGGATTCCGGAGATAGATTCACACGTACCAAAGGCCCAACGGAGGGAGAAACCGGAGGGAGAAACGCGCTTATACCAGATAAATTCCAATTTGCTACGCCACGCCTGTTCCGGGTGGCACTCTTCTCAATTTTTTTCCGCACCGCGGGCAGAAGTACGTTATTGGGACACTGTGGGAACAGAAGTCGATGGGGTAGAGGTGCTGTTATCGCCAAGAGTCCTCAAGCCATCTACGATCGTCTGAATATCTTTTCGTGCGGTCACAAGGTCTTGCTGTGCAGTCCTGATTTTCGCGCGGGCATCTTTCAATGCTGACGCATTGGATTGCATTTTGGTTTTATTGCCGTTGTCGGCGGTAAGTTCGAACACTGCAGTAACCGCGGCTTGCGCCTGCGTATTCGCGTCGGAAACTTTTGCGGCGAAATCACTGAACGTGGCTTGGAGCGAGGTCACATTCTTGCCTGCTGATTGCGTGGCGTTCAAGCGAGCTTGGATTTTCCCGCCGAGCGTGTTCATCGTGTCCACGAGTGTCATCACGCGATCCGCCGCGGCTATCACGGTAGTTTGGGGAATGACAAGGGCGTAGATGCGGTATGATTTTTTTATCGATTGAACATCTGCAAGAAGGGTTGTGAGATCAGTATCTGCATCAATTTTTGTTTTGAGATTGTTGAGGTCAGAAATCTGGCCTTGAATTGCGGTGGCAAGAGTTCCTTGCTCGGAGATGGGCAGTTTCTTCGTGGATTGGACGCGCGTGATAAGGGAACTCAAGTTGGTAATCCGCCGAGTGATTTCTTGATCTGCGCGTTTCACTAAATTATCCATTCGTGCGGCTTGTTTCGGAGTAGGAGCGGTGGGTGTGGACTTCGCGGTTTGAGCCAAAGCCACGGGAGCGACACTGCCGGCGGCGAATACTACTCCGAAAACGAGCGGTAGGAACGATGCATAGAATTTTTTGTGAATCATGGTTGTGGGTGTTTTACTTTATTGGCCTTGAGATATGGGCTGATCGTTTAGACCCTGGTCAATACTTTGGGAGTCGCTCGTGAGTCCGTTCATTTGGCTTTCGATTGAGCTCAAATCTTGGTTGAGCGAGACATCGGAGTTGTCCTGCGGAGCGATGATGGTGGTGTCAGTAGCAGTGTTCTTGCTTGGCACCGCGGACTGTGGCGCGGTATTGGATGATGTTGTGGGCGCAGTCGCGGGGACAGTTCCGCTGCTTAACCACCATATAATCCCAACGACCACGATCACTGTTACGACGATACCCCACATGATTTTATTCGACGATTGAGGCATAATAATTTATTTAATTTAATAGGTGCGACACTGGAATTATAGAGCATAGGTGGAGACATTCAAATATTGAGGTATGATATTGAAACCAGAGACATGGACCGCGACATTATCCAAAAAGCTCTCGGCGCGATTATTATTCGCGGTAAGAAATTCCTCTTGGAACGGCACGGCGAGAGAAGTACCTACATTCTCCCCAGAGGGAAATTGGAAGAAGGGGAGACGCACAAGGAAGTGCTGATGCGGGAGTTGCAAGAAGAATTCAACGTGATGACTACGCCCGCGGATTTCGAGAGGAACTTGACACGTATGAATCGCAAGCAGTCCATAATCCCGGAAGCAATGTGCGCGTGGTGGCGTTCGTGGTGGAGCGATGGATTAGAGAAATCCATCCGGACCATGCAATCGAAGAAATCGTCTGGATTAATTCTCAAAACCTCAAAGACGTGGAAGTGAGTCCGATTATGAAGGAAATTATTCCAAAGCTCATCGAAAGGGGATTGGTGAAATAGAAAGAAATCTCGAGCCAAAACAAAAAGCGGCACCTTTCGGTGTGCTTGTTGATTTTTACATTTATATGAGTGGGATTTGACGTTACCCTACTCCCGCCATAGCTTTTCTCTCCCACGTTTCGTAACCCTCCGGGCGTAGGGTGTCCCTCCTGCCGTGCTTGCAATGTACAATTCCAGCTTCTCCGGGTCTGAAGGCCTGGTCAAGGTATGGCCGGGTCGGGCGGGCACGGCGAAGAGGTACGTATAAGGAATTTTCATATTGTTATTAAGTTCGCGCACTCCGGAAGTTTAAATGGCGTACGCAGCTGTGCCCACACTAGCTCTGAGAGGATTACGTTGTCGACATCCTATTCCGCAGGATACCCCGGGAACCAATCTTGCTTCAGGTGCTCCGCCGGCACGCCGGCTTCCTTGAGCGCTTTCCCTAAACTTTCCACCATCGGTTCCGGACCGGAAATATAGAACAAGGGTTTTTGCATATCCGGAACAAGTTTCTTGATTTCGGGGACATCAATGCGCTCCGGCGCGGTGATGTAGTGAATTTTGAGCGCGGGGTTATTTTTGGCGAATGTTTCCAATTCTTCTTTATAGGTGACGTTGTGATCTCGGTTCGCGTAGAGCAGCGTCGCGGTGATCCGCTGTTTCCTTTCGTCAAAATCCTTCAAGATTGCGCGAAAGGGAGTGATGCCGATGCCGCCGGCGACGAGGACATATTCTTTGGAAAGATCCTCGATAATAAAATCGCCATCGAGGTCCGATACTTCTATGGCATTGCCAATCTTTAAGCTCGCGAGCGCTTTTTTGAAACTACTTCCTTTATCCGAAAAGCGAGTAGTGATGATGGCCACTTTCTCCGTGGGTGCGGCCGCAATCGTGAACCACCGATCCGATCCGCGCTGATCTGTGGGCTCATGGTGGAGCACGTAGTGAAAAAACTGCCCCGCTTTCCAGTGCACGAGTCCGGCAGGTTCGAAGATAAACGATTCCACGTCCGGCGCCTCGATTTTCCAGCGTACAAGGGTAAGTTTCATACAAACTATTGTAGCATGCCGGCGTGATGTTCGGGTGATGAAAAAGACAGTTTTAGTAATCACTTGCGTCTTGTTCGTAAAAGGAAAAAAAGAATTCCTGCCGCGAGTACCGCAAGAGCGCTTTCTAGAAACGTAAGAGGAATCGAGTCCGTGCTAGAAAGAGGAGCAGGATTCTTGTTGGTGCTTGATGCGGTCTCGCCCGACAGTGCCCGCGTATCATTCAGAACCTTTGTTTGGGATGGAGACGAAGTAACTCCGTTATCAACGAGTGGGCGCGGTGGATTGTCCAATGGCCGAATAGTTACCGTAACCTTCGCCGCCTCGTTTGCAAAGTAGCTGTTATAAAGCGTCTCATCTTTTCCTTGTGGTTCAATTTCAAGATCATGCTCCACGAGAGTATTGCCATCCGGCTGAAAAGCGACAAGAGCTCCTTCTTCGGCATTGGCAGGGAAGTAGGTGACGAGCGCTTTTCCCTGGAGTCCCCGTACAGGGGCGAACGCCAGCGCATCCGCGCGGAGGGATTGGGGATCGCGTAACTGCTCGTATCCAGCAGTCTTCTTTTCATATACGAGCCAAATATTTCCGGCATAAGCATTGGTTTGACTCGTGAGACTTAGAAAAAGAAACGTTCGCTCATCGTCGAACGTCACCGTGAAGGAAAGCAGTTGATCTTCGGGAGAATGGGAAACAGATGCCAAATACTGCGCGAACGGATTTTGAATAAGTTGCGCATGTGCAATGCCAGTAAGAAATAAAACTAATATAGGCAATAAAAGCCAGATCGCGTGCCGCATGGTGTTATTATAATGTGTTATCCGAATAGTGTAATGAAAGTTCTGATATTTTGCTGAAGGAGGATTTCTGCCTCGCGGCAAACTATAATTTGGACCAAAGTAGATGAAACTCACGCTCACAACGTACAACATTCTCCACGGA
>CAZKRG010000054.1:0-5951 GCA_964555255.1 uncultured Candidatus Saccharibacteria bacterium
AAATCTAAAACCTATTACATGGTGAAGGAAGAATTGTATCGACAAACATTCCCACGGTTATTGGTGAGACATAGGAAATAATATGAAAACGACTTTAAAAAGTAACATAACTGTCAAAGAAATTTGTGACGGATTTGTCTATAACGAACTTGAGGGCAAAGGTTTGTTTGGCTTGTCCGGCAAACTCACCATTCAGCCTGAATATCAGCGCAATTATATCTATGCCTCCGATGGCGGCAAAAAAGAGATAGCTGTCATTGAATCAATTTTGAAGGATTATCCTATAGGCCTGATTTATTTTAATAAGCCAAAAGAAGGTAATCTTGAAATTTTAGACGGACAACAACGCATCACTAGCCTTGGACGATTTGTAACTGATAAGTTTGCCATAAAAGACGAGCACGGGATGGAGCAATATTTTAGCGGTATGGCAAAAGACAAACAGGCTAAAATTTTAAAAACTACCCTGCTTATTTACGAGTGCGAAGGCAAAGAAAGCGAGATCATAGAATGGTTCCAGACAATCAATATCGTGGGTGTCCCGCTTAATAATCAAGAACTGCTCAACGCTGTAAATTATGGGCCTTTTGTAACGCTCGCTAAAGAAGAATTTAGCAATAGCCAAAATGCCAACATCCAAAAATGGAGCGCATATGTATCTGGTAGCGCTAACAGACAGGAGTTTTTGGAACGTGCGCTGGATTGGGTAAGCAGAGGGAACATCGGCGGTTATATGAATAGTCATCGCCATGAAAAAAATATTAACGAGTTAAAAAAATATTTTAACAGCGTCATTGATTGGATTTCGAGCGTCTTTACAGATGTCGAGAGTGAAATGCGCGGATTGGAATGGGGGCGGCTGTACGAGCAATATCACAAGAAATCTTATAATCCCGCCAAAGTGTCGAAAGAGGTGCAAAAACTTTACGGCGATCCTTATGTAAAAGATCGCAAAGGTATTTTTGAATATGTTCTCGGCGGATCAATGGATACCAAATTACTGAACGTCCGCGTTTTTGATGACGCAACGAAGAAAGCAGTCTATGCAACACAGACTATAGCCGCAAAAAAGAAGGGCGAATCGAATTGCCCGCTTTGCGCTATTGGCCATAACGCTAACAAGAGTAAAATTTGGAAATTGGACGAGATGGACGCTGATCATGTAACAGCGTGGAGCAAGGGTGGTTCGACTTCGGATAAGAATTGCCAGATGCTTTGCAAAACTCACAACCGAGCAAAGGGAAATAGATAAAAAGGGAGCTTCGCCGATCTCCAAGCGGCGAAGAAATGAATCGCCTATAACACGCGCACGGGTGGTGTGGGGCAAGTGTTATAACAAAAACCTCGAACCTCTTTCTTAAAAACCGCCGTATCGAATTTACCCCCATAAAACCATACGCTTCGCTCCGCGAAGCGCGGTCAAATTTTTCTGAAAGTGAGGTAAGTTTTATAGCTGCTCATCTCCACGCTCCCAGTCGAACGTTTTTTACCGAAAATCCGTGAGGTTGGAGGGGTCGTTTACCCCTTCATTCGGGTAGTCACTAGCTCTTTTCGGAGTGACTACCCTCCCATGCCAAAATCGCCCCGTTATCAGTGGTTTTCAGGCATCGTTGCGATCTGAAATCAAATACCGACTTCACTCCGCTCCGGCCTGCTGGCCTCCGCTCCGTTCATTTGTCCTCGGCCTTCTCTCCCGTCCGTCTTTTGATGCGGCTCGTTGGTGGGGGTGAAAAAAATAAATCAAATAGCTCACGGCCGCATGGCCGAGAGCGTTGCTTCCATGAAAAACGACTCGCTATGAGCGAGCCGTTTTTCGAAAATTATTCATCAGTCGGCTCGATGACTTCTTTCCAACGAAGAAGATGAGCAACGTTATCATTTCCTGCGGTACTTAGATACGTGTCGTGATTTTTTGATAATTCCGCTATCAGATCACTGATCGGCTTAGACTTTACTGTCGCATATTCTTTTTTCTTGTTTAAAAGGTAATGCTTAAGACTATGCAACTTAGCTGCCGTCGTGGACATTTCGCCAGTTCGCTTCTCGGTCTTATAGGTTTTAGTTTCTGTAAACTGGTCAAGATTTGCGCACTGCTCACAATCGCAGACTTCTTCTGCAAACTCTTTATTCTTAGAGCCGCTCGTCCATTTCCTGTTTTTCACTATTCTGATAAGGTCTTCTGCGGCTAGCCTTTTATGTAATGGATAAAAATAATATTTTGCACGAGGCAATCCTCCACCGACGGGGACAACATGCCGCGACTCCCCGTATTCCATACCATGGCACACTCCTACAAAATCACTATTAGTCTTGGTTAAAAGTATAGAGAAATAGCCACCGTATAGATTAATAATCTTTCTGTGGTTTTCGGACAGGGATTCGATAAATTTTTTGAGAGCTACTAAAACCTCCTTACTGTCTTCGCTCTCGTCTAGCGCATCTACCCACAAGAGAATACCGTCGCACGTCGCTCCATTGTAAGCTGTTGCTACTGCATTTCTTGAAGATTCATTGAGAAGCATATCCTTTGAGATCACGAGTTGCGCTAACAAAGGCTTATGAATTTGTTTCTCGCTTAAAACGCTTGCGCTTGCGGCGAGCAATTCAACATTAAGGTTCGCTATATTCAAATCAGTTATATAAAGATATGGAGCAACGACCGCTGCGGGTTCAACGTTAGCGATACTTAAACCACTTGAGCTATCGGCTAAAGCATAGTTGACATACTCTGCGTCTGAGCCGGAGGTAACCTTATCCTTGAGGGTTGATAATTGAAATCCAATGATTCTCTCACTGAAGCTTTTTTGGGTAGCCGCACTTGAAAAATCAGCAGCCTTCAAACGTTCCGAGGATGCAAGCGCGGTTACTATAGGCTCTCCAAAAATATCGGCCAGTTCCTGAATAGACCCTTTTATTTTGTCGTCCTTATTTTTTAGGAACCTTATGTCGTGCTGAAAGGCATGTGTTTGTGGGTCTATGATAAATGGTTTGTTCAACCTCAAAACAAAGCTAGCCATGGCTTCTGGAGAATAGGCAAGCATATTAGCGTTTAAGAGAACGCCATCATAGAATCCATCACCGAAACTATCGAAAAAGAAATCTTTTTCTGAATGAGTTCCGTATCTAAGAAGATGATATAAGTTCTCAAGCATATGACAGATTTTGCATTACTTTATTGCGAGCTGACTCCCACGAGAACTCGTTCTTCTTCGCCTTAACCACCTCATCCAGAAGAGGCTCATGACCTTGGAAAGAAATAAGAATTAGACCGATGCCAGTCTGCTCAAGCGATTCTTGGAAGCTTTCATTAATTTTACCACTCGCATTTTTAGGCATACATATGTAAGACCTGTCGGTATAGAGCTGATGATCGGACGCCTGCTTCAAGGCCTTCCTCCAGTCTTTGAGCTTAACCTCCATAGAGATAAGCTCTTGTTCGTCATTTATAAAAACAATATCCACGCACCGGTTTAAAACAGAAATCTCCTGCTCCACAGCTGGGTATTTCCCCTTTAAAACCTTAAAAATAGATTTCTGGATTTTTTGTTCCGACATTTTATTCAAAGTGGGTTAAATCCTCCGATTCGCACATTTTACTAATTTGACTCTGCAATACACGCGCCAAAATAAAAGCGATAAGAAAAGCAGCGAAGAATATCCACGACGCGATGGTTATTGGCGCGATAAGATAATTGGCGAAAAGTGCTACCGCGAGCAGCAACGAAACCACAACACCGTAGTGGAGAAAAGATAAAATTCCTCGATAAATTTTCCTATACAACGTGGCTTTTATCTTCATGGATGCATATTTATCCATTTCTGAAAAAAATCGCTTACCCTTGAGATCATGCTCTTCACTGAGAGTCGTCGGAGTATAGGTGATGGACTCTTCAATCAGAACCTTGAGAGAAACGACTCGTTTTTCTAGAACCTTCTTTAGAAGATTATCCACTTGATCCATAAAATCCTTCTCCTTCGTCAAGACGCTTCCGATGGCAGATATAATCAACGGAAGAAGAGAAGGCCAAACAACAGCAAACACTTGCGCTGAGCTGGATGGTAATGTTGATGTCGCTACCGGAGGGATCATAGGAATTTATTCTTGATAACTGAATTTTTTGTCCAGTTATGTTCGCCCTTATTGTAGTTGCCGTAGACGTATCGTAGTAGTGAAAATAAAGATGCCGAATTTATCCGATATTTAAATTTTTCCAATACCTCAACCTGCTTAGCATCAAGGTTCGGCCAGAGCTTACTCTCGACATAGCTCTTCCCCGTCTGAGTCAGGGTGTATTTTTTCTGATCAAGCATCCCGCTTCTGATGTCGCGTTCTGCAGCGGCATCCGCTGCATCTCCAGACATTTCCTCAACCCAAAGTTCAGGCTCCTTCACCTCGGCAACAGAAACGTCTTCACCAACTTTCTGATCTTCTATATTAATGAAACTAATCCCTTCAAAAAATTCCGTGTAGTCAATCAACGCCTTAGACCATGGGCCGTAGTTCCATGCAATAAATTCTGGGAGGTCATCAAATTCATGATCGTTAAAATATTTTTTAATTTCCTCTTCAAATAGGAAGATAGCCTTAGTAAGGCGGGTCGTTCCCACGACGGACTCACAAACCCTACCAGTTTTACCTTTGGCGTAGAGAAGTAACAGCAAAATATCCTTTCCTTTTAAACGCATATATGCAGTGGTTCTATTGCTTTAAATTATAATCCATTACAAGCTATGTTTTAAGTATCTATAATATCGTCTTCGGCAGATCGTCCTTCGGCGACTTCCAGATCGGCTCGAAGATCGCCTCCGGCTTCCCGATGGAATAATTCTTGTCCGGCGTAAACAGGAACATGTTGCTTCCCTTCTTATCCGTATTGGCCTCCTTGGAAGCGATGCGTAGGTTTTCGCTCCGCCGCTCGTTCGGGATCACGGTGAGCACCCGAAAGCTCTCGAAGCCCAAGGTATCCTTCACCCGTCCTTCCCACCGCCACCGCCAATAGAGCTTGAGCTTATTCACGAACCGCTCCTCGGTCATCGTGCCCCGATCTACTTCGAGGAACACCGGATATTCGTACCCATGGTATTTGAGGACGAAAAACGCATCCGGCACGAGTTCGGGATTTTCGCCATAGCGACCCTTGAGCGAATATTTCAAATCGTAGCCCTGTAACCACTGACCCAGTTTCACGTCGTCCCGTTTCCGCACGGCAAGCGTAAGGCACACCTTGAACTGCGAAATCATCAAGGCGTGGGCGATGAGCGGCAAAGAACGTTCGATTTCTCTTAGGCGGCGCAACACCGCTTGGTACTGCCCCGCGTCCCCGAAGACCATCTCTACGCCCTGCCTGCCGAGGGAGTAGACGATATGTGAGGAAGGCAACTTGGAGCGGCTCTGCACTTTGGGGCGGTCGAGATACCCTAAGTCGTACATGGCGGCAAGCCTCCGAAGGAAGTTGCGCCTCCCTGCGGGATAGAGGGCAAAGATTTGCTCGGTGTTCAGGAAGCGGCACTCTCCCAATTCACGGAGAAGCTCCATATCGCGGGGCTGTAACTGGAGGGGGTCGGCCACTTCCCTGCGGACTAACCTTTTACGCAAAACTTTGGGCATATAAAGAAGGAATACGCCTCAATTATAGCCCACCCTGACCCCCTCTGTCCGAGGCCTTCTCGACCCGTCCGCTACCATATTTCACTATTTCACCCCCACCAACGAGCCGCATCAAAAGACGGACGGGAGAGAAGGCCGAGGACAAATGAACGGAGCGGAGGCCAGCAGGCCGGAGCGGAGTGAAGTCGGTATTTGGTTTTGGATCGCAGTTTTGCCTGAAAACCACTGATAACGGGGCGATTTTGGGATTGGAGGGTAGTCACTCCGAAAAGAGCTAGTGACTACCCAAATGAAGGGGTAAACGACTACCCAAACCTCACGGATTTTCGCTGAAAAACGTTCG
>CAZKRG010000055.1:0-5908 GCA_964555255.1 uncultured Candidatus Saccharibacteria bacterium
GGTTCCGCGGCAAGATTGATTTGATTTACATTGATCCGCCGTTCGATTCCGGCGCAGATTATCTAAGGAAAGTGGAACTGCGCGGTATTAAAGGACCAGAATTTGAGGGGGAGGATTATACGCCATTGGAGCAGACGATGTATTTTGATATATGGAAGAATGACGCTTATTTGCAATGGATGTATGAGCGTTTGCAGTTGCTTAAAGAGCTTTTATCAGATACTGGCAGTATCTATGTGCATTTGGATTACAGGCGTGATAGTCAGATTCGATTAATGATGGATGAAATTTTTGGAGAAGAATGTTTTCAAAATGAAATCATCTGGCATTACAAGAGTTTTCATGGGCAGGTTAGAAATTATTTCCCGCGTAAACACGATACATTACTCTTTTATAGAAAGTCTGAAACTGGAAAATTTACTTTAATGCGCAATGAAGATATTCCAGTAGAGGAGATGATCGATTTTAAGAATTGGGGGAAGTACATCGTGAATGGGAATGAGATAAGGGGGAATAATATGCCGACGGATGTACGATTTAAGAGGAACATAGACAAGTGGATAAAATTGAATGGCAGAAAACCAACTAAAGATGATGTTATATACGTATTTCGTTCTCAATCATATGACGACGTTTGGGATATAAGTTACCTTGATCCGAAAGACACAAAAGAGAGAACTCCATATCCTACACAGAAGCCAGAGAGATTGCTTGAAAGGATTATAAAGGCATCTTCAACCGAGAATGATTTAATTTTAGACTGTTTTATTGGTTCCGGTACTACAGCAGTTAAGGCACAAGAATTAGGTCGTCGCTGGATCGGGTGCGACATTAATAAAGGCGCAATCCAGACAACAGCTAAGCGATTGCAGAAAATCGTTGCCGAACAACTTAAAGGGAAGGACAACGCTGAATACCCGGCATTCGCAACCTATCAAGTGAATGATTACGATCTCAAGCTTTTACGCACGGAGGCAATTGAGCTTGCGGTTGAGCATATCGGTATCGAGCGGCGCAAAACCGATCCGTTCTTCGATGGGCTACTTGGCAAGGAACTGGTAAAAATCATCGATTTCAACCACCCGCTGACATTGCTGGATTTGCAGCTCGTGCAAGATGAGATTGGAAAGCGAAAGGACGAGGAGCGCAATATCGTACTGGTTTGCCTGGGCAAGGAATTGGCTGCTGATAAGTGGATCGAGGATTGGAATAAAAAGCATCCGGTCAACAAAATGCGCACAATCGAACTGCGCACCGACAAGAAGTACGGCAAGTTCTTGGTGCATGAACCGGATATCGCGAAGGTGAGCATCAAACGCAAGGGAGACAAGGCGATCGTGGCGATACAAGATTTCGTGTCGCCCACGATTATCGAGCGCCTCAACACGGAGGGATCGGTATTCAAGAAGAAGGTTCCTGATTTCCGCGCGATGATTGATTCCGTGCTGATCGATCCGCATTACGATGGCAAAACGTTCCGCGTCGCGATTTCCGACGTGCCGGAGAAAAAATCCGATTATGTGGTTGGGCAATACGAAATTGATGTTCTCAAGGTTAAAACAACGATCGCGATCAAGATCACTGATATGCTCGGCGAGGAAGTTTTTCTGGCGGAAACGGTTTAGCCCCACACGTTCTTTTTGTTGATGCTTAGTTATGGATAAGGCCGATAAAAAGAATGCGAGAAGCGTCAAGAAGGCATCGGATCCGGTTATATGCCCTGAATGCGGCATTGCGAATCTGACGCGCCTGAAGGGAGAGCAAAAGGTGTGGAATTACTTTTTGGATCTTATCAGAACAGATTCCGCACAAACCTTTATCAAGAAACTGAAGAAAAAATACGGTATACCAGCCGAAGGCTTTGCGTTGCCGGATAAAAATATCTTAGGAGCGTATCCTGATGATTTTGAGCATGCCCCTGAGGTCGGAAATAAACTTGTTCAGTTTTGCGATAAGCATCACCTTAATTTTTTCGTTTATGTGCCTATATTAGAGCAATATGTTTATTACGGTTTATTGAGTCCGGAAACCTGGAGGACATGGACTGATGATGATTTTTCTGGATACCTGTCGATGTTTTGTGTCACAGATGTTCCCAGGGACAATCCGACTGCGTATAAGGGTGAGAAAATCCTGGATACATTATTCCCGGTAGCGATTCGAATAAGTCCATACGCCAGCCAGCGCGATCTTTTGGATTTTATAAAGAACAAACATGTTTGGTATAACAAAATTGAATCTTTGCAAAAACAGTATCGGGATAAAGACGAAGCGATAGGAAAATCCAGAACGAAAAATAAAGAGGTGCAGAAGCGAAATGATTTTATCTACAAGCATCGCAATTTGCCAAGACGCGAAATTATGCGGCTCCTGATCGGTTTACATAAAGAAAACAAAAGAGTTTGGGAAATAGATGAAGCGGCTATATCAAAAGTGATCTCTTTAGAGAAGAAAAAAAGAAAAGATGTGAGCTCATAAGAATTCATATGCAGCTCAGATAATTCTTAGTAGAACGTGCATGGAAAACATAAACTGGCATCAAGGCCAGTTTTTCCTTTTCAAGGAATAAACGAAATGTATTACAGGATTCCTTGAAATTTGCCGACAACAAAATCGTATGGATACCGTCATCATTAAAATTTACGGCACGGATAAGTTCGAGATCAGGCGAGCGTATCTTTTCCTGCCAGAATTCGCGGTCCGGCGATATACGGATCTCTCAATGACAGAGAAAGGATCCATGCGGCCGTATCTGCGACGGTTTATTTTTTGCCCCATTCGAGACGATGAATACTGCCCAGGAATTGAAGTATTTGAAGCATTCACGGAGGATCGTCAGGATTTGAAGTATATTTTGCAGATCACGTTTTCTGTACCGAAGTTGCTCTACGGCAACAGTTTGTTGGAGGTGGCCGAAAAGGATATGGGCTTGGTTTTTTTGGTTTTGAGTTCGCGGCTGTCGCGCGCCGGGGTTATTGTCGGCGCCAAGGATATCGCAAATGCCTTAGTCGCCACTGTTCACTTCTGCAAAAATGTATTTTTACCGAATACGATCAAAATGCGTGACATCTTGGGAGATCTTGAAAGGGTAGATATAAACAAGGCGGTGGATGTAACCCTTAAAGAACATAAGAACGGAGGCAGGGTGCTTAGTATTTTCTCTGGTACGGTCGAGCGCGCTTTTTACGATAAAATTTCCGATTGCCTGCGACCGAAAAATAAACGAAAGGACAAGAATTATATAAGTCTGGAACGGGAATTCGTTGAATCGTTTGGGCTACAGGATCACGAGGTTTTCAGATACGAATATAGGGTTAAAAAGACCCAAACGGTGATGCACGAAATGAGCAGGGCGCTTGGCAGGAAATACGGACCTGTATATTTTCACGACCTGTTTATGCCGGGCTTGTTTAAGCGCGTGACCTTTGACTCTTGGCGGGCGCTTATCGAACGTCCAGAGAATCGTCTTGCATTTTTTATTCGTGATGATGCTCTGAAACTTTTTTTGCACATAGTGGGGGAGGGGAAGAAAGTAGGGAGCAGTGCGCATAGCATGAATAAAGCCCTTATTTCTTATGGCATTGCAAGAATCATTTCAGATATCGGAGCAAAAGAGACTCGCGGTATTTTGTTGGAAAACTGGTGCAAAGATCATTCAGAGCGGATCGAGAGGAAGATTAAGATGGCTGCTGACTTGGTAAAGACTATGCCATATCCTAATGGTATAGCGTATATCGACAGGGCTCTAGAAGAGTTTATTGGGATAACGTCCGAAATGTTGAGAAATGCAGTATGAAAACTCGTCGAAAGCAAAAATTAAAAGTTTCGTATGAATTTTCCGAAAGGGTGCGCGCTGAACAGTCCCGGACCAGAGTCGAGTTGGACAGGGTATTCGATATGATTTTCGATGCGGTATTTGAAAAGTGGATAACGGCTGAAGATCCCAAGCAAGAAAAGGCTTTTTCTCGAGTTGACAATTCAGTATAACTTAGAATATAGTCAAAATATGGAATTCCTGACAAAAGAAGACATCGCGAAGCAACTCAAAGTTCACCCGCGGACCGTCGAACGATGGCTAGGGAAGGGAATGTTGCGCGGGTACAAGCTGGGAAAGGGTAGGACGGCTCTTTGGCGTATCTCGCAAGATGAATTCGCTAAATTTTTGAAGAAACATAGTAACTGACAAAGCTATGGATAACGTTATTGATCAGCCAGTAAAGATGATCGCGGTGTATGCGCGTGTTTCGACTGCACGTCAGGAAGAGGAAAAAACAATCAAGACTCAATTAGCCGCAGTGCGGGAATTTGCTGAGCGAAGTGGATTCACGATTGTGCGGGAATATATCGACGATGGTTGGAGTGGTGATATTTTGGCGCGTCCGCAACTCGATCAGCTGCGTCAGGATGCGAAGAGTAAAACATGGAAAGCGGTGCTGATGTACGATCCTGATCGGCTTGCCCGGCGTTACTCTTATCAGGAATTAGTGATGGACGAATTACGTGAAACTGGCGTAGATATACTTTTCGTCACGACGCCAGCACCGAAGAATGGGGAGGAGAAGATATTGCATGGTGTAAAGGGGTTGTTTGCAGAATACGAGCGGGTAAAAATAGCAGAGCGGTTCCGTCTCGGCAAAATGCGCAAGGTGCACGAGGGCCATTTGCTTCTCAGTGAAGCCCCATATGGGTATGCGTATATACCAAAAGAAGGAAAACGCCATGGGTTTATTCGAGTCAAAGATGAAGAAGCGAAAAATGTCGAGCAAATCTTTCGTTGGATAGCATACGACAAGTTGACTATACGGGCCGTTATCCGAAGGCTGCAGGAGTTGGGAATCAAACCCAGGAAGAGTAAACGCGATGTTTGGAGCACTAGCACGCTTACGAATCTTTTGCGTAATCGGACTTATATAGGAGAGGCACATTATGGTGCTTCGTATGCTGTGGTTCCAGAGAAGCCTTTGAAACACGAGAAGTACAAGAAAATAAAGAAAACGAGCCGTAGGGCAAGGCCAGAGGAAGAGTGGATCAAGGTTCCTGCCCCTGCGATCATAGATGGAGGCTTGTTTGCGCAAGCTCAAGAACAGTTAAAAAGGAATTTCGAGATGTCTTGCCGGAATAGAAAGAACGATTATCTGCTTTCAGGGCTTATACGGCATTCTTGCGGATCCACGATGGCCGGTGAGGGTCCTAACCACGGCAGAAATCTTTATTATCGCTGTACGGATCGCGTGCGTCGGTTCCCGTTACCACGGAAGTGTGTGGAGGGCCCGATTAACGCAAGGATAGCGGATGAGCTTGTTTGGCAGGAACTCAAACGATTATTACAATCTCCGAAGCTTTTACTGGAGGAGATGGGGCGATGGAAATTTAGAAAACAAAATGCTACACAGGTTGATGTTGGAAGTGTAAAGCATTTGGAAACCGAACTTGAGAAACTTAATGGTGAGGTTGACCGTTATGCGCGGGCATATGGCGCCGGAGTAATTAGTATAGACAAACTCAAGGAATACATGGGTGCGGTAGATGGCAGAAGGGTATCCTTGAAGAAACAAATCGGCGCGGTACAGGAGTGGCGAAATCAATCTACAGAGTCGTTTATGCCGGTTACAGACGGCCAGATAGATCAGTTTGTCAGCAGAACACGACAATTCCTGGAAAACTTGAATTTCGAACAGAAACGGGCGATAGTTGTAGGTGTGGTAGATAAAGTGTTCGTCGCTGGTCGCGAAATGCGCGTATCCGGACGAATATCAATGGAGATGGCTCCGGATATTGATTCAATCGAGGCTGCGGTAAAAACCAAAACCATTCTTTCAAACAAAACAAATGGCGTATTCTGCTCTATCCGTCGGCATTGTCGGGCTTCCCAATGTGGGCAAGTCAACGTTGTTCAATGCGCTGCTCA
>CAZKRG010000056.1:0-5835 GCA_964555255.1 uncultured Candidatus Saccharibacteria bacterium
TTTTTTTGTTGACATTTTATAAATTTTTCTTTATAAGTAACTTGGGCAACTCAGATGGTTACTCTTTAAAAAACTTTTTTTAAAGAGAGGAAAATCCGGACACTTACTTGTTCTGCTTCGGCAGGGCAGTTAAAAAAGTATCCGCTAACGGCGGACGTGCGCAAGCATAGAGGTGCGAGCAGTGACGTCCTTCAGCGAAAGCTGGAGGAGGACCCCATCCCAAGCTCGAAGGTCTAACTCCACCATAGGGATGAAAAAGTGGAGGTGAAACGGCTAAATCCTTACTGGGTGCAAGGTCGTGCTTCGACATATTTGAAGAGTGCCGCTTGAGCTCGAGAGTAATCGAGAGCCCAGATAAATGACCATCTCGTTCCGCTTGAAAGCGGAATCAGACAGAATCCGGTTTATGAGTTGTCCTCGAAATCTCCGAGTTCGCCAACTCGCGAACTCGGAGATTTCGATTTATCTTCTTTCTTCTGCAGAGGGAGCTCCTTCGGGTTTGATAAATTCGTAGATGCCTAATTTACGGAATATGAAGAGAAATCCTGCGGAAAGTACCGCGGCAGCGGTTGCAAATTCTGACAATCCGAGTCCCGCCAATATTCCTATTGCAGCTACGATCCAAACAACAGCAGCAGTGGTAAGACCATGCACATGTTCTTGAGTCTTGATGATAATGCCGCCACCTAAAAATCCAATGCCGACAACAATGTTCGCAATGACGTTCAATGCCGCACCGCTTGCCACGGGTTCGCCCGCGCTTACGATGAGATAGGGAAGTGAAATGCCAATTATAGTAAAGAGTGCGGCGCCTCCGGAGACGAGCATCGCGGTGCGGATGCCCGCTTCTTTTCCTGCGGACTCGCGTTCGAGTCCCATGAGCGCGCCGAGCGCGAGGGCGATGCCAAACCGCACGAGCATTTGAGAAAGCGGAAGCATTATCGTATAGTATAACAAATTGGAACGCATAATTTTCAATTAACAATCTACAATTTTCAATCAATCCTCAATTTTTCTTTTCATTGAGTCAATTGGCATTATTTGAAAATTTCATCACATTATGGAAAACCGAACGTATACCACAGATATTGTAAATAAAGAGGGACAAGAGGTTACTCTTTTCGGTTGGGTGCATGCGCGGCGGGATCATGGGAAATTGGTGTTTATTGATCTTCGCGACCGGAGTGGGCTTGCACAAGTGGTACTCGGACCTTCAATCAAAAGTGCCGGTGAGTTGCGGCTCGAATATGTGGTAAAAATTGTGGGAGAGGTGAAAGCGCGACCCGCGGCGATGGTGAATCCCGATATGCCTACGGGGCGCCACGAAGTGAGCGCAAAGGGTTTAGAGATTTTGAGTGTGGCCGAAGCCTTGCCGCTCCCGGTGGATTCGGATGGCTATGCGGTGGATGAAGAAGTGCGCATGAAATTCCGATATCTCGATTTGCGTCGTGAACGGATGGCAAGGAATATTATGCTTCGCCATAAAGTGACTACGCTTGTGCGGGAGTATATGAATCGCAATGGATTTATCGAGATCGAGACGCCAATGCTCACTAAAACTTCTCCCGAGGGTGCACGGGACTTCCTGGTGCCCTCGCGGCTCCAACCTGGAAAATTTTATGCGCTCCCGCAGGCCCCCCAGCAATACAAGCAGCTTCTTATGATCGCCGGATTTGAGCGTTACTTCCAGCTTGCACGGGCGATGCGCGATGAGGACCTTCGCGGCGATCGGCAGCTTGAGCACACGCAAATTGATTTAGAGATGTCTTTTGTGAAGGAGCATGACGTGCTTGATGTGGTGGAAGGACTCATGATTTATGTGGCCGAGAGCTGTGGTAAAAAAATTTGGAAAAAGCCGTTTCCGGTGTTTACGCACGAGGAGGTGATGGAAAAATTCTGCGCGGATAAGTTTGATATGCGCAGCGAAGAGGAGAAGAAAGACTCAAATATTATGGCGTTCGCGTGGGTGGTGAATTTCCCGTTATTTGAAAAGGATGAAGAAGCTAAACGCTGGACATTTGCACACAATCCATTTTCCGCGCCGCGGCCCGAGCATGTGGAGAAACTTATGGCAGCAAAGGACCTTACTGATCCGAGTTTAGGCGGACTTCGCGCGCAGCAGTATGACTTGGTGTGTAACGGGTATGAGCTCGCTTCGGGCGGCGTGCGTATTTCAGACCCGAAGGTGCAGCGCAAGGTGTTTCAGATCATGGGACTTTCTCCGGAGCAGACCGAGGCCCGCTTCGGGCACATCATCAAAGCATATAAGTATGGCGCGCCGCCGCACGCGGGCATGGCGCCAGGGTTGGATCGCTTGGTCATGCTCCTCGCAAACGAGCCAAATATTCGGGAGGTGATTGCATTCCCGGTGTCCGCGTCGGGACAGACGTCCGTGATGGATGCGCCCTCGGAAGCGGAGAAAAAACAGCTCGACGAATTGGGGATTGAAATTAAGAAGAAAAAGAAATGAAAGGCGTTCACTTTCCGTTATTTAAAACAAAGGTAGACGGGCTTCGTATGAAGTTTGATTTAAGCGACCCGAAAGACCGGAAGAAATATTTCCAGGCGAAAGCAGGAACGGAAATTAAAAAACTCAAGAAGTTCCTTGCGAAAAAAACGTTTGTGGGATATCTTCTCGGAAAAAAGAATTCCGGGAAGGGGACGTATTCGAAACTTTTCATGGAGGCGGTGGGTGAGGAGCATGTGCAACATATCTCGATTGGCGATGTGGTGCGGGATGTGCATGCGATGCTTTCTTCTGATGAACATCGGAACGAACTCATCGAATTTCTTGGGAAAAATTATCGCGGATTTCACTCGGTGGAAGAGACGATCGCGCTTATCGAAGGGAGGAGCCAGGCCACGCTCATTCCCTCGGAATTGATTCTTGCGCTGATCAAATATGAGATTTCGAAGCGGCCGAAGCGTGCGCTTTTTATCGACGGGTTCCCGCGGGCAATTGATCAGATTTCCCATTCTCTTTTTTTGAAGGAACTTATCGGCTATCGCAACGATCCCGACTTTTTCATTTTCATCGATGTGCCGGAGCGGGTGATTGACGAGCGGATGAAATCCCGCGTGGTGTGTCCGATTTGTAAGACGCCGCGAGGATTGAAACTGCTTACGACGAAGGAAGTGGGGTATGACAAAGAAAGAAAAGAGTTTTACCTTATTTGCGACAATCCTTCGTGCAATGGAGCGCGGATGGTGCGGAAGGAGGGGGATGAGCTAGGTATCGGGCCGATTCGGAAGCGTCTTGAACTTGACGATAAAATTTTCCGCGAGCTTTTGAAACTGCAGGGGATTCCGAAGATTTTTCTCCGCAATTCAATTCCAGTGAAAAATGCGGGAAAATTCACGGACGATTATGAACTTACGCCCGCGTATGAATACAAATGGAATCCCAAGACGGAGAAGGTGACGACCCTCGAGAAGCCGTGGACCGTGAAGGATGACGATGGGGTGCTTTCCTACAGCATTCTCCCCGCCGCGATTGTCGTGGCGATGATTAGACAGATTGCAGGAGTGCTGAAGCTATAAACACTTCTCGCTTTCCTTTTCGGGATGTTGTTATCTGCGGCGGACTGCCGCAGCGTAGCAAGAGTTACTCCTCCAAATATCCTCCCATTGCTTGATCGTTCGGATGCGCGCGGATGGATTCCTCGATTGTATTCATTGCTTCTTCTATTTTTCGGGTGAGGTTCTCGATTACGCGGCCGCGGTCGAGATTGCCGGTTTGGAATTGACCGAGGAGGTTCCACGCCTCATGTCCGATTTCAAAGGAAATCGTGCTTATATATTTGGGCATTTCTTCGGGGGAGATGATGGACATAATAGATGTATAGGTTGAAGGTTGTAAGTTGTAGAAAACGACCTTTCCAAAATAATGAGAAATGCCATCATATTCCCGAGCGCTGAGAAGGGGATGATAATACTTATTACTATACTAAACATGGGCATCAATAAAAATCCTCTGCCCCAGAAATGTGGCAGAGGTCATCAGTTCCGTCGGACGGTTTATCCCGTTGTTCCGCAGCAGGGGGATTTACCAGATTATGGCGAACCTCATCGCCCAATCTCATCATAGCACCTTTCTTGTCATGCATCTTCGCCATACCAGGTATGACTCACACAAATTACACCAATTTTCATGAAATACATAAAGAGTGAAGTACTCAATTGCGGGTGAAAGAAAAAATTGCGATTGCTGTAGTAACGGATGAGATCTCGTAAACACGCACATACGTCGAAACAATTAATGTGGTGAAAGGTAAAAATATGAACCATGCAATTTCGTATGCAGTGATTCCGCTTGCGGTCGTGGTGGTAGTGATCGGGACGGCGGTGAGTGTTGCCGCAGCGGCAGGTCCCGGTTTCGGAGGATCCCGTGGTGGGACGCACGGAATGCCCTCAATTGCAAATGCAAAACCAGCGGCGATAGGCACCGTAACCGCGGTGAGTGGTACGACCATTACGGTTTCAGCGAAGGGAAGAGGGGGTGAGGGCGCGGAAACGACGTACACCGTTGATGCTTCAAATGCCACCGTGCTGAAGAAGAATGGTACAGGTTCCGCTGTTTCGGCTATTGTTGTGGGAGACACGGTGGTGATCCAGGGCGCGATAAGCGGCACATCAATTACTGCGAAAATGATCCGAGACGGGGGGCCACCTCAAAAACCCCGGAACAAAGAATCGGATAATGCTCAAGCACCTCCAATACAAGGTAACGGTAAACCGGTAATAGGAGGAAGTGTTACTGCAATAAACAGCGCGACCCTTACCGTCACGAACAAGAGCAATGTTACCTACACCGTTGATGCTTCGTCGGCGACGGTAGTAAAAGGACGCGCGAGTTCCACGCTTGCAGGCGTGGCAATAGGCGACAACGTCCTCATTCAAGGAACGGTAAATGGTAATTTAGTAACGGCGTCGTCTATTATCATTGATCAGGGCGTGCTGCCCGCAACTGGAAATGCCACGAGTACCGCGGCTGCGCACGGGGGAAGAACGGGAGGATTCTTTGGATCGATTGGCAAGTTCTTCCAGCAACTCTTCGGATTCTTTTAGAAAATAGAGAGAAGCTACAGTCGAAGGATCGCGCCCTCCGCCGGCAGGCGGATGCGGGCGCGATCCTTTTTGAAATATGGCGGAGTCCGTTATTTCTTTGTATCGTGGTGCAAACAGAGAAGGAACGAGGAGGAATAAAGCGCTCCGAGTATTCCGAACGAAAGATCGCCCATCGTGTCTGTGTTGCTCGCTTGGGCGAGGTGATTTGTGGGAAAGAGAAGGTTCATGTGAAGGACATAAATTCTCAATTGGTCAAAGGAAAGTTCCAGAAGTTCCCAGGAAATGCCGAGGAGCGCTTCGATGGCAACGAGGAGAAGGAGGTTCTTCCAGAAGTTGTTCGTGAGGAGATTGGTCCGAGGATATTTTTCCATGATCCACATGACGATGGCGATTTCAAGGATAGAGCCCGTGAAATGCACAAGGGCGTCATAACCGAAAAATCCAGCGTTGCAGCCGAAATATCTAAAGCATTGGGTGTTCTTCATAAATCCCAGTCCATATCCCAAAATGAATTCAAGGGTGACGAACGCGGCGGAAACAGAAACAACCCACTTTTCAATCGCGGTCAATTTCGATGAGGACCAGATCCCCAAGAATTTTAACGCTATTTTTGTCATGAAGCCTCGTTATCCTGAATTTCTCAAATTCTTCTCCGAACTTTCCCCTTCAATTCGAAGGGCAGCCGCGGAGGATATACACCGTCCCAATCATTATTGTGAGTATAGTGTAGATAAAAATCAGAATCCAGTCAGATCCGCACCGGATCAA
>CAZKRG010000057.1:0-5576 GCA_964555255.1 uncultured Candidatus Saccharibacteria bacterium
GAAGGGCGGCTTTTTTTCGGAAACCCGAAAACGAGAACAGTAAACCAGCAAATTAACATATGAACACACCCATACCCGCCATAACAGTCATTACCCCTACGGAACTAGAAGCCATCTTGGCGAAACAGATGAAAAGAGAACCACGCAGGCCCGAATCTGAGTCCGACGACGGCACCTCGCTTACCGAGGAAGAGAGAAGGGAAATTGAGGCGCATACGAACTGCGCTTCTAAAAGAGTCCCAGTCTCTGCAAGAGGTTGTGGAACTAAGCAGTAAATTTGGTATCACCTAGAAAGGAAAATGATATGCAACTGGATTGCTATCTCAACTCCACGGAAGAAGCCGAGATCGTGCGAAGAGTAGAGCGAAAAGTCCGAGAACTGGTTCCGAGTGTCCACTCTATAACAGTGGAAAAGCCCGGAGTTAGTTTCAAAGTAACCGTGGGGTTTGTCCATGAAACTCCGGGAACGGGTACGACGGTAGCCGAAGCAATCGCAAATGCGATTCATACGGCGACCGGGAGGATTATATCACCCGAACAACTCAATTCGACGATTGCCGCCTGAACCTTTACCAACTGAAATTCGGATCATCAGCTATTACAATTTAAAACCGCCTGGGAAACTGGAGCGGTTTTAAATTTGACTCTCAATTTCGAAAGGAATAACATTATTGTAATGAATCGCGTGCAACCCATCTCGATTATCATTAGCATTATTATTCCACCGATCGGTGGAGGTTTTGCTTGTGCCAAGGTTGCAAAGAGCGAATAGCAAAGAGCAACGGAGATACAAGCCAGCCCTTCACCAAATGAAGGGCTTGGTGTTTTGGCACTTAACGCCAAGGCAGGAATGTAGCTTTTTAACAATTTATGAATACACCACTACTACATGTACATGGAATTGAAGTTTACGACACCACGCTGCGCGATGGCAGCCAGGGCGCAGGCATCAATTTTTCCGCAGCGGATAAGATGCATGTTGCACAAAAACTCGACGAATTCGGGATCCCCTTCATCGAGGGCGGGTATCCCGGCTCAAATCCAAAGGATATGGAATTTTTCGAGCGCGCGAAGAAACACAAGTGGAAAACGTCAAAGCTTGTGGCATTCGGGATGACGCGACGAAAGGGAAAAAGAGTCGAAGACGATGAATTAATACGACAACTTCTCGACACAGAAACTCCCGCGGTGGCGATCGTGGGGAAAAGTTGGCGTATGCATGTCGAAAAAGTGCTTCAGACTACTCCCGAAGAAAATCTCGCGATGATCGCGGACACTGTTCGGTTTTTCAAGGATCACGGAAAAACAGTGGTTTATGATGCTGAACATGCGTTTGATGGTTACAAAGCGGATCAAGACTATGCACTTCAGACATGGTTTACTGCCAAGCGTGCCGGCGCAGACTGCATTTGTCTTTGCGACACGAACGGCGGATCATTGCCGGATGAGGTCGAGTGTATCACCGCTATGGCCTCCTCAGCGCTTCGGTGTCACATGGGGGTACATACTCATAATGACTGCGGGTTAGCACTTGCGAATGCGCTCGCCGGACTCAAAGGAGGTGCCATGCAAGTGCAGGGTACGGTGAATGGCTATGGCGAACGCACGGGGAACTGTAATCTCACCTCCCTCATTCCTATCCTGCAGCTCAAGTGGGGGAGAGCTATTGTGCCGAAAGAATCGATGCCAAAATTACGGGAGCTTTCGTTCTTTGTGGATGAGATCGCGAACATTCGACCTGACCCGCGCCAACCATGGGTGGGAACTGCGGCATTTGCTCACAAGGGAGGTATGCATGCGCACGCAGTTGGGTGCGATGTAAAGAGCTATGAGCACATTGCGCCTGAAGCGGTTGGCAACTCGCGAAAGATACTCGTGAGTGACATGGCGGGGCGAGCCAATATTGTCCAGAAAGCTGCGGAGCTTGGCGTTCACCTCCATGCCGACACGCCGCTAATACGTACAATTACCGCGCACATAAAGGATCTCGAACATGAAGGATTCGAGTTTGAAGCCGCGGATGCTTCTCTCTTCCTGCTCATTAAACGCAAGTTGGGATCCTACTCACCTCTCTTTACAGTGGACAGGCATCACGTCTCTGTGACCGAGAGTGTCTGTGAAGCCACTATCAAGGTGTGCCACCTAGGGAAAGTTGCGCATAGAGTGGCAGAAGGAGACGGGCCGGTAAATGCCCTGGATAAAGCCCTGCGCTTGGCCTTGAGGGAGTTTTTCCCAAAACTCGACGTGCAGCTCGTTGATTATAAAGTGCGTACCATCGACAACGGCGTCGAGGGAAGTGCTGCGAAAACGAGAGTGCTCATCACTTCCAGCGACGGCAAGCGCGAGTGGGGAACGGTAGGGTTACACACCAACGTTATAACTGCCTCGCTCCAAGCCCTTACCGATTCAATGCATTTTGCGTTGAGCCAACAAAATCTGTAGTGGGCTACAAGAGTGGGCACTTTCTCTAAGAGAGCGCCCGAACAACAAAAAGGAGGTACCTCATCGGTCCCTCCTTCCTTTTTATAATTTATAATTTCGAGCCGAGCTGCAGTCATTTTTGCGATTTTTCCATCCCGAAATTTCTTTGGCGAGTGATACGCAGCCAATTCGGTGGCGGTTCTCCATTGGGAGCGAGAAAATCTTCCTCTTTAATATGGCGGCGTGAGTGGAGTTTTGCAGGTTGTGTATACTCGCCCTTTCTCCGCTACAGGCAAGGAGAGATGATTGAGGCGGTGTATGCATTCCGGATTAGAACAATAGAATAATCTAGTAGCTTTCATATAAAATTGTGAACGAACGTGGTAGTTAATGCGGGCTATCCAAACAAAAACCCGCCCTCATGGTCCGACAACTACGTCAGACAATAAGGGCGGGCATGGCCCACGGTGTCACCTTATCTTATCCACCGGAGCTTTTAGCGAAGGTGGATTCCTTTCACCAACTCCACGATTGTGACATTGGTTATCCCATGGTTACGGGGGATGCCGGACCTCCACTTGTGCAGAAGCCATCGATGCTCCGATCTCTCGGAACTGCCGAGGCCCAACCTTTCGCATCGCTGCAAGGGACCTCAGCGGATATTGCAGTTTTCAACAAGGTTGATGATAGAGCATATGGATGAATTGTCAAACAATAACTTTGTAGCTGGTAGATTCTTCACGTACCCCAGAATGACATTATTCGCCAATCTTCTTTGACGGAGATTTTTATTACTGTTACTTTATTAATGTCGATTTTTTGAGAAAGGAATACTTATGCAACGATACAGAAAACCCGGACCTTCAGAGATTCTCGACACGGTGATGTCTCGCCCAGGAGAAGAAGAATGTGATTCGGGGTGGCGAATGTGGGTGATGGAACATGCCGCTCCTGAAGATCTGCGACGGGTGCGTGAGATTGCTGCGCGACATTCGGATTTCAATGTAGCCTCGGCAGTGTTTAGGAAATCCGCATAGCATCATCATGGAAGCCGGAAGTATATTTCTCTCGGTTTTTCCTTTGGGGTCGCCAGTGGCTAGTTGCTAATGTATAATCCGAGCGATGGCAATTGTCTTGCCTGACATTAAACCCAAGCCATGCCCCGAATGTGGTATGGCGGGCGCCCACCATTGGGTGGAGCGATGGTCATTGCGTATTGACGCTCTCATTAGTTTTTTTACGCGACCCTTTGATCGTGCATTGAGATACGCGATGCCCCTTGTTGATCGGGTACTATATGTTGTGTTTCCCGTGGTACGTTGGGGATTTCTTGTAACTGGGCTTGCGGTAGAAGTTCCCGATTTACATGATCATTCATCGGAAACTGCGGTGGCACTTTGGAATGAGGCGAATGCGCGGGGAATCCGCATGACGGAAATTCGTATTTTGGGATTGCCCCGTCGGTTGTATTTTGTTCGATATCGGGACAAAAACTTGGTGTTCGAGGGTTTGCCCCGCCCTCTGCGCGTACAACCCTCGCTTTCTTGGATTGACGACAAAGCGGAAGTAAAGCGGAGATTCTCTGCTGCGGGGTTCCCGGTTCCTCGCGGAGGAGTGTGTCGCACCGAGCGGGGGGCCGAGAGATGGTTCGCACAGCTCACCACGCCGGTGATTGTAAAACCCCATGAAGGGACAGGCGGGAGGCATACTACAGTGCATATTCAGACGCGCGAAGAGTTGCGTCGTGCCTATTGGAACGCACGGGAGGTTTCGCCGTTCGCGATAGTGGAAGAGGAACTTGTGGGGCCGGTGTATCGTGTAACTTTGATCGGACGGAAACTTGTCGGAATATTGCGGCGTGAGCCGCCTTGCGTTGTGGGAGATGGATATCTTTCAATTCGTGGGCTTGTGGAAAAAGAAAATAAAAATCCGCTTCGGCGAGGGCCGGTATTTGCACCGATCCGCATAGAGACGCCAGAAAGCATTCGCGAGCTTGCGTGGCAGCATCTTACGCCGGAGAGCGTGCTCAGGAAAAACGAATGCGCGTTTCTCCATTTTAAGGTGAATTGGGGGGTTGGAGGGACGTCATGGGACGAAACGGAAAAAACGCATCCAGAGAATAAAAAACTCTTTGAAGCGATAGGGGAATTCCTCGGTGATGATATTGTGGGAATCGATTTTATGATTCCCGACGTGAGTATTTCATGGAGGGAAGCGCGATGTGGGGTGATCGAGTGCAACAGCTTACCGCTCATTGGTAACCACCATTTTCCCTATAAGGGGAATGTGACAAATGTCGCGGGAAAAATTTGGGATATGATATTTCCAGAATCGGAAAGTAAATAAACCTCCTCCGCTGGTTTCCGCTGGTTGGCGGAGGAGATTTTTAGTGTCCACCTGTGATCATGCTTTTATTGTATCTCTTCATACCTGAGATGCAAGTGAAGCTGTGCACAGTTTTGCTATTTTAAAAGGATGCTCTATCATATTTGTCCAACTCAATTAAGGGTTGGGTTACGAAAGGTAAATTAAAATATGAATACTACTGCAAAAATCAAACTCGAAACCAAGGCCAGCCACTTCCGAGTGATCGTCCCTGCACAATGCACAGGAGCAAGGAGTTTAACCCCGCCGGAGAGCCCGCTCGAACTCTTGAAGCGCTGTGGCGGGAAGAGCCTTGCTCATTTAGAGTCCCATCCTCATGCGTTTCATGCATTAGCGAGCATGCTTCACGATGATGTGAATCTTATGGAATGTATGCCGAGGATTGACGTGTTTTGCGGAGTACCTCCTGGGGGACTCGTGCTTGGGCATTTACTTGCGGAAATCGGGAACCGCCACTACGTCTATCTCGAAGAGGTTACAAAAGGATCTCTTGAATTTTTGCGGCACCTGGATTTTTTTCGTGCCCTTCCGCGCCGGCGAGTGGCACTTGTTCAGGATTCCTTGGAGGAAATATCTCTCACATATGCACAGGAAGCAGTTGGGCGATATCATGGGACCGTCGTTGCAATTGTGTGCGTTTGTAGCGCGATGACACATGGCGTATTCGGGGCTATCCCGATAATCGAATTGCCTTAGGGGAAATTGATGAAATTTCGGAGGGAATCTTAAAAATCAAAATAGGGGACCATACGGACCCCTTATTTTTATTT
>CAZKRG010000058.1:0-5461 GCA_964555255.1 uncultured Candidatus Saccharibacteria bacterium
GTTCATACCAATAGCTTATCGTGAGTATTTAATTTCGTCGAGCCCATTACGAGAAAGCCATTTGCCTATTGAATGTGTCTTTGTTAGAATAGGTGGAATAAGAAGGAGATCTCTTCCCTGTATGAAATTCGATAAAACTAAAATTGGAGTAGGTGTGGGACTCGTGCTTATCGCCGCTCTTCTCATTGGAGGGGGACTTGTATTGGGTTTTGAGTTTGGCATTCGAGTTCCTAAAACGGTCGTAGTAAAAAATATTACGAATATTGAAGGAAAGAATAATGTCGATTTTGGGACGTTTTGGGAAGCGTGGGATACTATTGGCCAACTTTATTTGAGGAATGCTTCGACGAGTGATCAGAATAAAATCTATGGTGCTATTTCCGGCCTTGTAAATTCCCTCCGTGATCCGTATTCCGCATTTTTTAAACCCAGTGATAGTAAGCAATTTCAAGACGATATCCGTGGCTCATTCGGTGGCATTGGAGCCGAGCTTGGTATTCGCAAGAATCAACTTGTAATTATTTCACCTCTCAAGAATACCCCCGCGAGTCGCGCGGGATTACGCGCGGGGGATCAGATTTTGCGAGTGAATGCCACTTCCACCGATGGAATTGCCGTGGAAGATGCGGTAAAGATGATTCGAGGACCGGAGTATACTAATGTCACTCTCACTGTTTTTAGGGATACGTGGGATAAGCCTAAAGATATCACTTTAATTCGAGAACAGATTTCTGTTCCTACGCTCGATTTTTCCATGAAGGAAGGAGGAATTGGATATCTTCGTCTCTATAGTTTCAATGGAAATGCGGGATCTTTGTTTTATCAAGCTATAGTAGAAGCTTCTACTCAGGGAGCGAAAGGTCTGATATTGGATCTTCGAGATAATCCAGGAGGGTATTTGGAGGCGGCGGTTAATCTTGCGGGATGGTTCCTTCCCCGCGGGACGCTCGTGGTGAGTGAAGAGGGGAGAACAGGCATAGTGGATCAACTCCGTGCAAATGGGAATGCGGCCTTAGTAAACTTCCCCATGGTGGTGCTCATTAATGGAGGTTCTGCATCTGCTTCGGAAATTCTTGCGGGGGCTCTTCGGGATAATCGCCGCATCAAACTTATCGGAGAGCAAAGTTTCGGCAAGGGAACCGTGCAACAACTTACCGATCTTTATGATGGCTCTTCTCTTAAACTCACAATTGCACACTGGGTGCTGCCAAGCGGTACCATTCTCGAAGGAAAGGGGCTTATACCTGATGTACAAGTCAAAATGACCGATGAGGATATAAAAAATAACCGTGATCCGCAGCTCGATAAAGCCAGTGAAATTTTAAAGCAGATGATGAACACATAAGATCTTAAGCTCATTTTAATCAAAATAGGTATTAGCTTCTCATTAGGATGAAGGTAATATTTCTCAAAGATATTCCTGGGCGGGGGAAAAAAAATGACGTGGAAGATGTAAGTGATGGATATGCACGCAATTTTCTTGTGCCGAATAAGCTTGCAAAAATAGCTACTCCTGCGCTTCTTCAAGCGCTCGCACGGGTACGCGTAGAAGAAGCAGAAGAAGATGCACAATTTCAGAAGCGTATAGAAGGAATAACTCGAATTCTTCGAGAGCGAACCTTTGAATTTTCTCTCAAGGCAGATACAGAGGGAAGGACTTTTGGCTCTGTAAATAAAGAGCAGGTTTTGCGCGCGCTGCGGGATCAAAAGATACTTGGCAAAGAGCGTGCAGAAGTTATTCTTGACCATCCTCTAAAAACTATCGGGGAACATTCGGTTTTTCTCCGATTTCCTCGGGGAGGGACTACAATTTCTGTGCACCTCAAGATTGTCCCAGAGTGAGTTTACGAGGGTTTAGAAGCAAAACAAAAACGACCCAGCGAGGGCCGTTTCTTAGGAGATATATGAATTATGCCACGGAAACCACCGTTGTTTTTCGGCGATTGCCGTTGAAGCATACTTTTAATCTTGTAGCGAATTTTACGAGACCATCTTTGACGGCATATAACGTATCATCTCCTCCTCGGCGCACATTTGCACCCCCGATGTATTTCGAACCATGCTGGCGAATGATAATCTGTCCTCGGGATACTTTACCACCATCTTGAATTTTTATTCCGAGGCGTTTCGCGCGTGAATCGCGCCCTAATTTTGTAGATCCAAGTGCTTTAGTATGTGCCATTTTTTTGGAAGAGCAGAGCGATGATTGGGCAGGATCGCCCCTTCTATTGGTTAATTATGGAGAAATTGTATGCTAGAATAGGGTTGATGTCAACTGATCAACACACACTCATTCTGGATATCGAAACGATAGGGGAGGATTACGATTCGCTCGATAAAGCGACGCAGGAAAGTCTTACACGCTGGATAAAGAAGGAATCCTCTTCTGAAGAAGAATATAAGATTGCTCTTGAAGATTTGAAGTTGGGGCTCGGCTTTTCGCCGCTCACGGGGTCAATCGTGGCAATTGGAATGCTCGACTTTCATAAAAACGAGGGTGCGGTGTATTTCCAGGCGCCGGGAATAGAATATGAAGAAACGAAAGAAGAAGGAGTTTCTTTTAAAGCCATGAATGAGCGGGAGATGCTCGAGAAATTTTGGGAAGTGGCGCGGAAGTACCAGATTTTTGTGACGTTCAATGGAAGAACCTTCGACGTGCCATTCCTTTTTGTCCGGTCGGCGATCCATGGGATTCGGCCCTCCAAGGATCTCATGCGCGGACGATATCTTTACCAAAATAATCCGGATGCGCTCCACATCGATCTTTTGGAACAGCTCACATTCTATGGTTCCGTGCGGCGGAAGGGGAGTCTTCACCTCTGGTCTCGGGCATTTGGGATTGAGAGTCCCAAGGCCGCGGGAGTTACCGGCGATGATGTGGGGCCGCTTTTTAAAAAGAAAAAGTTTCTGGAGATTGCGAAATATAACGTGGGCGATCTCCGCGCGACGCGAGCGCTCTACGAGAAGTGGAGAACTTTGCTAAGTTTTTAACGGTGTATGTCTTGCGATGACCCATATATTATGTATCCCGGCAATTTTATACGCAGTGACTTGCGATGTCCTGAACATTGCGCATCCTGTAATTTTGGGACATCGCAAGTCCTAGGCAAAGTAATTACGGATCAATGATGAACTGGTTTAGTCGTATCAAAAGCTGGTGCATTTTCTATAAACAGGAAATCGGGTTACTTGTGATCATTGCGCTCGTCGCGAGTGTGAGTTTCGGGTTGGGCTATCTTGCGAACCGTGAGTTCGGCCACGTCCCGATTGTGATTGAACAACATATTTCTACTTCAACCACACCGTAGAAATTCTCCCTTTTGCAAAAGGGAGGGGACCGCTTGCGGTGAAGGTTTATTATTCTCCCTTTCTAAAGGGATTTACGTCTTACGATGTCGTAAGGGCGGGATTAGCCCTTATTTTTCAATGGTTTACTATATCGGTCTCTCTGACCTGCCCACATTGCAAAGATGGGCAGCAGCATCGCCCGCCGGAGCGGACTGTCACGGAGCGGAAACTTCTGATGGAGTTCCCTGCAGTGAAAATTTCTATCCCTAGCCAGTATTTCTCGGTCTTCCAGCCGGGAGATTCCAGTGTTGGGAAGGGGAAGAAAATTCTTCGCGCGACCATCAAGGGAAAGGACATCGGATCAAACTGGGTTGGGAGATCATGGGATGGCCGACTGGAAATTTTCGTCAATGGTTCTGCGGAGTTGCCGAAAGTTGCCCGCGTACGTGTGATGCAAGTCACGCGCGAGAGTGGCAACGTGAGAACCGAGAGGCATGGGATGGTGCAAGGGCCAAAGGAAACGGTCGAAGTGAGGTATCCTGCGACCCTTCCGTATCTCGCGCGTGACCCTTTGCCGGACGACGACACTGAACCCACCGCGGCACTGATCCTCGCAAGCGTGAACTACAAGACCACGCTCAAGGGGCTTGGGTGTCAGTGGTATTGCTCGCTCAATAGTGAGCAGGCGCTCTGGGCATGCCGTTTCTCCAATCGTGCCCGTTCCGGCAGATTCGGGAATGATGGTGCCGTGGCGGTAGTGAATGATAGTCATCCTGTTGTTACCCGCCAGAACGGCGACGAAGAGGGTGAGTGGGTATACACTCTCTCACATCCCGAGGGCGCAGAGCACGTTCTATCTGCGGAAACCGCTGAACAGGTGGACCCCGCTCCCGCAAACGGGTAAACCCAAAAACCGGATGAGCTCGTGCGGAAGCTCATCCACAACAAATTTCGAAGCGCGAGCCCCAAAGCCCGCGCTTCTTAATTTTCTAGATTGCTTCTCCGCCAGTTGGCGGATTGCAATGACATAAAAATTCCTCGCCGCGAGCGGCCCTCTCCTTCTAAAGGGAGAATATCAACTCATTACCGCTTGCTGGGGCCAGCGGGAGTGGGTGTACGGTTCCACTTCGCTTAAGCAGAGCGGGGTGGAGACGTTCCCCGTGCGGACGTAGAAATATTCTTCGTTGTCGGTGGTGAGATATACCGGATACGCGCTTGGAGACACGGACACCACACACACACACACACTTCATTTCCTCTCCTCCGAGGGTTTCAAAGTTAAGTCGCACGAGATGACGGAGGTTTGCGCCAATCATTTTATTGAAGAGCTGCGTAAAATAGTTTTCGAATCCATCGCTCGTAGGTCGGCCGAGTGTTTTATAATCCGCGCTGAGACCTAGCACATTCCTGTCGTCGCCCGCGCCGATTACGAGATGGCCACCATTTGAATTCAAGAACGCCGCTACTGTTTTCATTGCCATTTTTTCGAGTTCTTTATTCACATTGCCGATACGGTGGTCAAACCGGAGAGAGAGGATTTAAATTCCAATTGCTCATGTTCTTCTTGGAGAAGAAGGTTCGCGGCGCGCATCGCATGGTTCGATACTTGGCGTACTTCGAGAAATTCAGTGATGATGTCGAGATATTTTTTGGGATAAGAGATATCAAGAAGGAGCAGGGTAGTGGTGCCGGAAGTGTTTTGGCGGTGAATGGAGCCGTAGTGGAACAGTTTTCCGAGGAGTCCGGAGGAAAGACTCACTGAAATCGTTTCGCGGAGAGGCACATTTTGACTCTTCTTCAGAATTACTCCTTCGTAGTGAGAAATCATGCGTGGAGTGATCAGGAATGGTTCGTAATACCAGCGGAGGAACGCGTATATCGTGATCGTGAAGTGCGTGCCGAGGAGCACAAAAAACTTTAACGTTTGATAGGGGAAAGTATTTACGAGTGGTACTTGGAGATAGAGTTTAATATTTATAATTTCCCAAAGCGGCGAGGATGTAGTAAAGCACAAGCGCTATCAGTTCTATGTAGAAAAGGGTGCGGATGAGTACGATGGGACTCCGTCGGATCGTGTATTCAGTAGTTTGCATCGTAGTATGTATTTTTTATTGTAGTCCCGTTCCGCATTTCTTGCCAAGCATTATCCATTTCGGTAGTATTGGGAAAGCTC
>CAZKRG010000059.1:0-5446 GCA_964555255.1 uncultured Candidatus Saccharibacteria bacterium
TGACTTGACGAAATAAGCGTGAGAGAGTACACTTGCAACTAGAATGATTTATTCCGCGGACGCGGAATTTTTAAATTAAGATGCTCAATATAAAAGATATATCACGGGCACTGAAACAGGTGGCAGAAGAGAAGGGTCTACAACCAGATCGAGTACTTGAAGCCATCGAGTCCTCTATCGCAGCGGCTTATAAAAAAGAGTATGGGACCCGAGGAGAAATTATAAAGGCAAAATTGGACCCTAAAACGGGGGAGCTTCGGTTTTGGCAAGTAAAAACTATTGTGGATGAGTCTATGGTTCGAGTGGTGGAAGAGGGATTAGAAGAAAGGCTGACTGAAGGGATTCCTGGTGAAGCCGGAGCTATCCTTCCTCGCTACAATGCTGAACGACATGTCTTTTTAGAAGAGGCTAAAAAAGTAAAGACTAGTGCCGCGGTGGGAGAAGAACTTTTATTTTCGCTTGAAACTCATGAGGATTTCAGTCGTATCGCCGCGCAAACCGCTAAACAAATTATCCTCCAAAAACTACGTGAATCCGAACGCGATTCTATCCTCTCAGAATGGCACGATAAGGAAGGACACATTGTGAGTGGTATTGTACAGCGTTTTGAACGTGGGCATGTGTATGTTGATCTTGGACGTACAGTGGGAGTAATGTTTGCAAACGAGTCTATTCCCGGCGAGCACTATCGTTCTGGAGAGCGACTCCGGTTTTTTGTGCTTGCGGTACAAGAAGATACGCGTTTGCCTGGGATTGTACTTTCACGCTCTCATCCGAGGTTTGTTGCGAAGCTCTTCGAAATGGAAGTGCCTGAGCTTGCAGAAGGAGTAGTGGAAATTAAAGCCATTGCGCGAGAAGCCGGTAATCGTACGAAGATTGCAGTAACGTCTAAAGCAGATGGGGTGGATCCTGTCGGAGCGCTTGTAGGCCAGCGAGGCACTCGCGTGATGGCGGTTACTAATGAACTTGGCCCTGAAAAAGTCGATATTATTGAATGGTCCGAAGACCCCGGAAAATTTGTGGGCAATGCACTTTCTCCTGCAGAAGCAGAGCGGGTGGAAGTGATGCCGCGGCGGGAAGCGCGGGTATACGTTCCCGAAGATCAGTTGAGCCTTGCAATTGGGAAAGGCGGACAAAACGTTCGTTTAGCTGCTAAACTCACTGGATGGAAACTCGATGTGCGTTCTCAAACTCACCCCGAAGAAGCTCAAGAAGGAGGTGTTGCGGGAGAAGGTGATGAGATGAAAGAAGGAGGAAAATCTCACGAAGAATAATTTATCAAGGTCAATTTGTTTTGGTTACATATACTACTATGTTTTCAGTCACGTTCGCGGTTATTGCAGGGCTAGTTACGCTTCTCTCTGCAGGATGGCTTGCAAAGAGAATATATGCACGTGCGCAAGGAGAAGCGCGGATGGAGGAAATTGCGAGTGCAATTCGGACAGGGGCCAAGGCTTATTTAAATAGACAATATACTACAATTGCTTTCGTCGCAGTAGTGGCTGCGGCTTTTATAGGTTTCTTTGTAGATTTTACCACTATGGTGGGGTTTGTTGTGGGGGCAGTGGCTTCGGGGGTGGCAGGGTATGTAGGAATGAATGTTTCTGTCCGCGCAAATGTAAAAACTGCAGAGGCGGCGAAACATGGTTTGAAAGAGGCGCTTGCAGTAGCAATAGAGGGCGGAGCGGTGACTGGTTTTCTTGTGGTCGGACTTGCGCTTCTTTCAGTGGCTGTTTTTTACGCTTTTACCCATAATGTGCAGGCACTCATTGGATTGGGTTTTGGTGGCAGCCTTATATCTGTATTTGCTCGTTTGGGAGGGGGGATTTTTACCAAAGGAGCAGATGTAGGTGCAGATTTGGTTGGTAAGGTGGAAGCAGGAATTCCTGAAGATGACCCACGGAACCCTGCGGTAATTGCAGATAATGTGGGAGATAATGTGGGTGATTGTGCAGGCATGGCCGCAGATCTTTTTGAGACATATGCGGTGACCGCGATTGCTACCATGCTTCTTGGATCACTTACATTTCCAAGAGTATCCGCGGCAATTTCGTTGCCTCTTATTATGGGAGGTATTGCTGCACTTGCATCAGTTGTAGGACTTTTTTTTGTGCGGTTAGGTTCTTCTCGCTCCATTATGGGGGCTCTTTATAAAGGACTTGCAGCCGCAAGCATTCTCTCGCTTGTAGGTTTTGCATTCTTGGCGAATTACTATCGAGAGATATTACAGAGTGGGAATAAGGTGCTCTCAACCGGAGAACTCTTTACTCCAATGCTTGTGGGGATTCTTGTCACTGCACTCCTTGTGCTTATTACTGAATACTACACTTCTAAAAAATTCCGCCCGGTACGCGCAATTGCAAGAGCTTCCGAAACAGGACACGGTACCAACATTATTATCGGACTTTCTATGGGAATGGAAGCAACTGCATTACCAGTGATTGTTATTGTAGGAGGAGTGCTTACCTCATACACCATTGCTGGACTTTATGGGGTTGCTCTCGCGGTGATGAGTATGCTTTCTATGACTGGCATTATTGTGGCTATTGATGCGTTTGGACCTATTACCGACAACGCGGGGGGGATTGCAGAGATGGCAGGACTCCCTGATTCGGTGCGCGAAGTGACGGATGCTCTAGACTCAGTGGGAAACACCACAAAAGCAGTGACCAAGGGGTATGCGATTGGGTCGGCTGGACTCGCGGCAGTAGTACTTTTTGCTTCATACGTATATGACCTCAGCGCACGGCATACGTTACAATCTTTCGAACTCACGGACCCTAATGTTATCACAGGGCTCCTTATTGGAGGGCTTATTCCCTACCTCTTCGCATCGATTTCTATGCGGGCGGTAGGAAAAGCTGCGGGAAGTGTGGTAATCGAAGTGCGCCGGCAGTTTAAAGAGATTGTAGGATTGATGCAGGGAACCGGAAAACCTGATTATGCTACCTGTGTGGATATTGTGACGCGTGCCGCGATACGAGAAATGATTATACCTGCACTCTTGCCGGTGGTCATTCCCATTCTCGTCGCGGTGTTTATGGGACCGGCCGCGCTCGGCGGGCTTCTTCTCGGATCTATTGTCACGGGTATCTTTGTGGCACTTGCGATGACTTCGGGGGGAGCAGCATGGGATAACGCGAAAAAGTATATCGAGGAGGGCAATTTCGGAGGGAAAGGATCAGAGGCACATAAAGCCGCAGTTACGGGAGACACTGTGGGGGATCCCTATAAGGATACTGCAGGGCCTGCCATTAATCCGGTGATTAAGATTATTAATATCATCGCGTTACTCCTTGTTCCCTTTCTCTAAAGTTTCCTTTATTCTTAATTTAAGTTATCCTATTCTCTTATTATGAACCTTGTTCCTACCGTCATCGAAAAAAGTCAGTATGGGGAGCGAGCATACGACATATATTCTCGTCTTCTTAAAGAGCGCATCATCTTTCTAGGTGGACCCGTCACCGATCCAGTAGCAAATACGGTGATTGCGCAGCTTCTCTTTCTTGAGCATGAGGATCCTAAGAAAGACATCAAGTTGTATTTGAATACTCCCGGAGGATCAGTAACCGCAGGACTTGCAATTTATGACACGATGCAATATGTAAAGCCCGATGTGGCCACGATGTGTGTGGGGATGGCAGCTTCTATGGGGGCGGTTCTTCTCGGTGCGGGAGCGAAAGGGAAACGTTTTGCACTTCCCAACTCAGAAATTCTGCTTCATCAAGTGATGGGAGGAGTAGAGGGTCAGGCAATCGAAGTAGAAATCACTGCGCGGCATATTATTAAAATTAAGGATAAGATTAACCAGATCTTGGCGAAGCATACTGGACAACCAATTGTAAAAATTGAGAAGGATACCGATCGAGATTTTTATATGTCTGCACAGGAAGCAAAAGATTACGGACTGGTGGACCAAATTATCAAGAACGGATAAATTCACTTGCTCAGTACTTTGAGACGTGGGCATTTTTCTGCTGAAAAGTCCCTCACTTTTACCTGCGCTTCGCCATAGGTTCTGGTAAGGTGAGCTGTTGCAGGTCCGTACAATCTCAAATATTGGGCAACAGGAATACTCTTTTGGTGAGTCGCTGTACGGGTAGCGGCTTTTTCGTGTAGAATAAAAATCATGCCAAAGGTAAATGAAGAGAAAATTGATCATATTCTCCACCGAAATGTGGATGGAATTATTGATAGGAAACACCTAAAGGAAAAACTACAAAGTGGCAAAAAGCTTCGGGTGAAGTTTGGTATTGATCCTACAGGAGACAATATTCATATCGGCCGCGCGGTACAGCTTTGGAAACTACGCGAGTTCCAGGAGCTAGGGCATGCCATTGTGATCATCATAGGGGATTTTACTGCGCTTATTGGAGATCCCTCTGATAAGTTAGAAAAGCGTCCGTTTCTCACGAAACGGCAAATTGAGAAAAATCTTAAAAATTATTTGCCCCAGATTGGGAAAATACTCGATCTCAAAAAAATTGAGGTTCATAGAAATAGTGAGTGGCTTTCGAAACTTTCTTTTGAAGATGTGCTCCGGCTTACCGATTTATGGAGTGTGCAGCAAATGGTTGAGCGCCGGAATTTTAAAGGGCGTTGGGAAAAACACCAAGAAATAGGACTCCGTGAATTTATGTATCCCATCATGCAGGGGTATGATTCCGTGGCAGTTAAAGCCGACGTGGAATTAGGGGGTACTGACCAGCTCTTCAATTTATTGGCTGGTAGGAAGGTCCAGGAATTTTATAAACAAAAGCCTCAGGAAGTGGTGACCACTTCAATGCTCAATGGTATTGATGGAAAAAAGATGAGTACTATGTGGGGGAATGTTATTAATATTGCGGATGATCCCGATGAACAATTTGGGAAAGTAATGGCAATACATGATGCGGAGATTATTCCCTATTTTACTCTTACTACTAATATACCACTTTCCGAAATACAAATGCTTGAAAAAGAACTTGCAAACAGCTATGTGAATCCTAAAGATATCAAAGCAAAACTTGCATATTCTGTCGTGGCGCGATATTACGGAGAGAACGCAGCAGCGCGCGCGGGAGAGAGATGGGAAAAAGTTTTTTCTAAAAAAGAACTTACAGGAAAATTCCCGGCTCTCTCTTTGAAATCTGGAACCAACGTTTTAGAAGTAGTTGTGGCATCGGGGATCACGGTGAGTAAGAGTGAGGCGCGGCGGCTCGTGGCGCAAGGTGGATTTCATATAAATGGTGGAGTCCTCAAAGACCCGAACAAAATTCCTTCATTGAAAACCGGAGATGTGCTTCGGATAGGAAAACGGCATTTTTTTCGAGTGACACTGCAATAAATTCTAAAAGGACTGTTGAATATTATCCCTAATACCCCTAGAAATTTTCGGCTTTCAAAAAGAATCCAACACTGCTCCGCATCAGATTCGGGATGATATTCTACGAGGGTGCGGAGAGAA
>CAZKRG010000060.1:0-5414 GCA_964555255.1 uncultured Candidatus Saccharibacteria bacterium
AAAAATGTCGGCTCGAACTTTATGAAGGCCAAAAGCGGGCTTTTCTTTACGGAATTGAAAGAAATCATAATTTTTGCTAGTATGATAGTGAAAGTATATCGAATCACTTTCATACTATCAATATACTGCAAATATGGCTACCGAATCAAGTATTGGCGAAAACATACAGAAACGGCGGATAAAATTAGGGCTTTCGCAGGAAGATTTTGCTCAAAAGTCCGGTGTTAAATACACAACCCTTACCAAGATAGAAAGCGGAGTTATTAAAACGCCGTCTGTTCTCATAACCGCAAAAATTGCAAAGGCACTCAGTGTTTCCATTGAGGAATTATTGAAATAATATGGAATCAAAAGAACAACCAAAAAAGTTAGAATATAGGGATTATATCGAAGGCACTCGTAAGGTGCTTGAGCAGAGCAAATCCGAAACTGAGCCATACAAAGTAGCGGTGTCTGGAAAGGAATTTATCGTTTTTCCAAATGTTTTTTCTCCGAAATACTTTCACGACACAGAACTATTTGCTGATAATTTTCCGGTTAGAGAGGGAGAGGAAATGTTAGAGATAGGGCCAGGAACGGGGGCCATTTCAATTATCGCTGTTTACAAGGGTGCCGGAAAAGTCTTAGCGATAGATATTAACCCTGACGCAGTAAAAAATACGCAAACTAATATTGAGCTTCACAGCATGAAAGGGAAGGTTGAAGTCCGGCATGGGAATTTGTATGAACCACTAAAGGCGGATGAAAAATTTGACACGATATTTTGGAATACACCATTTGGATTTGTAGAAGATAATGAAGTACCGGATTTAGAAAAAGCTGTTTATGATCCCGCATATAAATCTACCGAGAAATTTATCAAGGAAGCCAAATTGCATTTGAAAAATGGAGGTCGAGTGCTTATTGGTTTTAGCACTACACTGGGAAGATTAGATCTGCTTCAAAAATTTGCGGAGGAAGCCGGCTTATCACTACATCTTTTATATGAGGTTGAGTCAGAAGAAACACATCCAGTTAAATTTGAAATTTTTGAAGCATTACCGATTGAAGACAATAAGGAATTTGCCGCCAAAGAGCAAAATCAGTTATGATTTTGCCAGCGGGCTTCGCCCGTTAAAAACTTGAAATCGTCCTTTCCGCTCCGGTTCCCGCCTTCGCTTTTCAGCTTCGGTCGGGCAGGCAAGGCGAGGCGGGCGGAAGGGGGGTGTGGGGGGAATTCCGCCCGCCGAGCCCAGCCAGTTCCGTTCGGATATTTTCAAACAGACACCGCAACGACAAGACTATCTCCTTGTGAAATAGTTTTTTGGCGTTATGATGGTAGAAAGGATTCGAACCTAGTATCACCCCGTGTTGGAGAGCGTGGAGAACCAGAAGGTTCTCCAGATGGGGGTCGGGGTGATACGGAAAGGTTCCATATCCTCCCGCAAAATGAAAAACACCGAAGTGGCATTCCATTGGATCGTAGGAATTTTCCGGGAACACAAAATCCCATTTTTAATATTTGGCGGATTTGCAGCGCGGTTGTATGGAGCGACCAGAAAGCTTGCCGACATTGATATTGATATTTCAGAAGATCGTTTTCCCGAATTGGTATCGCATCTACAACCCTATGCAACGTTTGGACCCGCACGATATCTCGATGAAAATTGGGATTTGCTCCTGATGACGCTTGTATATCAAGGTCAGGAAATTGATATTTGCGGTGCATACGAAGCCAAAATATTCGATCAGACAAAAAGAGAATGGATAAATCTCAAAGCGGATTTCTTCAAAGCTCAAATCATGAACGTGTATGGAACCGAGGTTCCGGTTATCTCTCGAGAGGATTTGATGGGCTACAAGAAGAAATTGGCACGGGAAGTGGATTTGATTGATGTTGCTCAAATGAGCAACGGAGGTGCTATAATGGAAACAATGAAAAAGGTCACGTGAATTCAAAAGAAATGACTCCTAAAAAATTTCTTCAGGCAGGCGGGGGAGTGCTCCTCGCGATTGGAATATTAGGATTTGCAGGAATAGTGGGGCCCACAGCAGGCAAGAGTATCTTTGGGGATGGCTGGTGGTTTGATATGACGGAAAGTGGAATGCTCGGTATTGTAGGCCTCGCGGCAATCATAGGCGCATCTCTGATTCCCGCCGCTCGGCAGAAACTCACGGTGAGCATCGTGGGAATCGTATCCCTCGCAATCGGTCTCTATAGCTTATTCGGTCAAAACCTTTTAGGGATGAACTTCGAGACTCCCACCGATACCATCTTCTATCTCTTGATTGGAGTGTGGGCGTTAATTGTTGCGAGCCGCGCGAGAGATGGAGTGCAGGAACTCTAGGTAATGAACTTCCGGCATACAAATTATCCCCGCGAGTCGGAGTACCCTAAACTCGTGCGCGATAAAATTCCCGAAATTATCAAAGAGCAGGGAGGTGAATCTTCATTCCGAGTGATTCAGGCGGAAGGTGAATTTTTTGAATATCTTGTGAGGAAACTGCAAGAAGAAGCAGAAGAGCTTTTGCATTCTGGCAAGGAAGGAAATTTCGAGGAAGAATTCGCGGACATTTTTGAGATCATTTCTGCCCTCAGTACGTTAAAAGGCACGACGGTAGAGAATATTACTTCTGTTCAGGAAGAGAAACGCACCAAGCGAGGAGGATTCAAAAAGAGGATAGTGATGCTCGGTCCAAGCAAATCAAAATCAGAGCAGAAAAAATCTCATGGCCGAAGATAGGAGCGCTTGAGAAATACTTCGAGGCCAGGTAGCATGGGGGTGGGCAATGCCGGAGTAGCTCAATGGCAGAGCAACACTTTTGTAAAGTGGAGGTTGGAGGTTCGACTCCTCTCTCCGGCTCTGGTATTCTAGGGGTGTTTGAAAATATGCCGGAGTAGTTCAGTGGCAGAACACTTTCATGGTAAGAAAGGGGTCGGGAGTTCGATTCTCCCCTCCGGCTCAAGTGGATCTCATAAAAAAGATTGCGGGGTGGACTTAAAATACGAGTTATATTACAATCTTTCGCATGGCTAAGGTAAAACGTTCAGAAAACTTGATTGCTCTCCGCTGTATTACCTGTAAGCGCCGAAATTACTATTCTCATCGAAATAAGAAGCAAGTAGAGCGAAAAATTGAACTCAAGAAGTTCTGCGAGTGGTGCCGCAAGCATACCAATCATAAAGAGGTAAAGATTTAGTAGTTGCTACTTACTCCTTATCCCTTATTATTCGTGGTGAGGGGGGTATCGTTCAGTGGTAGGACAGCGGTCTCCAAAACCGCTAACGTGGGTTCGATTCCTACTACCCCCGCCAATGCACAAAACTGCTCGTTTGCTTTTAGCTGCAAGTTTTTCTTCCTATCTCGGTGAGGCGCTTCTCGGTCCTATCTATGCGATATTTGTGAAGAATATCGGAGGAGATGTGCTCACCGTGGGTGCGACGTATGGAGTATTCGCGGTGATGAGCGGTATTTTTATTTTTGTAATAGGAAGATCAAAAATATTCAAACGCTATATTCGAGAAATGGTGGTATTGGGATTCGGGATGCTGGTGCTCGGAGGAGTGGGGTATCTCTTCGTGCAAAATTCAACGCAACTCTTTTTGCTTCAGATATTTATGGCGTTGGGGGAGGGTATTATTGAGCCGTCATGGAATGGTTTATTTTCCGCAAATTTAAGCGAGCAAGAGTCAACTCACTTCTGGGCCACGTTTGGAGGAGGTCAGAAAATAATATTGGGAGTCGGTGCATTATTAGGAGGTGCACTCGTGCAGTTCTTCTCTTTTAAAGTACTTTTTATAGCACTCGTTTGTCTCCAAGTACTCGCCACTGTTTTTGCAACACAGATTCTTTGGATAAAAAAGCAGTCATAAAGTTATATCATAAGTTTATGTGTGTCTTAAGTTTTTTCCATACGTGCCAATATTCATGGGCGGTAAGTGCAACCACTACGACATCGATGATAGTAATCAGGATAAGAAGTGAGGATTGGTTAAAATAAAGCTCATAAAACTGGTAGAGGACGAAAAAAGAGAAGGCGATAAGGGCGGTAGGGTAGGCCCAAAGCTTCTTTTTGAGAAGGCCAGCAACAATAACTATCTTTATTATTCCGTGGAGGACGAAAAGCAAACCGTAGAAAAGTTGGGCATGCGCAAAAAAATTTTGAAGAAGAAGATGGAGAAAATAATTGGCGATATATGATCACTCCGATTTCAAAGGCTTCGTGGAGATATTTTTCCCTTAAGGGAAGTGAACATGCATTCAAAACGCTACCTTTTTGAAGATAAATATTTTTTAAGAGTAGTGGTCGGATGAAGTTCTTCTGCGTGGGTAAAAAGATTTTCAAACTCTGTGCGGGCATCAGCTTCTTGAAGCACCACTCGTTCTAAAGTAGTAAGTAGGGGATAATGACTTTTTCGCGAACCCAAGAGCGCGAGTACGGTGGGTAACGCGCAGATGCCTTCGCTTTTAATGCTGCATTTCCCAGTTTGGGTAAGCTCTCTTCCGGCGCGGTGATTCATGGATTGGGAACTGAATCCTGTCGCCAAAAAATCTCCCGCCCCCGCAGTGGCATATACCGTTTCTGGGGGAACCTCAAATTCTTGAAATACCGAGGCCATTTCCTGCATAGATCGAGAGGCAAGCCATCCCTTCCGGTTATTCTCCCACGCAAGCCCTTCTGCGATTCCGAGCCCGATCGCATATACATTCTTAAACACGCCGCAGAGTGCAGTAGCGCGAGGATTGTCGGTGCACTCGATAACGATGCTCGTGTTCGCAAAAAGTTCACGCACGCGCTCTAACGCGGAGGGAGAGGTGGAACTCGCCACTCCCGCCGCCCCTTTTCCGCGCACGATTTCTTTCGCGAGCATCGGCCCTCCGAGGAATACAAAAGGTTGTCCGTGAGGCAGTGCAGAGGCAAAGATATCCGGCGTTGTACTACCATCTTTTTCGATTCCTTTCGCCAGGGAAAGTACCACCGTGTGAGCTCCAAGATATGGTTGAGAGTTTTTGATTGCTTCCCGAAGTGCCCACGAGGGAATACAGAAGAAAAGGAAATCAGCTCCCGTAACCGTATTCTGAAGTGTGGCTCGGGCAGGGGAGCGTTCAGGATTTTTATCCCACAGCGCCACCTTGATTCCTTTTTTGCGCAACGCGCTCCGGAGCGCTTGCCCCACATTTCCGGCTCCTACCATTGCAACGCGAAACCCAGCTACTTCCCCAAGTGACATAGTCATGATTTCTGATTGTATCATACTTGCTTCTTGTTCCTTGAGAATTGATAATTGAAATAATGCAGATACGGAAAGGGATGTATCGTCATTATCGAACACAGGAGGAATATCGTGTGCTTGGCGTTGCCTTTGAGACGGAGACCAAAGAGGAATCGGTGATCTATAAGCCACTCTACCCATGTAAGCACGAATTATTCGC
>CAZKRG010000061.1:0-5383 GCA_964555255.1 uncultured Candidatus Saccharibacteria bacterium
TAAAAAGGCATTTTGGCGAAAATGAGAACTGTGCAATTAGAGTGCTAGTTCAGGGTAATGGTTCAATAGCTTGGAATAGGTTGTGGGTTATAAGTTATTACGTTATAAGTTATAGATATGATCACTGTTCGCACGCCATTTCGCGTGACGCTCGGAGGCGGAGGCACCGACCTTCCCTCGTACTACTCCAAACACGAAGGATTTATTTTTGCCGCTGCGCTCGATAAGTATATGTTCGTGAGCGTGAACCAGCCGGTGATTGATGATCTTATCCGCCTCAAGTATTCCGAATCTGAAACAGTGGATCACCTCGATCGAGTGAAGCACAAAGTAGCACGAGAGATATTGCGGTTTATGGGAATCCATAAAGGCATCGAGATAAGCTCCATCGCGGACATATCCGGGGGAAGTGGATTGGGTTCCTCAAGTTGCTACGCGGTGGGGCTTCTCCACGCGCTCCACACGTTGAAGCGGGAATATGTGTCTCAAGCGCAGCTCGCAGAAGAAGATTTCAAGATTGAAGCCGAAATTCTGAAGAGGCCAATCGGAAAACAAGATCCCTATATGGCAGCCGTGGGAGGGCTCTCAATTTTGGATATTGCGAAAGACGGCAAGGTGCGCGTGCGAAAAGCTAATGCTTCTCCAGAAGCCCTGGAAGTGCTCAATCGCAACATGCTGATGTTCTACACCGGCACGGCGCGTGACGCCGATATAATTTTAGGGGAGCAGACCAAAGGAGCTTCAGAGGATAAAAAAGAAGTGGTAGAAAGCATGCACTACATTAAAGAGTTGGGATATAAGATTCTGGAAGCGGTAGAAAAAGGAAATATAGACGAAGTAGGAAAATATTTTGATACCCACTGGGAACACAAGAAAAGAATTTCCACAAAGATGTCCAATCCGCAATTTGATGCAATATATAAAAAGGCAAAAGAAATGGGAGTATTAGGAGGTAAAATATCTGGAGCAGGAGGTGGAGGATTTTTTACTTTCTACATTCCCTCGCGCCATCAAGAGTTTCGAGAAACAATGAAATTGTTGGGACTTCGTGAAATGCGGTATCGGTTCGATCTTGACGGTTCCAAGGTGCTTGTGGATTTTTAACTGCACATTTTCTCGGATAATCCTTCTCACTCGAGTTGCTGAAGATAGCGGCTATCCGCAGCACAAATATTTTTCTGCTGAAAAATTTCTCTGGCTCCTGCCGTCGCAGTCCGCGCGGCGCGAATGGCCACTCTCTCCCCGACATGGTGGAATCCGTACGGTCTGAACTTTTGAGAGAATTGCCTAAGACGTGATCTTGTCCCCGTTCGTATTCATTGGTATCATTCGAATGCCGTATATTGGTATCGCATATAATTTATATGGCGAAACTAGAAGATATAAAAATTAAACTCTTTGCGGACGGTGCAGAAAAAGCGAGTATGGTGGAACTCGCGGCGAAGTCGTACATCAAAGGATTTACCACAAATCCCACGCTTATGAGGAAGGCGGGAGTGACGGATTACACCGCGTTTGCGAAAGAAATTCATGCGGTAATCCGGGAGAAGCCGCTTTCCTTCGAAGTATTCTCGGATGATTTTATGGACATGGAACGGCAGGCCTCAATTATAGCGTCTTGGGGCTCGAACGTATATGTGAAAATTCCAATTATAAACACAAGAGGAGAGTCTTCAGCGCCACTCGTAAAAAGGCTTGTGGAAAAAGGAATTAAAGTAAACGTGACGGCGATCTATACTATGGAACAGGTAAAAACGATCGCGGAGGTGCTCTCGCCAAAGATTCCTTCTATCATCTCTATCTTCGCGGGTCGGATTGCAGATACAGGGAGAGACCCGGTGCCCTATATGATGGAGTCTAAAAATATTCTCGCTAAAAATGTTGCCGCAGAACTTCTATGGGCGAGCTCCCGGGAACTTTTAAATATTTTTCAAGCTGAAGATGCAGGGTGCGATATTATCACCGTAACTCCCGAGATATTGAAGAAATTGGGAAAACTCGATGCTGATCTCACCGCATTTTCTCTCGAGACGGTAAAAATGTTTTTTGAGGATGGGAAGAGTGCAGGATATATGTTATGAGAAAACGACGTGCGATGTCCTTACATTTTCCCCAATTTTAGGGACATCGCACGTCGTTCTTGACTCTTAAATAGCTAACTTCTCAATGGCTAAGATTGGCGTCATCGGCGTGTGGCATCTTGGAGAAATATATTCTGCCGGATTTGCCGCGCTCGGGTATACCGTAGTGGGAATAAGTGATGATGAAAAAGTCATCGCTGATTTGAATAGAAACATTCCGCCGCTCGCCGAGCCAGGCCTTGGAGAGCTCATTCAAAAATACCGCGAGAAAGGAACACTCGAGTACGCCTCTGCGTGGGAAAAAATCCGCGGATGTGACGTGGTATGGATCACCTTCGATACGCCGGTGAATGAGAAGGATGAAGTGGATGTTTTGGTAATACTCGAAGCAATAAAGAAAGCTGGGCTTTTTTTTCAAGACAACGTACTCCTGGGAGTTTCGAGTCAGATTCCCGTGGGGACTTCAAAAAAAATATGCGAATTGGTAAAAAGTGTGCGTCCCGGGTTGCAATTTGAATATGCGTATTCTCCGGAAAATCTTCGGCTGGGAGAAGCGGTGAAATGTTTCCTGGAGCCGGGGCGTATCGTGATCGGTGCGGATACAGTTACCGCGGCAACGCGGGCTGCGGAAGTGTTCGCCCCGCTCAAAGCAGAAATAGTTTCTATGAATGTGGCTTCTGCGGAAATGGCGAAACACGCACTGAATGCCTTTCTTGCGACGTGCATAAGTTTTACGAACGACCTCGCAGACGTCTCCGGTAAAATGGGGGGAGATATAGAGGATGTAATTAAGGCGCTCAAATCCGACCCTCGTGTGGGACCCAAAGCATATCTCTTCGCGGGGTTAGGATTTTCAGGAGCCACCCTCGCGCGAGATTTGAAGGCGCTCCTTCATGTGGCCGAGGGGACGCATCTTTCGCTCCCTGTGATACGAGGGGTGCTGGAAAAAAACCAGGCGAGAAATACATTGGTGCAAACGCGCCTCGAAGAACTTTGGGGAAGTGTACAGGGGAAGACACTCGCGCTTTTGGGAGTCACCTACAAAGCCGGTACACCTACGCTCCGGCGCTCGCAGGCGCTCGAGGTGGAGCAGCTATTGCAAACCGCGGGAGCGTCGTTCCGATTGTATGACCCTCTCGCAAGGAGAGAAGAGGTAAAGAATGTAACCCCCGCTCCATTTTTCCAGGATCCATATGAAGCAGTAAAAGGTGCAGATGGGATTCTTATCGTTACTCCCTCAAAGGAATTCAAGAAATTGGATTTCGCAAAGTTAAAAGCGGGAATGCGCGGCGAACCCGTGCTTTTTGACGCGCAGAACGTATTGTGCGACAAGGAAAAAGAAATCAAAGCCGCAGGGTTTAAATATTTGAGTATTGGTCGGCCTTGAGTTCTAATGATTAATGATTATTGATCAATGATTAATATTACACTCATCGGCGCCGGCGGCATTGGCAAAATTTGGGCAGAGGCCCTCGGAAAATCTTCCAAATATAAAGTTTCTGCCGTAGTAGATAAAGAAGAAACAAAAGCGAAAGCAATTGCAGAGAAATTCCCCGGAGCAAAAATATATAATGATGCAGCTACCGCGTTCAAAGAGGGAGATTTTGAAGCGGCGATTGTGGCGACTCCGCATGTATTTTTGGCGCCAATTTCAAAGACTGTGCTCGAGGCAGGAAAACATGTGCTCTGCGAAAAACCGGCCAGCGTTTCTTCAGCGGAAATAGCAACGAATATAGCCATCGCGCAAAAAACGAAGCGAGTATATATGATTGGATTCAATCACCGATACCATCCTGGATATATGCAGGCAAAGGAACTTGTCGAAAAGGGGGAAATTGGAAAACTTCTCTTCATTCGAGCGAGATATGGATTCGGAGGCCGCGCGAATTTTGAAAAAGAATGGCGTTTTGATGGAAAAATAAGTGGCGGAGGCGAGCTTATTGATCAAGGAGTGCATATGATCGACATGGCACGCTGGTTTCTGGGGGATATTGAAGAAGCGAAAGGATTTGCGGAGAATTGTTTCTGGGGCGGCACGGTGGAGGACAACGGTTTTCTTCTCCTTCGTACTGCGGATAAAAAAGTAGCGCAAATCCACGTGAGCTGGACGAATTGGGACTGGATTCACTCATTCGAAATTTTTGGAGAAAAGGGATACTGCCTTATTGATGGTCTCGATTCTCGTTATCGTGGCCCCGAACGGCTTACGGTGGGAAAGTTGAATCCGCGCGCCGGCGAATTTCCGAAAGAAACAGTTACTTCGTTCCCTAATGAAAAAAAAGAAGATTCCTTTGTGCGAGAGCTCGAAGAATTCGCGGACGTAGTTGAGGGAAAAACAGAACTTCAATCCAAGGCCGAAGATGCGCGCGCCGCATTAGAAATTGTAGAAAAAATCTATGCCGAAACTCGCGGATAAAGTTGCACTCATCACGGGAGGAAGCAGAGGAATCGGGAAAGAGATTGCAAAAGCGTTCTTGGAAGAAGGTGCGCGTGTATGCATTGCCGCGCGGGATAGGGAGGAGTTGAAGCAAGCGAGAGAGGATTTGCAAAAATATGGCGAAGTGGAATTTTGTCCACTTGATGTCGCCCGCGCGGGGGATATAAAAGCCGCAGTCGAAACCACACTCAAACTATTCGAAAAAATTGACGTGCTCGTAAATGCCGCGGGCATCTACGGCCCCATCGGCCCTTCGGAAGAGGTGAGTTTTGAAGACTGGAAAAAAACGTTTGAGATAAATCTCTTTGGAACATTCCGGATGATACAAGAAGTGATTCCTCACATGAAGGTGCAGAAATCGGGGAAGATCATTAATTTCTCCGGCGGGGGAGACAGCCCCTTGCCACGGTTCAGTGCGTATCATGCTTCGAAGGGAGCGGTGGTGCGGCTCACGGAAACGATTGCGGCCGAAGTAAAAGAATTCGGAATTGATGTGAACTGTTTTGCGCCCGGAGCAGTGAATACGAAGTTTTTGGACGAAGCGCTCGCCGCGGGAGAGGAGAAAGTAGGGAGGGAGCGTTACGAAAAACTCTTAAAGCAAAAAGCCGAAGGGGGAGTGTCCCCGGAAAAATCCGCAGCGCTCTGCGTGTTTCTCGCTTCCGACGCTTCAAACGGCCTCTCGGGAAGATTCTTGAGTGCGGTCTGGGACGAATATGACAAATGGGGTCCAAAAGAAATTGCGGATATTATGAAATCGGATCGTTTTACGCTCCGGCGCAAAGTATAACGACTTGCGATGTCGTAAATCGGACGGAATTTCCGGAAGCCGTCATGGTTATCGTGGATGGGAAGGAACAACTCCTTA
>CAZKRG010000062.1:0-5228 GCA_964555255.1 uncultured Candidatus Saccharibacteria bacterium
TGCTGCCGGGCAGGGATTCGAACCCCGATACTTGGCTCCAAAGGCCAATGTCCTACCGTTAGACGACCCGGCAATGTTCCGAATGTACCACGAGAAACCGGGATTCTCAACAGGAATCATACTCGGTTCCCGTGAGGAAGCGCAAACCCCAGCCATCCCCCTACTCTATACAATCGGTTTCGAACGGCTTCTCCTGCGATGGTTTCAATTGTTATTTTTGCACAGGTGCCAGCAGTTCTTTAAATAATAGCGGTGTATTTACCGAACTTTATTGAGGGGTGAATTTATAACAAGTCAAACACCCGAGTTGTATAATATTCTCATGAAACAGTCCCTCCTCCTTCTGATATCTGCAGTTCTCCTCCTTATCATCGGATATGTGATGGGGGCCAAGAATACTCCTATCACGCAAGGTCCCACCTCAAACAGCCAAAAAACTACTACGGCATTTTATCAATGCAATGAAAACAAAAACATTAGCGCCACTTTTTATAAAGGTGATACCAAACCTGCCATTCCAGGAGAACCTCCTATACCAGGCGGAAAGGTAATAATTTTTTTAAGTGATGGCCGGACCTTGTATCTTACACAAACAATTTCTGCCGATGGTATCCGCTATTCAGATGGTAATCCCATGATAAAGAATGGGGAATCGATCGTATTCTGGTCCAAAGGAAACGGCGCAATGATATTAGAACACAATGAAGAACAAACCTACATTGGATGTATTCAAACTGCACCTAATCCGGGAGGATTACCGGAAATCTATGAAAACGGCGCAGAAGGATTTTCCCTTCGCTATCCTACGGGGTATAGTATCGACCCTGCCTACCGCTACGCCGGATTTGGGCCTGATAAGGAAATACGGGGCGTGAAATTTATGATCCCTCCTTCGATGGCTTCAGGCACCAATCTGGGACAAGACACCTATCTTTCCGTCGAAGAAATTCCCCAAACATCCTCTTGTACTGCCCGTCGTTTTCTTCCCGATACCATTCTGGTTTCAACCGTCACAGAAACTGGTACTGAATATTCAGTTGCGTTTTCGACTGGCGCCGCCGCGGGAAATCGTTACGAAGAAACTGCATATGCACTTCCTGGCACCAACCCATGCATAGGGATACGATATTTTATCCACTATGGAGTACTTGAAAATTACCCACCCGGAATGGTACAAGCGTTTGATCGAAATAAACTCCTTCAGCAATTTGATATAATGCGCCGGACGCTTGTGGTAAACCAATAACTTCTAACTTCCTTATTCGGCGTTTAATGCCCGCCGTGTGCTTGGACCTACATTTCCCTGCGCTGAAATTCCACGTGCAATTTGGAAAGCCTTAACCGCCGCCTCGGTCTGCAATCCAAAACTCCCATTAAGAGGTCCGGAATAAAACCCGAGAGCAGTAAGTTTTTTTTGAAGCTCGAGAACCTCCATCCCTGCAGATCCTTTCTCCAACGCAAGAGTGAAAACATATCCCGTAAAAGAAATATTCCCTGAACTTGCGGGTGTAGTAGGAGCAACTTTTGAGATCAGCTGTGAGAGAGAATTTTGCATCGCTTGGAGCTGTGAGAGAAGCTGCACCAACTGACTCTGCATTGTTTGAATAGTAGCAAGCACATCCCTCAAACTCGCAGAAGAAGAATTTTGAGTGATTACTGTTGGCACCGGAGAAACCACCGCGGGAGAAAGTATTCCTTGAGAAATCTGAGGAGAAGTAGTATCACTCACGACGTTGAAGAAAATCGTGCCGCACACATTGGAGTTAGCAGTATCACACACCGTCACAAACGTGGACCCCGCTCCCACGCCGGTTAAAACGATCGTACTCCCCCCCACCGTCGCCTGCACCATATTTGGATTCGGGTTATTAGAAAGTGTATACCCCCCCGATCCTCCCGATACTCCTATATTTAAGGTCTGACCTACAATTACGGTAGGATTGGATACTGCAAAAGTGATTTTCCCGGTAGCAGCTGTTGTAGCGGACGTCGCAGTCAAACTGCCAGTACCCACAGTGAGTGGCAATGAACCACATGCGTTAGGAGAAACAGAACACACCGTGAGCGTCGCTGCGCCATTGGTAAGTCCGGTTACTGTCATCGTGGAATTATTGATAATTTGAGAAGATACACTCGCATTGGTAGTGGCAGATATGTAATAGGAAGAACCCCCCGAAAGCGCAACATTTGCTCCCTGCCCTATGGAAAGAGAAAGAGTATTTGGACTAAAGCCGAAACTTCCTGTCCCGGTGTTTCCTCCGACAGCAACCACGAGCGTTGTGCAATTAGACGCGCTTCCTACAGCGCAAAGAGTAACATTTGTAGAACCCGTTTGCTGGCCAGTAACCGTAACTTGTGTGCCATTAGTAGCCACCATGGCGACAGACGGAGATCCATTAGAAAGGAGATACACGCCACTTGAACTCCCTTGCACAGAAACACTTGCAGATTGTCCCACTCCTACCGATACACTGTTTTGACTTAAGGAAAGCGAACCTGTTCCAGAAGAACCTGCCGCCCCATACGGCCAGGTTTGTATACTAGATTGTTGCCCATTTACAATTATATATACGAGACTGCCCGAGGTTACTGCATATCCATTAGAACTAATTATAGTAGAAAAGGTTCCGCTCGCATCCGTGAATCCAAGAGAGGTAGAAAGCACGCCCGAAGCACTTCCCAAGTTGTAGTAAAACGTCACCCCTACATTAGGATCTCCATGCACCGTAATTTGCACTGAATCTCCGTTCGTGGTTGCAAGGGAAAGTGTGGGAGCCACGGCGTGTGCCTGGGAAACCACCCCAGCATATATTGCGACTACTGCCAAAAACACCCATACCTTATATTGAGAAGTCATACCTTTATTCTCCTAAAATCTACAAATTCTGCAAGTCCCTGTACAGTCCCCCTTTTAGTTTTTATGCCACATGGCCGTACACAATAACGAGAATGGAAATAATAATACCAATCACCGCAAATACAATGAAAATACCAGGTACAATTTTATCGAGCATACTCTTTCAGAAAAGAGTATACCACATCGGGAAAGCTAACGGAAAAAACCTCCCCTATATTCCACAACGATTCCCAGTGTCACCACTAATACTCCCAATAACACCAGAAATATAAGAAATCCTATTACTATGCGTTCGATGTCCATCATAAAAGAACCTTAAGGACAAAAAGATGACACTCTTGTGAACGGTGCATATCAAAGCTCCACTTCTGAAAATATATATTGTGTATTTGCATATTTTCCAGGGCATGGTAGGAAGGAAATAGTCTCTGTAAAAGACTATTACTGTCTTAAAAATTTAATCAAAGAAGAAAAACTGAGGAAAAGAAAGATGAAAAAGAAAAAAGACTGCGAGCGTTGCATTCCTGATTATTTGGTAATCGGGCATGTGACTTGGGATTTACTCGATTCGGGTTCGGGTAAGGAGTTCGGGGGAACTTCCCTATATGCGGCTTGTACCGCATTGCAATTCGGGTACCAATCTGCAATTGTTACCTCAGCCGAGGAAACGAGCATCGAAGAACTTCGCAAGAGGTTTCCCGATGTATGGGTGCACAACCGGCCAAGTACCACTACCACAACTTTCGAGAACAGGTACAACGAGATCGGACAACGCACACAGTTTCTTCGAGCACAGGCAGAAAAGGTCACGCTGGGAGATGTGCCTATTGCCTGGAGGGCTACGCCTATCGTCCATTTTGGGCCCGTGGCGCAGGACTTTGATCCTGTGCTACTTACCCAGTTTTCGGAGCATCGAGTGTTTCGCGCCCTTACTCCCCAAGGGTTTCTCCGCATATGGGATGCCCAAGGAAAAGTTTCTCCCACCTCTTGGGAAAATGCCGAGCATTTTCTGAGGCACATACAAGTAGTTATCCTGAGTTATCAAGATGTGGGGATAGGAAATAAGGGAGAAAAAGGGGCACAGGTGCTCCGGAAATTTGCGAGCGCGACACGGGTAATCTCGACTCTAAGCAGTTTCGGATCGCTCGTGCATGAGCAGGACTGGATGGCTCACCACAAACCGAGAAAAGCTGAGGTGGTGGATCCCACCGGCGCAGGCGACGTGTTTGCTGCTGCATATATCATCAAATACTTTGAAACGCGGGACGGGAGTCTAGCCTCCCGTTTTGCAAATGTAACCGCCTCAATGAGTATCGAGGGCATGGGAGTCTCGGCAATTCCCACGCGGAAAAAGGTCCAGGCGTTCCTGCGAAAGATAGGCGGTTGACACTTTGCAGATAAAAACATAACCAATCAAAAAGCGCTCCGCATGGAGCGCTTTTCCCTATTGGATTTCTACTTGTCCTCCCGCTGCTTCCAACTTTTTCTTCATTTCCTCTGCTTCTTCTTTCTTCACTCCTTCTTTTACTGTCTTCGGCACGCCATCCACTAAGTCCTTGGCTTCTTTGAGTCCCAAGCTCGTTACCTCGCGGATCACTTTGATCACATTGATTTTCTGCGCGCCGCCCGATTTCAAGATGACGTTGAAACTCGTCTTCTCTTCTGCGGCCGCAGCGCCCGCACCTGTACCTCCTGCTGCCATGGGAGCCGCAGCAGAAATGCCAAACTTTGTCTCAAGTGTTTTTACGAGTTCTGCGAGTTCTGCCACAGTGAGCGATTCAATTTTGGTGATGAGATCATTAAATTTTTCCATTGATGAAAACACTTATATGTCTTATGTCTGCGACCTTTTCGATTTCTCTTGAAGTAAGTACATGAACGAACGGAGCGGGGCTGCGAGCATGCCCAATACTTGTGCAAGAAGCACTTCGCGCGGCGGGAGCTTGCCAATGAATACCACCTCATTCGCATCGATTACTTTTCCCGCTTTCACATCAAATGCACCGAGGATTTTCTTTACCCACATATCCTTTGCTCCGCCTTCGGGAACTTCGATCGTCGAGAAGAATTTATATACAGGCCCGCTGATCGCTTCTATGTTTTCCTTTGCAAATATCGTGCCTACCTGACCATCAAATCCTCGCACATCAAATAACACTCCCTTTTCTTTGAGGAGGAGGTTTAAGAGCCGCTTCTTGATTACCAAAAAATCTCCCGAGGCATTACGCATCGCCTGTCGGAGCTTCGTGATATCTTTGGTCGTTACGCGGGAAAAATCCGCGAATACAAGCACATTGCTTCCCTCGAGCAACTTCTTTGCTTTCTTTAACTCTTCGGATTTTTGAGCTTTGGATTTCATGAAGGTATATCA
>CAZKRG010000063.1:0-5052 GCA_964555255.1 uncultured Candidatus Saccharibacteria bacterium
CACGTTGCACGGGAGGGTGGAGCCCCGGCGAGCGCGAAAGGAACTGTTCTTCCTAAAAAAATTGAGACCGCGGGCACCAGTGCTATTTTCCTTCACATAAAGAGTATTTTCGCTCTCTGACGGGGTAAAGCCGGAGAGGGCAGCTTTATTTTCTTCTACTCTATAATTTTCCATAGTGAGGGAGACTATAAAACTATTATACAAAATTTGTTCTTCATTATTCTTATATCTCCTATCATCTATTCCCCATACTCTCCCTGCGCGAGTGGCCACGAGCACAAGAAAAGCCGGACAATATACTCATTTACAATGTATGAATCGGCATTGGGGTAAGGAAACTGAAGAATCGGGAGATAATGGAGCAGTATCATCAGCGCCCCCAACGCTCCGCTGTACTTTAATACCGAACCCTATAATCAGCGAGAATCCGATGGATGCAAGTCTCCATTCATTTATAAAATTGGCGATTGGTAACATTCCGGGGCTCGCGAGCAAGGCATACAAACTCACAAAGGTTTTAGCTCCTTTGAGGCATTCCACCGCAAACCGCTTTTGATCCATAATTTTTGTAATTCCGGCGGAGAAGAAAAGTCATTCTAAAGAAATTCGGAGGAGAAACAAAGTCATTTTTTCGAAGCGAGGCATAGATAGCCACTAGCCATTAGCCATCAGAGAGTTAGTGGAATGCGCTTCAGCCACCACTTTTTCTTCGGAGAGCCATTTATACAGCACTGGACTTATCGTTACGGCAAAGATACCGTTCCCTAAAAGGTGCAGAGCAGTGAAAGGAATTTGTCCCAATGCCGCCGCTGCAAGTGACTGTCCAAAAAAAAGCGGACCCACGGTAAATCCCGTAATGGCGTCGTAGACGAGCGTTCCTAATATTGCATAAACAAGGTAGTTGCTCCGCGTATTTTCCCGATTCCGCAAGAACCAAGAAGCGCCCATCCCTACCAGTCCATAGGCGAATGCGTCCACAAGAGTCCACATCCCCACGGTACCAGTTATCATATCGTATGCGACAACACTTCCCGCTCCAAACATAAATCCGGAGAGCGCTCCTCCATTCTTCGCGAACGGCATGACAGTTGCCATAATCGGCTCGATGTTTGGCGCACGGAACGGCAGAAGTCGCACAAGGAGGCTTACAAAAAATAAGAGTGCATACTTCAGATTAAATTTTTTTTGCATGGTATACATATATTGTTTTTACTCCTTGTTCCTTGTTGTTTATCTAATATTCTACTCCTTTCGTTCCGTGAACTCCCACGGCGTAGGGATGCTTTATTTCTTTCATTTCAGTAACAAGGTCCGCTTCCTCAATAAATTGCGACGCGGCTTTCCGACCGGTGAGGATGATGTGTTCCACCTTCCCTTCGGCGGCATCAATCACCTGTTGCACTTCCACTTGTGTGACGAGATTCAACGTAAGCGCATTATTTATTTCATCCAAAATCACGATATTCCATTTACCAGAGCGGATTTCTTTTTCCGCAAACGCAAGAGCTTCATGCGCTGCTTGTATATGCTCCTCACGCGGAAGCTTGTCCCCCATAATCCCCACAAAACCTTTTCCCATTTTCACAATTTGAAAATGAGGAGCAAGGAGTTTATAAGAATCATCTTCTCCGGAGTGCCACGGACCTTTGATAAATTGCACCATAAGGACCCGCCGCCCATCCCCCACTGCCCGCAACGCCTGCCCCAATGCCGCGGTTGTTTTTCCCTTTCCGTCGCCAGTGAAGATCATGAGCATGGCAATAAGTGCTAATAACGTATAACTAATAACTGATAACTGAATTCGACTGAATCATGCATGCGCTTCTTTGTTATAAGTTATAGGTTATTTGTATGCATAGCTATGACATAGCTATGAACATGACCCGCTTGCGGTGCCGCACTGGATGCAGGTTTTACACGTCCCAGTCTGGATAAGCATCCCTCCGCAAATCTTACATACACTATCTGCATATATTACTCTGGATTTCGAAGCGTTCGCATCCACTGTGGGTTTTACCTCCATAACCATTTCGGGTTCGGGCTGCAACTCTTTATGCGCCACCTTAATTCCCAAGTTCTCCAACTCTTCTTCTTTTAAGAATCGCAGGGCAAGATATCGGAACACGTAATCAGTAATCGACATTGCCACTTGAATGTCCGGATTCTGGGTGAAGCCGGAGGGTTCGTATCGCCCGAAGGAAAACTTTTTCACGAGACTCGTAAGCGGCACGCCGTATTGGAGCGCAATCGAAACCACGATAGCAAAAGAATCAATAAGCCCTGACAAGGTAGACCCCTGCTTCGACATGGTAATGAAAATTTCTGCCGGACCCCCGTCTTCATACATACTGTATGTAAGATATCCTTCATGCCCTCCGATCGAAAATTTGTGCGTTTCGGAATGTCTTGTGGATGGAAGGCGGCGGCGCGCCGGCTGAATATCTTTTTTTGCTCCTTGCCCTTTATTATTTGTTCCGGTAAAAAGCGGCTGCGCCGATTTCGAACCGTCGCGATACACCGCAAGGGCCTTCAACCCCAGGCGCCAGCCCATCACAAACGCCTGTTCCACTTCCTCCACGGTAACTTCGTTCGGCATATTGAATGTCTTTGAAATCGCGCCCGAAAGGAACGGCTGCACGGCGGCCACCATCTTCACGTGTCCTTTCCAGGAAATCAATCTCTTCCCTTCCGCGGGCTTGGCCGCGCAGTCGAAAATAGGGAGATGTTCGGGGCGGAGATTCGGAGCGCCTTCGGCGGTACCATGCTCCTCGATATATTTCACAATTCCCTGCACCGTCTCCTGCTCGTAGCCGAGATGTTCGAGGGCCGCAGGCACAATGTTGTTTACAAATTTCATCATCCCGCCTCCCACCAACCGCTTCCGCTTCACGAGCGCGAATTCGGGTTCCACACCAGTCGTCACGCAATCCATCATGAGCGCGATGGTGCCCGTGGGCGCAAGCACCGACACTTGGGCATTGCGCACCCCGTTTCTTCGCGCATGTGCAATTCCCTCTCTCCAAACCTCTCTCGCCGCATGGAGTAATCCCGTGTCAAAAACATATTTTCCATCCACTCTCTCGAGCGCCTCTTCATGCATATGGAGTACTTTAAGCACCGCTTCGCGATTTTCATTAAACTTTGCAAAGGGTTTCAATCGAGCTGCGAGCATTGCAGAATATCCATACGCCTCCCCTGTCATGAGCGCAGTGATTGCTGCAGCAGTGTGCCTTCCCTCTTCTGAATCGTACGGGAATCCCAAATGCATCAACAGCGCTCCCAAATTTGCGTATCCCAACCCCAGTTGCCGGAAATTGCGAGTGTTCTCGGTAATGCGCGGCGTAGGATAGGACGATCCATCAATCAGAATTTCCTGCGCCAAAATCATCACATCCACCGTGTGGCGAAATCCTTCCACATCGAACGTTGCCTTCGGAGTAAGATAGTGCAGGAGGTTCATTGAAGCAAGGTTGCATGCGGAATTATCCACATGCATGTATTCGCTGCACGGATTCGAGGCATTAATGCGCCCTGATTTCGGACACGTGTGCCAACGGTTGATGGTGGTATCGAACTGAATCCCCGGATCGCCGCATTCCCACGCACCTTCTGCAATCGCACGCATAAGTTCACGCGCCTTATATGTCTCTGCAGGGGCACCGTCCGTCACCCGTTGTGTATTCCAAGATTCATCCTGCTCCACCGCGCGCATGAAGTCATCGGTTACTCGCACGCTATTATTTGCATTCTGATACTGGATTGAATGCCATGCGGGATCATTCAAATCAAACATATTATACCCAGCTTCAATCAGTGCCCGCACTTTTTTCTCTTCTTCCGCTTTTATTTTGATAAATTTTAGCACATCGGGGTGATTAATATTCAAGATCACCATTTTTGCCGCGCGGCGCGTCGAACCTCCCGAGGCAATCATCCCCGCAACGGCATCTGCCCCTCGCATAAAGGATACGGGGCCGGAAGAGTGTCCCCCGTGAGAAAGCGTCTCTTCCGTAGAACGCAGAGGAGAAAGATTCACTCCGGCGCCGGAACCGCGCTTAAAGATACGGCCCTCCGTCGTGATCCATTCCAAGATGGACTCTATATTATCTTCTACCGAAAGGATGAAGCATGCGGAGCACTGCGGTTTCGTATCGAGTCCTACGTTGAACCAGACCGGAGAATTAAATGCCGCCCGCTGGTGCACAAGAATATATGAAAGCTCTGCTGCAAAAGTATCCGCTTCTTCCTCGGTACGAAGGTGCCCGAACGAGAGTCCCCAGGTGCGGATGCTATTTACCACCCTAGCCACCATTTGCCGCACGGAATGCTCGCGCTCGTTGGAACCGATGCGTCCTCGGAAATATTTTGAACCCGCGATTTCTGCTGCGTTGTCGGACCAAAACTCTGGAAATTCCAATTCTCGCTCCTCCGCCACGCCATTGGTATTCCGCACCGTGACTCGCCGTGTCGACCACCCAATCTCATCAAAAGGGTGCACTCCTTTTTTCGCGAAGTGCTGTCGCACAATTGGCTCTATATTCCCCTTGGGAGGGCGAAGGGACACTTCTCCTGGAATTACGCGCTCCATAAAAATACTGCTATCCTATATGCACCGCGGAGTTCGGCTTGCTCCACAAATCTTTCAAGATCCGACATGGTTCTACAATGCGAGAATCAGCGATGCTATAAAACACATTCAATCCATCCTTACGCATGGTCACGACGCGCGCATAGCGGAGAAGTGCGAGATGTTGCGACAGATTCGCTTTTGACACTCCTAAGGCTTTGCGGAGTGCTTCCACAGGCAACTCCCCCTGTTTCAACATGTTTAATATCTCCAGCCGCTTGGGATTCGCCAAAATTTTATAAATGGACGCGTTTCGCTGATACACATGCTTCGGAAACGGAGAGTGAGCGGCAACTTTTGATTGCATAGTTTCGAAATAATAATTACTTTTTCACTATACTCCCCGCTCGCGCTCCATGTAAAGCCGAAATTTTATCCACAACTATTTTTTACAACATAATTTTTAAATTTGTCATTCCCGCGAC
>CAZKRG010000064.1:0-4977 GCA_964555255.1 uncultured Candidatus Saccharibacteria bacterium
ATAGTAGAAGTAACTCAAACAAGCGCCGCCACTGTCTGTACGTGCCGCACCAGAGTGCTAACGTACGGCGGTTCGTTTCCGCCGTCAAACGAATGTGCACTATGAAATCCCACTACCCGATTTTCGATTGTTTTTATTGATCTCTCGGCACTTATCAACACATAGGATTGGAATCGACCTTGACGCAACAACTTAAAATGAAACTCCCCGAGCTCACGCTCGGGGAGTTTCATTTATTCAGAATTTTTTCTCAATTCATCCAATATATATACCTGCTGATCGTTTCTGAGCATTCTCCAATACCTTGACCTAAGTTCTCGAAATTTCTCCCTAAGACCTGCCGTTTTTGTTAAGGCATTGTCGTTTTCTGTACCCTCGAGAATTTTTATTATTGTCTTTTTTAGATATTGGGAGGGCAAAAATTCTCTCGCTCCTTGAAGACCTCCCAGTGAATCAAGATTGGAAAAAAGCTCATTGAAGTCCTGTGAGTCTCCTATTTTTGATTCTACTTCATTTAAATTTTGTCCAGATTTTTCAGGTTCAGACGTTATTCGGTTTTCAGCTTTAACGTAGGATTCCCAACCTGGATTTTGAAAAATTTTCGTTTTTAAATTTGCACTTTCCTCTTCAGTAATCTTGCCTTGGCCTTTTAACCCATCAATAACTCTATCAGCCGTCAACATAGGGGTTTCTTCTCCACAGCCAATATTAGCTCTATAAGTCCTATTTACTGCTTCTGATATTAAATCCTCGGCATTTGCGTCAGGAGGCGCGTTCTCTAGCACCTCATCGGCTATTTGGTCAAATGCCTTCATGGAGTCTGGTTTCTCTTGACTAGCGTTAGTTTCAGCGCTATTAGGAAATTCAAAGCCCATATGATTTAAATTTACATCAATACGGAATAATTATAGTAGATCAATAGACTATGCGTTCAAGTTTCTATTTTGTTCAAAAGCACTAGCAAATTTCTTTCTCACGCTAGGTTCAAGTTTAGCTAGCTTATCTTTTAGCTCCTTAACACGAGCAGCATCAAGAGCTTTAACGTTTTCTGCAAAAGCAAGTGCTTTAGCGGCTACCTCTACATTGCCGGATTCAATTGCACCTATAGCGAATCCGAACGCGCGACTATCAGGTCTACTGTCTACTGCGTGTTGGATCATATCTTCGGACGAATGAGTCATGGTTTGTTCATATCGTTGTTTCATTCCCTCAACAAAATCATTTGGATTGCCAAACGAATCTTTTGTCCCGCGATTTATCATGCCGTCATCGACATAGCGCATTCTGCTTGACATCTCTTCTTCAGCTGCTTTGCGTGCCTTGTCACTATTCCAGAATTCTGTTGTATCGCGCTCAGTTTTTCTATGCTGATAATACAAATCATCCCGACTTCGTATCAGAGCTCGCAAATTGTCGGCGCTCATTTTTTTCTGGAGAAGGTTGTAGGCTTCATTGAAATGTCCAGTTCCTGGATGTTCTTCAAGTTGCGTCATTATTTCTTTAATTGACTTCTCTTCGGCGGCCATTCTTTGAGCTTCATCTCGCCTCGCTACTATATAGAGGTCAACATTGTTCGAGAGTGTTGCATAGTCCATACGACCCTCACACGCTCTTTTTTCGCTGACTGCGAGCTCAACAAGCTTTTCTATTTGCGGCATAGCTTTTTCTATAACCTCTTTCGCTTCCATAGTTTCTTTCGTTTTAGATTTCTCCGTACCGACTTCTGCTTTCGCTGAACTTTCAGGTTCTTTTTCTTCATTTATTTCAGATAACAAATCATCCATCCCCTCGGTTTCTCTCGCTTGAGTTTCTCCCTCTTTACTAGGCAAAGATTCCTTCGCGGCTGCTTCCGCTCGAGCCTTCTTAAGTTTGGCATCTAAATCATCTTGGGTGCCAGATATATTTTGCTGTTCTACACTCATGTTACGTTAAGTTAATTTTGTATGTATAATAATAATGGCCTTTAAAACTATTATTTCAACTATACACTTCGATCTATGGAAGGCAAGTTTGGTTTTAAACAACCCGTATCGAACCCCCAAGAGGAATTAACTCGTCTGCGCGAAACGGCAACACAACAGACTGAGCGGGCGTATGAGCGCGGAATAGAAATAACACCGCATCAGGCAGCTCAGGAAACCCTCAAACAGTACGCTGCGACTGCTCCGCATGAGGTATTGCACCCGAAATACTCCATCAAAGAGCACGAGGCTAAGACGATAACTCTTGAATTATCACCAGAACCCCACGACCGACAGCTCGAGCGTTTCATCGGCATTATCCAAGAAAAAGGTATCAAAAACGCCTTGACTATCGTCGAGAAGCTCAATAATCCTCATCTGCTTGACGACTTCCATCGCGTTCTCGTCCAGCTTATCGCTTCCGGATATACTATTGCAGACCTCACCAATAAGAGTGAACTCTGGAAACCGCTCCATATGACTCTGTTCGAGGTTAGTCTTCCAGAAACTTCAGAAGAGGACAAGAAAAAACAACTTAAAGAGCTTATTTCCGGTATGGAACAGTTCTATGCGGGAATGCTCTCGATTTCTAGTGATAAAAAGGATCCAGGATGGTTTACGGTCGAGGTTGCAAACGCGAATGGTAGCAACGAGTTCATTTTTTATGTGTCTGTTCCCTCATCTCGAGGGGAACTGTTTGAAAAACAGATACTCGCGGTATTCCCTGGAGCTCATGTCCGTGAACACAAGGACGACTACAATATTTTTAACGACAAGGGTGTTTCTGCGGCCTCCTATGCAATACTTTCGAAACATTTCCTTTATCCCCTAAAACCCTATGAATCTTTTGATGTGGATCCGCTCGGAGTGGTGTTGAACAGCTTCTCTAAGATCGACCGCGATGGCGAGGGAGCATCTATTCAATTTATTATCGGCCAACGCGAGGATTCTCTGATGAGAGAATCGGAATGGTCTCTTGAAAAAATGCGGAAGGGCGAGAAGATGAGCGACGCACTGGAAGAAATTGATCAGTCCATAGGCAGTTCGCTGGTCAAAGAAGTATTCAATATTTTCAAAAGCCAAGAGAAGGCTGAAAAGGAAAAGGGGGAAAAAGCGAAACGCGCTCAGGCACTTGATCAAACTGCGATTGAACAGTTTACGCGCAAACTCAAAAGTCCGTTTGTATCCTTGAATATTCGGGTTGTAGCATCAGCAGCCACGGAATCCGAGGCAGACAGCATCCTACACGATCTAGAATCGAGCTTTAATCAATTCGAGAATGGACACGGCAATCGCATCGAATGGAGAAAAGTAGAGAAAAGCAAACTAGAAGACTTGCTCGAGCGTTTTTCCTTGCGCACCTTCAATCCTAAAGAAGAGATTATCCTAAATCTTGAGGAGATTACCACTTGTCTGCATTTTCCCGCAACGCATGTGGGTAAAGCTGCTCCACAATTGAAACAATCCAAAGCTGGTACAGCACCTGTGCCTTTGGATGTGCCTAAGGAGGGCACACTGATCGGCGTTAACGATCATCGCGGTCAAGAAGCAAAAGTGTTTATTGCACCCGAGGATCGTATGCGTCATTTCTATGTCATTGGCCAGACGGGCACTGGTAAGACCACGCTTCTGAAGAACATGATAATCCAAGACATTAAAGCTGGCCATGGTGTCTGCTTCATAGACCCGCATGGCTCCGATGTTGAGGATATTCTTGCAAATGTCCCGCCGATCCGATACGGAGATGTGATCTATTTTGATCCGGCTTCGGTTGAACGGCCAATGGCTTTGAACATGCTCGAATTCGATAAGCGATTTCCCGAACAGAAAATTTTTGTAGTGAACGAAATGTTAGGAATTTTTGACAAACTATTTAACCTCAAGCAAACCGGTGGGCCAATGTTTGAGCAGTACTTCCGCAATTCAGTGCTTTTGGCACTCGAAGATCCTGATTCTGGTTCGACGCTCTTGGATGTGTCGAGACTTCTATCAAACAAAGCGTATCGTGAGTACAAGCTTAGTAAATGTCATAATCCGATTGTAATTTCTTTCTGGAAAGAGGTGGCTGATAAAGCGGGCGGTGAAGCGGCTCTTCAAAATATAGTTCCGTACGTTACCTCCAAATTCGATAATTTTCTTGCTAATGACATTATGCGGCCTATTATCGTGCAGGAAAAATCTTCTTTCAATTTTCGCGAAGTGATGGACGGCAAAAAAATTCTTTTGGTCAATTTAGCCAAAGGACGGTTGGGAGATCTCAACTCTCATCTGCTCGGTCTTATTCTTGTCGGCAAAATTTTGATGGCCGCTTTGTCACGAGTAGATTCGATTGGAACACAGCTTGCCGACTTCTACCTCTATATTGATGAATTCCAAAATATAACTACTGATTCTATTGCTACGATTTTATCAGAAGCCCGTAAATATCGTCTTGGCCTCACGGTTGCTCATCAATTCATCGGACAGTTGGACGAAAAGATTAAAAATGCTGTTTTCGGCAACGTGGGTTCGATGGCTGTATTCCGTGTCGGTACTGAAGACGCGGAATTTCTTGAAAAACAATTCGCACCGGTATTTACACAGATTGATATAGCGAATCTTGATAATTTCAATGCCTATATCCGACTCCTCGCGGGCGGAAAACCGACGAAGCCGTTTAATGTGCGCATGATGGCTCCAGAGAAAGGGGACCGAGAGCAGGTACCCAAGCTTAAGGAATTATCCTCTCTCATATTCGGCAGGCCTAGGGCAGAGATCGAAGAAGAAGTATTGAAAAAATATCGAAGTTGATCTTGGGGGCTCAAAATTTTAAAGAAATGCGGCATAATGATTTTGGCGGCAAGCAAAAATACCCGCATTTGCGGGCGTTTTTGTTGATTTTGCTATCCACAGCTTATCCATTCTTCATAGCTTGACAGCATACTATTTAGCAGCTAATGTCATAGTATAAGTTGCGGGCGTTTGTCTATGACCCGCACTAGGAACGGCACCCTTCACAGGGCGCTGTTCTTTTTAT
>CAZKRG010000065.1:0-4739 GCA_964555255.1 uncultured Candidatus Saccharibacteria bacterium
TTCTCGTAATGGGCTCGACGAAATTAAATACTCACGATAAGCTATTGGTATGAACTTCGCAGGAGAAAAATTCCTGGAAAAACTCAAATCTCGCAGGAAGGAGTCTCATGCATATAAACGGTTTCAGTTTATGGGGCTTCAGCTTGCGGACCTTCTAGGGGATAAAAAACACAAAGCGCTTTATATTAAACTCGCGAAGGAACGAGATTCGGAAAATCTCCTTTTTCTTGCCAAGCAAGTTGCAGAACGAGAAAATATTCGAAATAAGGGGGCATATTTTATGTCTTGTTTGCTAAAACGCAGACACCTACGAAAATACGGAAAGGGAAAGGTATGAGTATATGAAATATTTATTTGTAAAGACCTATTATGAGACACATCTACTTTATCAATAATAGAGAAGAAGCGAAATTGCTTCGAAAAAAAACAAAGTCTTTTGATTTTGCTGCCCACAGCGTCAAAGAAATTCAAGAGTTAATTGCCGCAATGCGGGAAATAATGCACGAAGCGAAAGGAGTAGGACTTTCCGCTAATCAAATAGGAATTGATGCACAGATATTTGTTGCGGAGGTAGTCGGCACTAATGGAAACTCAAAATTTTATGCTGTTTTTAATCCCACAATAGAGAGAATGAGCAAAGAAAACGAGACAAACGAAGAGGGTTGTCTGAGCATTCCAAAACTCTATGGTGATGTACCACGAGCAAGAGAAGTGCTTCTCCGAGGATTCGATAAGCGGGGAAAACCGATGAAAATAAAAGCATGGGGACTGCTCGCGCGTATTTTTCAGCACGAGACAGATCATCTTAACGGGAAACTCTTCGTTGATCGGGCAATAAAAACATATGAGGTATCCGAATACAATCGCAACTCTCGCAAATCTGCAAACACATAATGCGGATAATGTATATTTTTTATGGCTACTCAAATAAAATTCGCCTTCTTCGGGAGTCCAAAATTCGCAGCGGTGGTGCTTGAAACGTTGCTCGCGCATGGATATATCCCATCGGTCGTGATATGCAACCCCGACCGCCCGGTAGGAAGAAAAAAAATTGTGACGCCCCCTCCAGTAAAGTTGCTCCTCCTCAATAGTCAAATTACCGCGAGGGTCAAAATCCTCCAACCTGAGCGGATCCATCCCGCCCACATGGAATTCTGGAGCCTAAAAGGAATGGATTTTTTTCTTGTAGCAGCATTTTCAAAAATAATTTCTCCTACCGTTTTCTCCGCTCCTTACCTCGGTACTATAGGGATACACCCCTCACTCCTTCCTCGCCATCGAGGTCCCACCCCCATTCAAACAGCTATCCTCGAAGGAGATAAGGAAACTGGTACTTCGCTTTTCCTTATTGATGAAAAAGTAGATCATGGACCGATTATTACTCAAAGAAAAGAAGAAATAAAAAATAGAAAATATGAAGAGCTCGAAAAGTCCCTTGCGAAGTTGAGTGGCAACCTCCTTGTTGAGACTATCCCCAATTTCATTATGGGGAAAATAAAACCGGTGCCGCAAGAGGAATCACAAGCAACCTTCACTAAAAAATTCTCGATTCAGGATGCGTTTATAGACGAAAAAGACCTCGCTTCCGCAGAAAACGGCGATGAATTACTGGCCCTAAAAATCGATAGAAAAATTCGTGCCCTAAATCCCGAGCCTGGCACATGGATGCTGCAAAACGGCAAACGGATCAAACTTCTTGAAGCAAGAATAGAAAATAATAAATTAGAACTTCGGAAAATCCAAAAAGAAGGGAGACTGCCGCACAGGATATCTTAAAATCTTTATGAGTACACAGATACCCCGACAGCGAGAAATTTTATCAACTTCTTATAACAATTAAAAATCACGCAGCAAGCCGCGAGGTATGCATGGGCTACTCTCTTGTTTCGAATCGCTTTTGAACCTCTTCCCAGTTTACCACGTTCCACCAAGCCCCGACATATTCCCCCCGCCGGTTCCGGTATTTAAGATAATAGGCGTGTTCCCATACATCGAGTCCAAGAATAGGTTTTGTTCCTTCCCGTAAGGGAGTATCTTGATTCGGGGTAGTCATAATTACCAAATGGCCGCGCGCAACACTTGTCACCCATACCCATCCCGACCCAAAGAGTTCCACTGCTGCTTTAGAAAACCCCTCTTTAAATTTTTGGAAGCTTCCAAAGGAATCAACAATTATTTTGGCAAGCTCTCCCGTCGGTTCTCCTCCGCCCCCCTTTTTTGGAGATGCCATAATGGTCCAAAACAAGGAGTGATTGTGATGTCCTCCTCCATGATTACGCACCGCAGTGCGGATATCTAGAGGTAACGTATCAAGCGATGAGAGGAGAGACTCTAAGGATTCCACCTTAACCTCGGGATGTTTTTGGAGTGCTTCATTTAATTTATCGACATATGTTTGATGATGCTTTGTATAATGAGTTTCCATTGTTGTTGCATCGATGAAGGGCTGGAGTGTATCATACTCATAAGGAAGTTTTGGTAATTCGAATTTCATAAAATTAATTTATTTAAGTAACAACGGGAAAGACTCGAGCATTCAGCGAAAAAACTGCAGTATGCCTGGACCTAAAAGCCCCAGCGCCATCACTATAATTAACAACCACACCACAATAGTCCTGCTCATATGCTGTAACGTACGCCTACGATGAATCATGTTTTTATTATACCGCAGGAGAAATATTCCGGCTGGGGAAAACTTCAAAATATACTGCAGTTGAGGATAAAAAAGGAAAAGTGAGCAGAAGATGAAATATAAAAAGTTCGAGCCTGTAGTAACGAGGGTTGGAACTCTTCCTCAGGCATATGATAATGTTGTGGATACAATGGCAGACATATCTGATGAAGCGATTGCAAAAGAAGTCCAGCACGGGAATATCGAGGCGTTCGAACAACTCGTAGAACGGTACGAGCCCAAAATCATGCGATATGCAAGGAAATTTCTTTTGGAACGAGATGACGCCCAAGATCTTGTTCAAGAAGTGTTCTTTAAAATTTACGCGAATATCCGCAGTTTTGATGCCACCAGAAAATTTTCTTCTTGGATTTACCGGATTGCCCACAACGAATTTTTAAATGCAATCGAGAAACGGGGAAGTGGCAGATTTGTTTCTCTTTTCGATTTCGATATTTTTTTGCCTCCCCTTTTCGCCAAAGAAACTGCTGATGAGGAAGTCAACAGAAAAGAACTCAAAAATCTTCTCGAGAGTAAACTCGCCAAACTAGACCCGAAATATCGGGAACCCCTCATCTTGTATTACTTTGAGGAACTGGGATATCAAGAAATTGCGGATGTCTTAAAAATTCCCGTTTCTACCGTAGGAATTCGCCTCCGAAGAGGCAGAGAAATACTTAAAAAAAATTTAAAAGAAAACCCTTTCCAATGAAAGAAGAAAATGAAAATCAAGAGCAAATAAAGGGGGGCATCCTCACTCATATTCGAAGCGGAGCTGTCACGATGCGCCCCAAATGGCACTTTATACTTCACACCGCCTTGATCAGCACGGGAACATTGCTCCTCATATTCGGCATTCTCTATCTCACAAGTTTTATTCTTTTTCTCACTGACGCGAGCGGCATTTCACTCGCTCCTCATTTTGGACCGCCAGGGTGGTTCTCATTTTTCCGTTCTCTTCCATGGCTTTTGATTTTTCTTTCCCTTCTTTTTGTAATTATTCTTGAGCTTCTCGTGCAACATTACACATTTGCGTATCGTATTCCTCTGCTCATTTCAATTTTCTGTATTATTCTCCTGGCGTTTTTTGGAGGAATATTCTTCGCCCCATTGCATCGAGGTCTCTTCCGGGCTGCCCGCCACGGGATAATGAATGCGGGGGGGGGATTCTACCAAAGTTTTTCCCTAAACAGGAACCGTGAAATTTACCGCGGCACCGTCAGTAACCTCGGCACCAGCAACTTTATACTTGAAGATTTTGAAGGTGAGACTTCCACAATTATTCTCCCACCTCCGATGTCCGTACAAATGAATCCGCACCTTATCCCCGGCGATGAGGTAGTAGTATTTGGTAACAGTTCCGGCACTACCGTGCAAGCAAAAGCAATTCGGGTTTTGAAACATACAGAACCAAACAGGAATACCGAGTGAAAGATTTTTATAAAGACCTTGTAGTAACAAATGAAGGCGAGAACAGAGAACCGGTCTCACATACACACTCTCTCCTTTGTTAATAAAGGTCAGGAATATATCCACCGACCAGCTGAAATAAAAATGCATACCGCAGCCCCAAGGGTTATCACCAGAACCCAAGGCGGATGGGCGGTTGTAGTTTACTACCCACTCTCCTTCTCCTTCCACTCGATGGCAGGAGAGTTTTATTTGATATCGCCGTACAAAATATTTTCATCACCATCAGCGCTTTCAGCGCTTTTTTCTTGCCTTGCCCACAGAAGTGATACTAAAAAATGCCGGAACGGCTCCTCTGTATCCCGATAGCTTGAAATAACCCTTCTTCTATAACTAAGATACTTGTTTTCTGTTGGTCAGCGATACCACGCGCGCGGCGCGCGAAAATCTGGGTGAAAATGAGTTGGGTGAAAATGAGTTAAGTATTATTGCTGTCCCTCCTGAACAAAATCCGAACTTTTTTCCAAAACAATCCTGATACTGAATGATGCGCGCCTCGTCCGCTCCCTTCGGTCGCGGTACAAAACCAAAAATTTTCCTTCCTTTCTTAATATTTCGGCGGGGGGTGTGGGGGGAGCCGACAAAAAATGGAAAGGAA
>CAZKRG010000066.1:0-4707 GCA_964555255.1 uncultured Candidatus Saccharibacteria bacterium
CCCCAGTCGCGCTTGGCTTCAAGATTTCCCAAATATAATTTTTTATCCAGCCCTGCTTTGATACGAGCCACTCCCCGAGTGATCTTCCGCGTGACGAATGTCTCCCCTCGACGAGGCGACTCATGATTGAAGAGAATCCCGTTCACTGCAAAAATCCCATATCCCTCGCGGTAGCTTTTCGTGATGTGATAGGCAAAGACTTTCGCGGCAGCATAAGGACTCCGCGGCTTGAAACACGTCTCCTCGTTTTGTGGCGGTACCGCGGCGCCGAACATTTCCGAACTCGAGGCCTGATAAAATCGCACCTTCTCTTTGGTTTCTTTTTCGTAATCTTTGATTGCTTCAAGGAGGCGAAGCGTGCCCAGCCCTACCACATCCGCGGTGTACTCGGGAACATCAAACGACACCCGCACATGCGATTGCGCCCCGAGATTATAGAGTTCGGTGGGGCGTACTTCGTAGAGCAGCTTCCGCACAGTGTTTCCATCCGCAAGGTCGCCATAATGCAACGCGAGCCGCTTCCCTTTCTCATGAGGGTCCTCATATAAATGCTCAATGCGCGAGGTGTTAAATGTGGAAGCTCGGCGGATCACCCCGTGCACCGCGTAGCCCTTTTCGAGCAACAACTCGGCAAGATAACTGCCGTCCTGGCCGGTGATGCCGAAGATAAGCGCAACTTTTTTCTCACGATTTTTCGTTGTCATTCTATTTCTTTCCCGATTTCACGCTCGTCGAAGCAGTCGTGGTCGTCTCTTTTATCGCTCCGAGGAGATTGGTAATACGACTATCCGCTGGCCATTGGGCATGAATTTGATCGGCAAGAATTTTCACGCGGGCGATGTCCTTTTTGAGAAGGTATACGTCGAGCAAGCTATAGAGGAACTGCGGTCTTTTCGGTCCTAGTTGTCTGCCTTCGAGAAAATATTTCTCTGCCGCGTCCAAGTATTCTGATTTTTGCGTGCGCTCGTAAAGAATCTTCTTAAGGGAACCTATAATATAGAGGTCCTGTTCAAAACTCATTCCCTTTCCGCGCGCAATAATGGGCGTAAAGTAGTTTTCAGCAAAGGCAGCAAGCTCTTCCTCAACCCCCGTATTCGACGCTCCCCGCCCGATGAAACTCGCGATTTCGGAAGTCATATTTCTCACCAATTCTTCTTGCCCAATCGGGGAAGGAATTTGCAGGGGAATATCAAAGAGTGCCTTGAACTCACCCACTGAGCGCGCACCGCTCATGCTTCGCACGGTGCGAATGAAGGATCGAGATTTTTGGAGCGGCAAATATGTACCGTAGTACGCGACGAAGACGAGGAGGAGGCAACCTATAATTGCGATACCTTTTTTGAGTGCGGAGGACATATTAGTTGGTTCCTCTTGATCTTTTTATTTCCCCCTCCCCCAACCACCATCTCGCGAAGGCGAAGAAGACAAAGAGATTGAGATAAATAGGTAATACATCAAAAAGCACAAGCCCTTGCACAAGATATCCTACCGGGAGCGCCATCATAAGCCCCCGGCTTACTACATTGTGTCCTCGTTCTCGAGATCGCCGCCCAAATTCCCAGAAAAAAACAATAAACATTCCTACATAGGTTGCGAACCCCAAAATTCCTGTTTCCGCAAGATAGTCGAAAAAAACGCTGTGCGCCCGATCGAACCAAGTTTCAGTCGCCTTCCCAGGAATGAAGTATTGGGTATTAAAGTATTTGTCGAAAACAGTGGGAAAATTCTCCGCTCCCCAACCGAGAAGCGGGCGTCCTTCGAACCCCTTCCAGGCGGATCCCCAGGCCCACACTCGAGTTACGATGCTGTCGGCATTGTCCGTTTGCAAAAATTCCCTGTGCCCGCGCACATATGCCATTCCCCCTATAAATATAAACGCCAAGGCGAGCGCCACCACCACCTTACTTCCTTGCTTGCGGAGCGTGAGAAGAAGGTCGAGAAGAATAATAACCACAATGCTCCCTATAAAAAGAGCGACGAGCTGGTTCCAACTAAATCCTATATTATAGAGCCGATTCATGAACCCCCAGAAACCTTGAGTGGAACGACCCGCAGCCGTATCCACATCTTTTACTCGGAGTACTCCGAAAGCGAGAAACCAGTTAAGCAGAGTGAATCCCCATAACGCAAGTCGCGCGGCAAGGCGCGCTTTCCCTTCTCTATGCCGAATTGAGTAAAAAAGGAAAGCAAAAACTGCTGCGATGAATCCAATAAATGCCCCTCGCGTCTGCGTGAGAACGAGGAAAACAAGCGAGGCAGCTGCAGCTCCCATCCACCACCACTTTCGCCGTGGATGGTGCACGGCGAGGTAGAGACAATAAAATATTATGAATATGAGATACGGCGCTACATACGCCGGGTTTCCCAGGGATCCCTGAAACCGCACTTCGGAAGAAAACAGCCGCCCAAGAAAAGAAGGAGCTACTGGCCCTTGGGATGTGGCATAGACGCTCACAAGACCCCAAGGATTTCCGAGCGTTCCTCCTGAATTGACGGTTATCACTGCAGACGCAACTCCGTAGAGCACCATCAAGCCGGCAACAATTGCTGAAAGTTTAAAGAGCCATTCCCAATCTCGTTTCTCTTTGAAGAAAAACGCGAGGAGCATGAAAAAGAAATAGTAATGGACCATTTGGAATCCCCCCTCACCGCGTTCGTAGTTTGACCAAAATGCCCCCCAAGGGTAATCCGCAAAAAGCGAGGAGAGAAGAAACGCAGCAACAAAGAGCGAAACTGCGATTACAATCGGATTCCGGAAGAGTTCTCTCCCTCGCGTCTTTACCTCCCCCTCTTTAGCTTCGAACGCCCACCACAAGAGCGCGCAGGCGAGACCAAGTTCTACGCTTATCCGAAAAAAATAATCTTTTCCTCCGATAAAAGGGAAAAATGTATTTGTGAGCACAATCGTTACGGAAAACAGCGAGGCGTAGGTGAAAAATTTGGAGAGTTTGCGAAACATAGATTAATCTTCAAATTAATAATTCACAATTTTCAAATAAGGTTCAATGAATCATTTTTTGAAAATTGTTACCTGTAAATTGAAAATTGTTACCTGGCGTATTCGACTGCACGCATTTCGCGGATGACATTCACTTTTATTTCTCCAGGATATTTTAACTCGGATTGGATTTTATTCGCAATTTCGCGGGCAAGCTCCAATGCGCGGAAATCGTCTATTTTTTCAGGAATCACAAACGCACGCAATTCTCTCCCTGCTGAGATTGCATATGCGCTTTTCACACCAGGGAAGGTCATCGCGATCCGTTCCAGATCGCCCAAGCGTTTTACATAGGCCTCGAGCGTCCCCCTCCGTGCGCCGGGTCTTGCTGCTGAGAGCACATCCGCCGCAGTTACCACATATGCCTCGGGAATGGCATACGGGTAATCCTCGTGGTGCGATTGCATTGCTTGAATTATGCGCTCGTCAATGCTGTATTTTTTCAATATTTTAATCCCAAGTTCCACATGCGTGCCTTCGATCTCGTGATCAAGCGCTTTTCCAATATCATGAAGCAAGGCGCCGCGCTTCGCGATTTCCGTGTTTAATCCCAATTCCCCCGCCATCATCGTGGCAAGGTGCGCCATTTCAATAGAGTGCGTGAGCACGTTTTGGCCGTAGCTCGTACGGAAGTGAAGCCGCCCCACAAGCTGCACAATTTCTTTCGGTAAATCAAACACTCCCACCTCTTCAGCCGCCGCGTTCCCAATTTCCTGCATCCGCTTTATAAGCTCCTGCCGCGATTCTTCCACTTTCTCTTCAATTTTTGCTGGCTGGATGCGTCCGTCTTTAATTAATTTTTGAAGTGCAAGCCGCGCTACTTCGCGGCGATAGGGATCAAAGGAAGAAATTACGATCGTGTCGGGAGTCTCATCGATCACGAATTCCACTCCTGTCGCACGTTCAAGCGCCCGGATATTCCTTCCCTCTCGACCGATAATCTTGCCTTTGATGTCCTCATTCTCGAGCGGGAATACCGTTGTTGTCACTTCGGAAACATGCGAGCGGCTCATCCGCTGGAGCGCAGTCGTAATAATGTCCATTGAACGCTTCTCCACTTCCTCCCGATTCTCTTTCTCTATCTTCTGGATGTGCTGGACAAGATCTACTTTCCGCTCTTCCGTCACTTTATGAAAGAGTTCTTCCTTTGCCTGCGCGGCGGTGAGACCGGAAGCCTTCTCGAGGCGCACTTCGGCTTCTTTCCACAAGTGTTCCAATTCCGTTTCTTGTTTTTTGAACTGCTCCGCCTTTGCCTTCAAGACAGTCTCTTCTTTTCCTAACGAGACAAGCTTCTCATCTAAAATTTCTTCCCGGCGCGCGAGCCGCTGCTCCGTGCTCTGGAGTTCCATTTTTCGCTGTTTTTCTTCTTTCTTCGCTTCAGTGAGCAACTCCACCGCTTTGCTTTCGGCTTCGAGAATTATCTTCTTCGCTTGTTCCTCGGCCACCCCGAGGATTGCTTTAGTTTTTTCCTCTGCCTTCGCTGCCTGCTGTGTTGCGAGCGTCCGCCGCACCACATACCCTATGAGACCTCCAACGACAAGCGCTCCGATGAGGGAGATCCACGATCCTTCCATGGAAATATAATGCTATATTACTATTACTCATAATTGACCCTTTAGCTGCTAAAAACATCATTTACTTCAGTATCGCGTAAATACGAAGATTCGTCAACGTGCAACTTCCTTTTGCAGACTGTCATTCCGATCCCG
>CAZKRG010000067.1:0-4632 GCA_964555255.1 uncultured Candidatus Saccharibacteria bacterium
GAATGCCAGATTGGAAAAAATATGTGGAGTTCGACGCGCGCTATCTCCGCCCCACTGAAGTAAACAATCTGATCGCCGATCCACGTAAAGCGAGGAGACAACTTGGTTGGAAACCCAAAACGAAGTTCAAAGAGCTGATCCGAATAATGGTAGAAGCGGACTGCAAGGCGGTTGGTATAGAGTTATAGAAGGAAAATGAGGGTTGATTTAAAACAGAAAAAAATTGTGGTTACGGGGGGTGCAGGTTTTTTGGGTAGCCACGTAATTGACGCACTCCTTCAGCGCGGAGTGCCTCGAGAAAATATTTTTGTGCCTCGCGCAGAGGAATTTGATCTTCGAAAACGCGAAGCGTGTGAGGCGATAGTTAAAAGGGGAGAAATGATTATCCACCTCGCTGCGAAGGTGGGAGGAATAGGGTTTAACGATGCAAAACCCGCAGAACTTTTCTATGACAATAGCATGATGGGGGTGCAGCTTATGGATGCTGCCTATCGTGCTGGAATAAAAAAATTTCTCGGCCTTGGCACGATCTGTAGCTACCCCAAAGTAACCCCGGTGCCTTTTAAAGAAGACGACATGTGGAACGGATATCCCGAAGAAACAAACGCGCCGTATGGATTAGCAAAAAAGATGCTCCTTGTGCAGGCGCAGGCGTATCGGAAGCAATATGGTTTCAATGCAATTACACTTTTTCCTGTAAACCTCTATGGCCCTCGAGATACTTTTGATCCAGAACGTTCGCATGTAATCCCGGCAATCATCAAGAAAATTGCCGACGCCCAGAAAGCGAACGAGAAAAAAGTGGTCGTATGGGGAACAGGAAAGCCAACCCGGGAATTCCTCTATGTCGAAGATGCGGCTGAGGGTATCGTGCAAGCTCTGGAAAAATATGAGAAGCCCGAACCAGTGAATCTTGGTTCTGGGAAGGAAATTTCTATCCGCGAGCTCGTGCAGCTCATTGCTCGCCTTATGGATTTCAAGGGAGAGATCCAGTGGGACGCTTCAAAGCCTGACGGTCAGCCCCGGAGGATGCTCGATGTGACTCGCGCCGAACGAGAATTTGGATTTCACGCAGAAACCGATTTCGAAGAAGGTCTCCAGAAGACCATAGAATGGTATAAAAATAAAAATGATTAAAAAAATTTTGCGTTGCCTATTCGACTGGAGCATTCCCTTGAGAATGGTGTGGAGAGGTTTTCCTATCGGTTCTTTTGAGTTGCGAAGTCAATTTGATGCCTTTATCCGCCCCGCCCATGCGTATGGAATGCTCCAAGCAGTCAAGCAAGCCAAAGCGCTTGGAATACAGCGAATAAGCATGATCGAGTTCGGGGTTGCACAAGGTAAAACTTTCACCGCTATACAAAAAATGGCTAAGGAGCTCTCGAAAAAATATGGAGTCGCGATAGAACTCTTTGGATTTGACCGTGGCGGTGGACTCCCAAGATCGGAGGACTACAGAGATATTCCTTACTATTGGCAGGAGGGAGATTTCCCGCTAAATTCTTCGTTGCGTCGCGATAACATCATTGTGGGAGATGTCGCGCAAACTGTTTTTAAGTTCCCTGATTACACTTCAGCCCCGATTGGATTTATAGCCTTTGATCTGGACTTATACACTCCCACTGTGGGAGCATTCAAAATTTTCGAGGTATGCGATTCGCTCCCTAGAGTTCTATGCTACTTCGACGATGTGGTAGATGATGAATGGATGATGTTCAATGAGTTTACGGGAGAGCTTCTTGCGATAAAAGAATTTAACGATAAGCACGCTCGTATGAAACTTGCTCTCATTAACGGTTTGTATGAGACTCGTGCTTTGAGGAGTCGCTGGCCGAATTGCATGTATGTGCTTCATAGGTTCGATCATCCACGCTATAATCAAAACGTCATTCGAGGCCAATATAAAGAAAGATTATCAAAATAATGAAACGGGCACTCGTCTGCGGTGCCGGTGGGTTCATCGGTTCGCACATGGTCAAGCGTTTGAAGAAGGAGGGGTATTGGGTGAGGGGAGTGGATTTGAAAAAGCCGGAGTTCTCGGCGACTGTTGCAGATGATTTTGTGGTGGGAGACTTGCGGGATGAACAAGTGGTAAGAAAAATTTTTGACAGGCCGTTTGATGAAACGTATCAGTTCGCCGCGGACATGGGCGGAGCGGGTTTTATTTTTACGGGGGAACACGATGCGGACATTATGCATAATTCCGCCACTATTAATTTAAACGTGCTCCATGTAGGTCAACAAACAGGAAATCTTCAGAAAATATTCTACTCATCCTCCGCCTGTATTTATCCGGAGGAGATCCAAAAAGATACTCAAAATCCAGGGTTGTCGGAAGAGGCCGCGTATCCCGCGCATCCGGATAGTGAATATGGTTGGGAAAAATTATTTAGTGAACGGCTCTATCTTTCCTTCCATCGGAACTACAAAGTGCCCGTGCGCATTGCTCGGTTTCATAACATTTTTGGGCCCGAAGGGACCTGGACAGGGGGACGCGAGAAAGCGCCCGCAGCGATGTGTCGAAAAGTGGCTGAAACCAAGGACGGAGGTGCCATCGAAATTTGGGGGGACGGATTGCAGACGCGCTCCTTCCTCTTCATCGATGAATGTATCGAAGGTGTGCGCCGACTCGTGCAATCCGAATTCACGGGACCGGTAAATGTCGGCTCGGAAGAAATGGTTTCCATTAATCAACTCGCGGAAATGGTAATGCGGATTGCAGGCAAGAAACTCGCGATACATCATATAAAGGGTCCTCTAGGCGTGCGTGGCCGAAATTCCGACAATCATTTGATCAGAGAGAAATTAGGGTGGGCGCCGAGTGCAAAGCTGGAGGAGGGGATTCGCCAGACTTACGAATGGGTGAGAGCGCAGGCGAAAAAAGCCGGTACGCTCAAATAATGACCATGAACGTACAAGGTAAAACATTCCTCGTGACTGGGGGTGCTGGACTCATTGGTTCGCATGTGGTTGATGCGCTCTTTGCGCGCGGGGGAAAAGTAGTGATTGTGGATGACTTCTCGACGGGCCGACGTGAGAATCTGAATCCCAAGGCTACATTGTATAAGATAAATATTGCAGACGATAAGAAATTCGAAGCAGTAGTGAAAAAACATCGGCCGGACTACATCTATCACTTCGCCTACTTCGTGCTGGTGCCTAAGTCTACGCAAGATCCTCGCTTGGATATGGACAGTATCCGGGGATCAATAAATGTCCTCGAGGCGGCGAAGAAATATAAAGTAAAAAAAGTTGTTTTCAGCTCCTCGGGATTCATTTACGGTAATAACCCGCATCTGCCGCTCAAAGAAACGGAACCGTTTGACTCTACCTCGCCCTATGCGATTTCCAAATATGCAGTGGAAAGCTATCTGCGTTTTTATAAAAAGAATTTTGGTGTGGATTACGCGATTTTGCGGAATGCGGCGGTCTATGGCCCACGACAGATTACCGGTGCGATGGCGGCCTACATCCGCGATCTAAAGGCAGGCAATCCTTCTGAATTTTACGGCGTGAAGACCAGGGACTATGTGTATATAGATGACGTGGTAGACGCAAACCTTAGAGTGCTCAAGGTGCCCGCAAGTCACCCTAATCCCGTGTGGAATGTAGGGATGGGAGGAGAGGTACATTTAATTGATCTCTATTACATCCTCGCGAAGCTGCTGAAGAAGAAACCTTATCCAGTGAAAAAACCCGAGCGTCCGGGAGAGCAGGATCGGTATTGCGTGGATATTGCCAAGGCAAAGAAAGAATTGCGATGGGCGCCCAAAGTGCAGTTGGAAGAAGGTCTCCGCCGCACGCTTACATATTGGAATCTTTTATAATTGGGGCAAACGGAAAAATGTTAGAGAAATTGTATAGATATAAGATTGTGAGGAGAACCAAAGATGCCTTAAGTCCTTTAAAACACAAAATTTTCGGGCTCAATGGTATCTATAGAGCGATGGGAGAGCTAGGAACGGCCGACGTTATTTTCGATGTCGGTGCAGCTTCAGGAATATACACGGAACTTTTTTTAAACTATTTTCCGAAGGCAAAAGTATATGCATTTAAACCTCTCCAAGTTGGTGCCTTAAAAAAACGAGTCGAGAGATATCAAGGGCGGGCAAAAATTTTTGAGTGTGCATTATATGACAAGTCGGGAGAAAAAGAGTTATTTATATCAAATAACATTGATGCCAGTTCTTTCTTGCTGAAGGAAGATATCACCGGCGAAAAGAAGATCGTAGTGAAGACGAAAATGCTCGATGAGTTTACGGGAGATATTGAAAAGATAGATTTGATAAAAATTGATGTTGAAGGGGTGGAATTAGAAATATTATTAGGGGCGAAAGAAACGCTCAAAAAAACAAGAAGTGTTTTTGTTGAGATAAATCCAGCCTTCAAAGGTTTTAATTCCGAAGATCACATTAAAGTTTTTGAGCTACTGCATCATAATGGTTTTGGGTTTATGGGAAATTATTCAGGAGATTATTTCTTTAAAAAAATTACTTAACAAAGAATGGTATTTATATGGAGACAAGAAAGCTCAAAATTCTTTACCTTATAAACTATTTCGGTTTGGGTGCTGATCGCTGGATTTCCTCTGGCTATCGGGAAGCTTTCGTGGATATGGGACACGAATTCCAT
>CAZKRG010000068.1:0-4069 GCA_964555255.1 uncultured Candidatus Saccharibacteria bacterium
CCACGCCGCGGTTGTATGATTTCAAGGCTCACGATAGAATAGATCTATGATTTTATCCGATAAAGATATTAAGAAGGCGCTGAAGGATGGCCGTATCACCGTAGATCCATTATTCCCGAATGCGATCCAGCCCGCATCAGTCGATGTGCATTTAGGACCCAACTTCCTCATTTTCCGAACGGATGCACACGTATGTATAGATCCCAAAGATCCGGTTGAACCCCTCATGGAAGAAGTGGAAATCGACGAGAATCGCCAGTTTGTAATTCACCCCGGGGAATTTGCGCTTGGAATGACCTACGAAGTAGTAGGCGTAGCAGAAGATATGGTGTGCCGCCTTGAAGGAAAGTCCTCCTTGGGCCGCATCGGCCTTATTATTCATGCCACTGCAGGATATATCGACCCCGGCAATAAATTAAAAGTTACCCTTGAACTTCACAATATCGCAAGCCTCCCAATTAAGCTGTACTACAAAATGCCGATCGCCCAAGTTTCATTTTCTCCGGTTTCCTCGGTCGTCGAGATAACATACGGCAAAGAAGGACTTCACAGCAGCTACTTTGGAGACATGAAACCCAGAGCCAGCCAGTATTGGAAAAATTTCAAAAAAACCAACGAGTGGATGACGTTCGGGAAGTGATTTTATGGAAAACTCACTCCTGTTTTTACAATTATATACAGACACTCGAGGCCGTTTGACCAAGCTCATATTGTACAAGATTACAAAAACAAAAAATAAAAGAGTCAATACGCTCTGAATGAAACTGAAGATCGTGCGAATTGAAAAAGACCTTCCTCTTCCGGAATATAAAACCAAAGGAGCGGTAGCATTCGATTTTTATTCCCGCGAAGCAAAAATAATTGCGCCGGGAGAAGATACACTCCTTCCTTCAAATTTAATCATCGAAGTCCCGGAAAACCACACTTTAATCATTACACCGCGAAGTAGCACGTCCATAAAGAAAGGGATTGAGTTCCGCAACATAGGGGTCATCGATTGCGACTTCCACGGCCCCAACGATGAAATCAAACTACACGTCCACAATTTTACCAAGGTGCCAGTAATCATAGCGCGCGGAGACCGCATCGCCCAAGGATTGATTGTGCCAATTATACGCGCCGAATGGGAAGAAGTGGCTCAAATCAAAGATTCTTCTCGAGGTGCCTTCGGGAGCACCGGCTAGTACGAAAAGAATATAATGAAGGTATCCGAGAAGCAGTGAAAAACGCAACTGAAAATGAATCGAGCGTGCTTGTAGGGATTCTCAAAACCAAGCGCGACCTCGATCTGGCTCTGCATGAGCATTGGTATCGCATGCCGGTGCGCCACGCTCCGCTCCGGAAGTTCTCTTACCTCGCCTTCTACCAACCCTCTTCATTTGGAAACGAGGGCAAACGCATCACATATTACGCCAGAGCGCTCTCCCTAAATCTCTCTCGCCGCACCAATCTCCTGCCCCAAGAATCAAATAATCCTCGCGCCCAAAACCTCTACTGGCGAGTACGGCTCGGAAAACTACAAAAACTGCAAACACCCATCCACAATACCGCCCCGAGGCGAGTGACATTTGGATTCACCACCCTTAAAAATCTTAGACACTCGAAGAATATGCTCGCGCTATTTAAAATTCCGCCCACGGAAATGATTATGCAAAACGCGCTTCGTCGCGAAGGCATTCGCACGATCCCCCAGCACTATGTTTATGCGGACAAGAAACGCTTCCGGCTCGATTTTGCGATCCATTTTCCTCACGGCAATCTCGCCATTGAATGCGATAACCGAAAAGCGCACACGGGACCTCAAGCAAGAGCAAGGGACCGCGCAAAAGACCTGGCTCTAGAACACCACAGCTGGCAGGTACTCCGCTTTACCGACCACGAAATCCTCTTCGAGATGAAAAAATGTATGCAAAAAATCCGCCGAATTTTAAATACTTCGTAGGAAATCAAAAATTGTATTATCCACAACTTTAATTTCTTCAGAATAATGCCGATAATCATAGCCGATCTTCGGAATTACTATAAAAATTTTTGGCTCGTTCGCATTATTATATATTTTCTACTTCCTTTTTCGGAATCACTACATCATTCTCCTCCGCGATGAAAAGTATCGACACACGCACGCGGGACACAGTTTCGATCGCATTGTACTGCCGTGAGTCAACTGTGATCGAACGAGCATTCTAGTTCACTACATAGGTAACAGTTTTGGAACAGTTTTGTTGATGACCTTTTGATAGTACTCATTGGGTGTGAGATAGCCAAAGGTTTAGTGGGGTCTTTTGAAATTGTATTCAATGAGCCAGCCATTCCGTCATCTTGCGGTTGAAGGCGGCGCAGTCAATTGTCATGTTTCCCCTCTGGATGAACTCCTCACTCCGCCGTTCCATTGAACCGCTCGTCCACCGGGTTGTCTTTGGGCGTCCTCGGGGGGAATGATAATGCGATAATGAAAGCTCCACAGCCGCAACGCGAAAAGCACTTTGCAAATTCTGATCCATTGTCGGTCTGGAGATTCTCGATCCGGGCATCGAAGAGGTAATGCAGGCGTTGGAGGAAATCGGCGGCATGCCGCAAGTGCTTTGTGAGATACATCCTCACAAAGGCGATCTTCGAATGGACATCGATGTCGATCAAGACATAGCACGTTGCTCCGGCCACGTATCGTACGATGGTATCGAACGCTACCAGATATGGGCTTTGCGTAGGCGCAGGATGCGGAATTCTTCCATGCAGGAGGACCTGCCATTGCCGCGTACGGTGCGGTCTGCGGCTCTTCTCTTCGAGCGAGGCGAGATTGAAGAGATTGTATTTCCGCTTCCATTGGTAGAAACACTGGCGACTGATTCCGAAATGGCGGCAGACCAAAGCCGCATTCCCGCCGTTCGCCCGATAGAAGTCTATCCAAGCGCCATTTCTTTGCCTCTTTACTTAGGGTGGAAAGCCGTGCTAGCTCATAGGCGCCCGGCAGGAAATGGGAGGTGTGGACATATTGCGCCCAGCATACCTCGTTTTACTCCGATTAATGAGTTTTTTGAATATATCATCTGGCAACACCGAAGTGTCACCGATGCATCTCATCTTTTTGTAGGGGTATGAAAATGAAAGAGAAGATGGTACAAGAGAAGTATGAACGGAGAAGAAGAGGCGATTGTGTCAGTGACGCAAAGCGCAAAATATAAACATATAGATCCAGAATTAATTGCGCGGCTGGTGAAGAAAGAATTTGGGAAGTCTGCTCGGGTGAAAGATGTAACGAAGGCAGTGAAAAATAAACTCCATCAGATAGGAGGAGTGTTTTTTGAAAGCCGCCCGGACTACACGGCGTTGTTTAAAGATATTGAGAAGGCTGCTGCCACGCACAAAGACGAGATTCTTCGCTGTACACTCCGCGAGGCGATGACAACGCATGTTTCCACCGAGGAAAGGGCTCCTTTTCTTGAAAATTTTTACAAAGAAGTTTTGAGAAATGTAACCCCGCCCGCACGAGTACTCGACCTCGCCTGCGGCTTGAATCCGCTTGCGAGGCCTTGGATGGGATTTCCGGAATCCACCGAATTTCTTGCATGTGATATTTTTAGAGACCTCGTGGGATTTTTGAACAGCACATTCTCTGCATGCGGGTGGCGGGGAAACGCATTTGTAGCTGATCTTTTGGGAGATACACCGCTTCCCGAATCAGATGTGGCGCTGCTCCTCAAAACAATTCCATGCCTCGAACAAGTGGATAAAGAAGCAGGTGCGCGTCTCTTGGGGCGTCTTAACGCTCCTACTATTGTAGTTTCCTTCCCCGGAAAAAGCCTTGGAGGGCGAGAGAAAGGGATGAAAACGAATTACGCGGAGCACTTCCGAAAGATTGTCGAAGGCACCTCTCGAGAGATTCGGAGCATAGTGATTGGGGAAGAATTGATTTTTATCCTTTCCTCATGACGGGCGCGCGATAAAAAGCACCGTGGTGAAATCGAAGGAAGAATGCGATAAATGGTTGACATTCTCCGGCTCGCCACATTTAAGAAGTGACCCACTCCCCGTGCTTCAGCGCGGGGCTTCTTTTCGGGTTTCCATGTGC
>CAZKRG010000069.1:0-4049 GCA_964555255.1 uncultured Candidatus Saccharibacteria bacterium
CTGCTAGTATAAAGCCAAATGCTCGAGGATTTGATGGCGGAACGGCGGAAAAAGTTGGAAGCGCTGCGCGCGGCGGGAGTGGACCCATACCCGGCGCAGGTAACGCGCACGCACACTATTGGCGAGGCGCGGGAGAAGTTCGGCGCGCTTTCTAAAGCCAAAAAGAAAATTTCCCTCGCCGGCCGCGTGATGAGCACCCGCGACCAGGGAAGCATTATCTTTCTCGACTTGCACGATGAGTCCGGTTCCTTCCAGGCGGTACTCAAAGAAGAGAATCTCAAAAGTTTTGCATTATGGAAAGCGAATTTGGATCGCGGAGATTTTATCTCCGTAACTGGCACGCTCTTCGTGACTAAACGGGGAGAGCAAAGTATCGAAGTGAAAAATCTTTCGCTTGCCTCGAAAGCGCTCCGACCATTACCCTCAACATGGCACGGATTAGAAAACACCGAAGCACGCTTCCGCGAGCGGTATCTTGATATTCTCTTCTCAAAAGAAACGCGGGAGCTCTTCCGTAAAAAAGCGATGTTTTGGAGTGCCATTCGTTCGCACATGCAAGAACAAGGGTTTATGGAGGTGGACAACTCTGCGCTTGAAGCGGTACCGGGGGGAGCAGACGCAGAACCATTCACCACACATCACAACGCTCTGGATCAGGATTTCTATCTTCGGATTTCCCTCGAGTTACCTTTAAAAAAACTTCTCGTGGGCGGATATGAAAAAGTGTTCGAAATCGGCCGGGTATTCCGCAATGAAGGAATTGACCGAGAGCATTTGCAAGATTATATGCAGCTCGAATTTTACTGGGGCTATGCGGACTATCGAGATTTGATGAAGCTAGTAGAGAGTTTATACAAGGATGTCATTAAAAAAACGACAGGCGGACTTGTAACGACCTATCAAGGAGAGAAAATTCACTGGGGCAAAAAATGGAAAACAGTGGAATATTGTGAAATTTTCAAAGATGCGAATGGGATTGATCCTCGGGATGTAAGTGGAGAAGAGCTCTTTCGAAAAGCGGAAGAGTTAGCATTAAAGCCCGAGCGCGCGTTGGGAAAAGGACGGCTTATTGATCTTATCTATAAAAAAACGGTGCGCCCGCATCTTACAGAACCAGCATTCCTCATTCATCCGCCCGTGGAGGTTTCGCCGCTTGCGAAACGTACCCCCGAAGATCCGCGTATTGTGGAACGAATTCAAGTGGTGGCCTGCGGCTCCGAGCTTGGCAATGGTTGGTCCGAGTTGAATGATCCTGTAGACCAGCGGCAGCGCTTTGAGGAGCAGATGAAACTTCGGGAAGCAGGGGATAAGGAAGCGCAAATGATTGATGAGGAATTCTTGCGTGCCATGGAATACGGGATGCCGCCAATCGCCGGCTTCGGCCTCTCCGAGCGCCTCTTTGCGTTTCTTATGGATAAACCTATCCGCGAAACAGTGATTTATCCCTTGATGCGCCCGAGGAAGGAGGATCAATGAGGAGATTCGCTTTTATAGATGTGTCTAATACAAAGGGAATGGCAAAAGAGTCCCTTGGTTTTCGCATTGTTTGGGAAAAGCTGATAGTAATGCTTAAAAACGAAAAATGGAACTGCGAAAAAGTTTTTTACTACGAAGGCAAATTCGAAAACAAAAAATTTTGGAATTTGCATAAGAAACTTGAAGATCTAGGATACACTGTTCGATCGAAGGTCACGTTTTTACAGAAAAATAGGGTTAAGAAGATAAAATTCACTTGTGAAGAATGCCGAAAAGAAAACGAGTTTGATTCTTTTCCATATAAGTGTGGCAGCTGTTCAAAAGAAAAAAATATTGAATTGAATGACGGAGGTATCCATCCCAAAGCCAATTTCGATGTAGAAATAACTGTGGATGCCCTCGATATAGCCGGACCCGGTACTCAAGCAATATTTTTCACGGGTGATGGAGATTTTAAGGTGCTGGCAGATAAATTAATTGAAAGGGGCTCCATGGTAGTTTTTATTTCAACTATGAAAGAAACAATCTTGGATAAGAGGAAGCGATTTTCGACAAGATTAAGAGAGCTGATTGCCGAAGAAGAATCGCTGGCTTTAAAGAATAATGCCAAACCTCGAGCGCGATTTCTAGAAATGGATAACATTAGAAAGCTGATTGGAGAAGACATTCCCCAGCAAGAACAACAAGAACAAGAAAAAGAAAACGCCGCGAAGCGCGACGTTTCCGAGTGACACCAGCAGTATAGCACGACCAGATGAATCGTCAATGACGCGTACCAATAGAAACCCTAATAAATACAATGCAATCTAGGTTGTTGATAAAGATGTTTGCACTCTTATGAACGAGTCGGAAATCAAAATCTGCCAAAATTGTAAAACCCAGTTCACGATCGAGCCGGAGGACTTCGATTTTTATAAGAGAATCAATGTGCCACCACCGACGTTCTGTTGGAAGTGTCGTGCCATGCGGCGGATGGCGTTCCGGGATATGAAAACTGTATATAAACGCAAGGTTATTGGGAGTGATAAAGAAATATTTTCCGTATTCCATCCTGATTCGCCGTTTAAGGTGTATGCGCAGGATTACTGGTTTTCGGATAACGTTCAGCCCGCGTCCGGTAGGACATACGATTTTTCGAAGCCGTTCTTCGAACAATTCAGATCGTTAATGCTCGAATCCCCATGGCAGGCTGGTTACAATCTGTCCTCGAAAGACAGCGAGTGGTGCAACAACTGTTTCGATGTCAAAAATTGCTATCTCGCCTTTAATTCCGCTTATTCGGAGGACTCAGCGTACGTGGTGGATACGCTCAACGCCAAAGAGTGCTTCGACGTGCTCAAAGTCGAGAGTTGTGCTTTATCCTACGAATTATTCGACTGCAAGAAATGCTACAAAACGTTGTTTTCATCGCATTGCATGGATTGCGTTGATGTTTTGTTTTCTGAAAATTTGGTCGGATGCTCGAACTGTTTCGGCTGCGTGAACTTGCGCCGAAAGTCATATTATATTTTCAACGAGCCGTACGATAAGGACGAATACTTCAAGAAAATCAAAGAATTTAAAGTAAGTTCATATTCCGCAGTTGAGTCACTCAAAGAGGAAATGCGCAAGAGGCAGTTACGTTTCCCTGTGCGCTACTACCACGGATTCAATAATTCAAATGTCATCGGTGACTACATTGACCAGTCAAAAAACTGTAGAAATGTATTTTTCTGCCGCGGATCAGAGAATTTAGGTTACTCCCAGCTTGTATTTGTAAGTCCGGGAGGGAAAGATTCTATGGACATTTGTGTAGCGGCAGGCGAGCTTTGCTATGAGGTGGGTGAAATCGGCGGATACAGTGTGAAATTTTCATGGTACGGAGGCACTTCTAAGATGGATACGAATATGAGCGATGTTGAATATTCCATGAACTGTTTCAATTCGCATCATCTTTTCGGATGCGTCGGTATGAAAAATGCGGAATACTGTATTATGAACAAACATTATTCAAAAAAGGAGTATGATGCGCTTGTTGCGCGTATCAAAAAACACATGGACGAAATGTCATACACCGACAAGAAGGGAAGGATATATAGGTACGGGGAGTTTTTCCCGCCCGATTTTTCACCTTTTGGTTATAACGAAACCTTGGCGCAGGAATATTTCCCTATGAAGAAGGACGCTGCGCTGGAAAATGGATTCGAATGGAAAGAACGCCCTACAAGGGACTATGCAATTACTATTAATAGTGAGAGTGTCCCTGATATGATAGGAGACTCCCATAGTTTTATCACTAAGGAGACTATAGAGTGTATCCATAAAGGGAAATGCAGTGACGATTGTTCTATTGCTTTCAGAATTATACCAGGGGAATTTGAGTTCCATCGTCGTCTGGGGGTCTCCCTGCCTCGTTTATGTTCTAATTGCCGGTATGCTGAGCGGCTGAAATTGCGCAACGTCATGAGATTATGGAAACGTAGATGTCAATGCGCCGGCGTTTTGTCGGGTGGGGTTTATAAAAATACGGGTACGCATTTTCACGGATCAGTTCATTGCCCCAACGAATTCGAGACTTCCTACGCTCCCGATCG
>CAZKRG010000070.1:0-3780 GCA_964555255.1 uncultured Candidatus Saccharibacteria bacterium
GAGGACATCTAGTGTTGCCGGCATTAAGCTTCGTACTTCCGCTCGTGGCAGGAGCCCAGGTGACGGGGGGGGGGACTGGGGGGGGAACTACTCCAGGGGTGCCAAAGGGTGCAGGTGGTGTTGCACTTGGCGGGCTCAATAATGCGAATGTTCAGTCTATCGGCGGTGTCTTCACGGTGTTTTGTCAGCTTCTGGGTTGGTTCTTTATCCTATTTGTCATCGCCGCAGTGTTTTTCATCATCGCCGCGGCGTTCAAGTACCTTACCGCTGGAGGCGATGCGGAGAAAGTTACAAGCGCGAACCACATGCTGATCTATGCAGTGGTCGCGATTGTCGTGGCGGTGCTTGCAAAAGCTATTCCGAATATTCTCTCGGGATTTTTCGGTGTTTCGGGACTTACCGCTGGCACCTGTTAGTTTTAGAACCCGCTATGCCTTTCAAAACTCCCAAAAGGGAGTTTTGAATTTATAAAAGAAAACGAGCGTTTCGAATTTCGAAACGCTCGTTGAACTGTCTCTACGGCCCCCCGTATGTGGGAATGATCGTGTAGTCCCTTGGGTAAGGATTTCTTAAATAGGGAAGATCCCTATCAAGAACATACCCCCCTTGTGGAACCGTGAAGGTTCCATTTCCATCATGATTGGAAATATATTGATACGGGTTTTGAGCTTGGTGCCCCCCCCAATCCGAAGGTCCCGTCGTCGGCTGCGCCCACGGTTGTTGGGGAGCGTAGTAGTACGTCGTCGTGGGCGGGAGGCGGTCGGGGAACTTGATTCCCTTTGCTTCCGCTTGCCGACGCAGCTCGGCCTGGGCGATGGCCTCTTTAACCTGGTATTCATCGGCAGCCAACGCTTCCTCATGCTGATAGCCCATGCGGGCGAGTACGCGCAAATGATGCTTGTACTCCGGGCCGCGATATTCCAGATTTCGTTGTTCCGGATTTTGGCCGTAGCCGTAGGTGCCAAGTTCGGTTACGCGTCGCACGCCGTTCACTTTGGGTGTCGAGGAACATCCAATAGCCATAAGGACGCTCACTAAAATCACTGCGATTCGATTTTTCACTTTTTTCCTTTCGTTTGGAGCAACGTTTATTGCTCCGGTTTTGCTGGCAATATCTTACATATTATTTTCCACCAGTCAATGGCGACATAATTTCCACTTCTACTACTATCGGACAATAGTAAAAATTTTAGGTTTTAGAATATGGCAAGACGCGCAATTCTTTTTGTGATAGATTGCAGAAACGGGCGAGTGGCGGAATGGCATACGCGTACGGCTTAGAACCGTATCCCGAAAGGGTTGTGGGTTCAACTCCCACCTCGCCCACCAGAATAGAACTTAACGGTTTTTCGGAGACCGAATTGTGGGCGGCGGTAGCCGCCGCTCGTGAAAATTTTTGTGGGACTAACCTTGTCCCAACTCTGGTGGCACTTTACAATTTGAGTTCTGAAATTTTCTCGTATTTGTACCACGCAAGAAAAAGACCCAGGATGAATATGAACATCATAAGATCATACACGACGTGTTCATAGTATGAGAAAGTAAAGTATCCGTATCGGAGAAAGTATATAAAGGTTACTATCAGAAAAGACCCTCCCAATAACGCATAGAGGCGAATGGCCTGAGGGGCTTCCCAGAATAGAAAAGGGAGAAGCACGAAGACGTAATAATAAAAAGGGGAAAGCGATACTACAAAGAACATCGGGATAAATCCATAACCAAAAAGATCCGTCTGTTTGGTTTTGTAAAGTAGCCAGAACCATAATATTAGTGATATCCCCACAAAAGAGTAAAAAAGAAGTCGTACTCGCTCGAAACTCTGCAACCGGTTTTGCGTATGAGAGTAATCTTCTAAATATGTGGAGGCACCTCTCCTTTCAGAAGACGCTATGGAACTAATAAGTGTTGAGAGACCGATATTGAATATTTCCCCGCGAATGTAGGAGGCGTGAACGGTTATTTTTTCCCCCCACTCTCTCCATGCCGACACCCCTCGAGAGGAAAGAGAACCGATGAGGAAAAATATTGCAAGTGCTCCAAGAAAACCTATGCAGAACCGAATAATCTTTTTGTTTTTAACCCCGCGGAGCGCATTATACCCCGCAACTATCAGCATCGGCGCGGCGAAAAATATCGGAAACGCGCGCGTGCCCGCAGCTAATCCTATAAATACCCCGCTCGCGGCCGGTTTTTCCTTGCGCCATAACGCCACAGACACAACGATCCCGAGAATCCAAAGATACTGCAGGAATTGTCCGCTTATCCAGAGATAGGATCCAAAAAAGAAGATGGAGAAAAAAGCGGTAAGCCAAGCAATCCATAATCCCGCACTCCACCAGATGAGTATCACGGAAAGTATAAAGAACAGAAGGTCAATATTCATCACTACGGCAAACGGAGATCCTTCGGGTGGAACTGTATTTGCAACTGCGCCGGCAAGGACCGACCACGAAGGAAGCGGGTTATATCCTTTGTCGGTTATTGCATACGTCACAGACCATGCCGTCCCCATCCTATTATCCGATTTTTGTATCCAGGCAACATCTTGCGTGTATTCCCGCCAGCGTTCATCACTGAATCGATTGCGCGGACAGAGCGGAAGCTCTTTTGAAGGAGAGAGCTGATATGTTCGCAAGTCTCTTATTATTGTGTTTTCGTTCCACCCAATGCCCAGTTCTTTTCCGGCAAGTATTGCACATTGGTAGAAATCAAAGTATCCGACTTCGTTGAAATACTTAGCACCGAGGTAGTAATGAAAGAAATTCCAACCATCAATGGCAGGCACGGTATTTTTTTTCCAGCCAGTAGATGCGTTCGGTCCATAGAAAGCAACCATTGCTCCTATAAGAAGGAACCAAGCGAGTGCCTTGATGGTTTTGTTTGAGAGTGTCGACTTACACGCTGCAGGGATTTTATTTTCCCACATGATATTATTAATATAATACTGTGAATTCTACTTATAATAAAATTTCTTTACTTTTGCCGGTTTATAACGAGGGAAACAGCATAGAACACACCCTGCGGTCGTACTACGATGAACTACGGGGAAAAATCGATTTTGAACTTATTGTCATGGAGGACGGTAGTACTGATTCCACTAAGTCAGTTCTGACAAAATTAGAGAGAATCCTTCCTATAAAGGTGTACTCGGGTATGACAAGAAAAGGATATGCCAAAGCTATACAGGACGGTATCCATTATACTCACCACGACTGGGTTCTGTTGGTGGACTCGGATGGACAGTATGCCTCTCAGGATATTTGGAAGCTTTGGAGCTATACCGATCGCTATGATATAATTTTAGGTAAAAAAACTACCCGCCAAGATGGCATTTTACGTCTACTTCTATCAAGGACGTACAATTTTCTTTTGAGATTATTTTTTTCGGTTTCTTTTAAAGATATGGACACTGGGTTCCGACTTGTCAGGAAAAGTATCTTGAATAACGTAGGCCAAAAAGTTTCATACCTCCAATTTTTTAATGCGGAGTTTGTGATCAGGGCTTACTATAAAGGAGCAAGAGTAGTCGAAGTTCCCATACATCATCGGAAACGAGTGTCGGGGGAAACCCGTATTTTCAATATCACAAAAATTCCTCGGATCGTGTGCATAGAACTGGTTCGGATTTTTAGGTTATTTTGCGAACTTCGTTTATAACAATTCCGTTCCGTCCCTTATTTTCTCCTCTTCTCTTCCCGTGGGAAGAAGCCCTGTGTATATCGCAAAGTTCGCGGTTCGTGAGATAAGTGAAGATTTGCGTGGCAGTGACATTCGCACAAT
>CAZKRG010000071.1:0-3721 GCA_964555255.1 uncultured Candidatus Saccharibacteria bacterium
TCGGTTGGGTTGCTGTTCGCTGGATTTCCGCTGGCTATCTGGAAGCTTTCGTGGTTATGGGACACGAATTCCATTATGTATATTTCCATGATGATTTTAGAAAAGTTATTTCAGAAATTAAACCAGATATACTTTTTCTTGTTCCTTCGCATACTGTGGAAAACCAGACGAACTGGCAAGTGATTCGAAACGCAAGGGAGCAAGGGACGAAAGTTTTTTTATGGATAGATAATATAATTGCCGAAAATTCTGAGAAACTCACGCTCTACCAGAATGCTGATATTGCAGATGTATATTGGGGAGAAAATGAGGCCGAATGGATGCAGGAATTCGTACGTACGAGTGGTAATCCTTATGTAACTATTCCTCTTGCGGCAAATCGGAAGCTCCACTTTCCTACGCACCCCGTGGAGAAATACCGCTGCGATATAACCTTCCTGGGAGCGATGATGCCGTTTAAAAGAGAGGTATTTGAAAAGCTTCTCATCCCACTTACTAAAAAGTATCGTGTTCGCATTTATGGCCCCGGTTGGACATTTAAAGATAAGGCGCTCAAAACATTTGCCTTTCTTTGTCGGAAAATAGGGATGGAGGAGGCAAGTGTTTGGGTAACAAAACAACGGCTCTCCGTGCCTCCCGAAGAGGAGAATCAACTGTATTCTTCCGCAAAAATTTGCTTGAACATTCATGAACGAGGACCGGAGCAAAAAAATCACGTTTTTTTGAATGAGCGGGGATTTAAAATTCCCGCGTGTGGTGGTTTTGAGCTATGCGATCCTAATCTAGCGCTTCGTCGATATTTTACGGACCAAGAAGTCGTGATGGCGAATGATGACGACGATTGGTTTGCCAAGATCGATTATTATTTGCATCATGAAGCTGAGCGAAAGCGTATTCAGGAAGCAGGCACGCGGCGCGCTGAGAGAGATCACACCTATCACGAGCGGGTGAAAAGAGTGCTCACACTCGCGGGGTTCGATAAAAAATAAATTCAATAACAATGACGAGAAAATTCAAATTAATGGAAGGGGCGCTACTCCTGTATCGCAATTGGCCGACGTGGTTTTTATTTAAATTTGGGTTTTTGAAGGGGCCCGAAGAGCGGGTGATGACATTGCGGAACGGTTTGCAATTCAGTACTCGCTTTGATTTAAATGAGCCCGGCACGATTGATGATGTGTTCATTCGGAACGAATATTTCACTCCCTTGAATGCAATTGGAGAGGGAGCTACGGTCCTGGATATCGGCGCAAATATTGGAGCATTTTCCATTGCTGCCGCGAATCAAGCCAAGAATGTTCGAGTGATCAGTTTTGAACCTCACCCAGAAACGTTTGCTCGCCTCAGAAAGAATGTTGAGTTGAATAAACTCGAGAATAAGGTTATCCCTCAGAATTTGGCTGTGGCCGGAAGGCCCGGCACGCTGCAACTCTTTGTACATCCTTCGATTAGTGGCGCGAACACCGTGGCGCCATATCGGGAAAACTTGGAATTTGTGGCTCAGGGAAAGACGGTACCCGTTACTGCGACCACGCTCGAGACTGTGTTTAAAACCCATCAAATTGAGCGATGTGACTTCTTAAAGATGGACTGTGAAGGCTCGGAGTTTGAAATTTTGGAATCCGTCCCTGATGAACTTATTCGAAAAGTGCAGCATCTTGCAATGGAATACCATAAAGAACCCACTCCCTTGCTTACGCGGCTCACGAAGGCAGGATTCAGAGTGACGCATACACCGACTGATTCTGACTCCGGATTTATTTACGCGGACAGATAATTTACTGCGATGCGGGTAAGCGCAATCATTACCACCTTTAATCGAGCGCATTTTTTAGAGAAAGCTATCCAAAGTGTGCTCGCGCAAACGTTTACGGATTTCGAGCTGATCGTTTTAGACAACAGCTCGTCCGATGATACCGCGGAGGTGGTAGCTGGATTCAAAGACCCGCGGATCGTGTATGTAAAGCATCCTCCCTTGGGAATATCGGGAGCAAGGAATTTAGGAGTAAAAACAGCGCGGGGAGAGTTTGTGGGTTTTTTGGACGATGATGACGAGTGGCTCCCGAACAAGTTGGAACTGCAGGTTAAAAAGTTCGATGCCTCTCCAAGTTCGGTAGCGCTGGTATACGGAGGATTCGAGCGTGTGACCTCCGAAGGGGAAATATATTCCACCTTTACTCCGCGCTTGCGGGGAAATGTGCTCGAAAGGTATGTGTGCGGCCATGACCCCCTTACAGGTTCGGCTTCCAATCCGCTTATTCGAAAGAGTGCGTTCGACGTGGTGGGGCGTTACGACGAGAATATTCGCACCTCGGAAGATTGGGAATGTTATATTCGACTGGCTCGCAAATTTGAATTCGAGTTTGTGCCGGAACCGTTACTACAGATCCGGAAACATGGGGGAGCGCGTTTGGGGGATAAACTCGAAGAAGCGGCTCGGACGGAGCTCATAATGTGCGAAAAATTAAAAGATTTTTTTGCGACGCGGAAGAAATGTTATAGCTACTATCTCCAAACGGTAGGTGGTAAGTATTGCCGGGTGGGGAAAATGGAGGAGGGCCGGACGTACTTGAGGCAAGCACTTGCTCTTGCTCCTTCGAATTATATTGCTCGTGTTCAGCTTGTAGTTTCTTTTTTGGGGAAGAGAGCGTATTCCTTCTTGCATCGCACATATCAGGCGCTTCGAAAAAAAGAATGAAAATAGTTTATTGCGGGGTAGAGCGAGAAAATTACGATCCTCAAAGAGGATTAAGTTTCGAACATAAAAATTTTTATGAAAGTTTGAGGGCTTTTCCCGCTACAGAAGTGATCTATATACCTTTCGATCGCATTCTGAAGATAGGAAAATCGAAATTCAATGAAGAATTATATCGAAATATCCTCGCCGAACAACCAGATCTTTTTTTCAGTTTTATGTATTCGGAAGAGCTGGATCCCACGGTGGTAGACGCAATTCGGAAAATTACGAAAACGGTAGCCTGGTTCGCCGATGACTATTGGAGATTTTGGAATTACTCCAAGCGATGGGTTCCGCATTTCGACTGGGTAGTAACCACCTCTTCTTCGGCGCGTGAATGGTACAGGGCGGAAGGATTTCCAAACGTGATACTTTCGCAGTGGGCATGCAACATTGCGGAGTACAGTCCTCGAGAGGGGACGAAAGATATTGAGGTAAGTTTCGTGGGACAAAAAAAATCCGGCCGCGCGCGCATCATACGAGCCCTCGAGCACGCGGGAATCAAAGTGAGCTGTTTTGGGTTCGGTTGGGAACACGGAAAGCTTTTGCATGAAGAAATGCTCAATGTTTTTGGGCATAGCAAAATTTGCCTGAATTTAACTGACCGAAAAAGTCTTTGGAGTCCTTCGGTCCTTGCGCGACTTTTCCTTAAAAAATCGGCAGATAAAATCGTGCCTGATTTTCACCTCCTCGATAATATTCGGGCATTTTTGCACTTTGGCATCCCGCATACCCACGCGCGTCCTTTCGAGCTTGCTGGGTGCAAAGCGTTTGTGATTTCCGGCTGGTCAAAAGATATTGGTTGTTACTATGAAGAAGACAAAGAGATGGTGTTGTATCGGAATGCTTCCGATCTCATTCAAAAAATCCGATATTATTTGACTCACGCAGAAGAAAGGGAGCACATCGCTCAAGCGGGATACGAGCGTACCTTGCGCGAGCATACCTACGAGCACCGTTTCCGGGAAATTTTCAAGGCGATAG
>CAZKRG010000072.1:0-3602 GCA_964555255.1 uncultured Candidatus Saccharibacteria bacterium
CGGAGATCAATGGAGCACTGTCGCTGATCTTTTCCACCGAGGACTGGCTCCGGCGGTATACTTGGCAGGAGGGAAAGATCCCGAGACAGGAGAAATTTTGTCTCACCTCATGAGAGAGGAATTTGTTCAATGTGGGGTGCCTCCATCACACATTTTCGTCGATGAGCGTTCTCGTAACACGTTGGAGGACGCCCTTTTTGGCAAAGAGCTTTTTGTAAAGGAAGGCATTCCCTACGGACGGATCCTTTTTGCGAGCAAGTCCTTACACAGCGGGAGGTGCCTACGGACGCTCCGTAAGGTATTTCCGGATTCTCAGTTGTTTCCTTTTTTGTACCCTTTCATCCATGAAGGAGATACCATCAGCGCAGATGATTGGTGGCAAAGCGAGCGGAAACGCTCTGCAGTATGGGGAGAGTATCAACGCATCAAGCTCTACTCATCTCGGGGAGACATCGCACAATAAGTTCGGAGAATTCTCGCTTTAAATTCTCCACAATTTCAAAACCGCCGTGGCAAGTCCGCGGTGGTTTCTATTTTATCTTTGCAAGTTTAGGTATAGGATAAAAGAAGTTCGTCGAACTTAACTTATGAATACGATTGATAATACAGTAGAGCAGGCGAAAGACCTCGCGAGACATTTCGGCGCCAAATTTTTCCCGTTACGCGAGAAAGGAATTGCGTACGAAGCCTTCGACCAGTTTCCTCCGCACGCGGCCACTTGGTATGGAGTAATGCCGGTGGCGCTCAAGGGAGATGCGATGGTGATCGCCACTTCGGATCCGGCGGACTTGGAAGCCATCGATGCCATAGTCCATCTAATAAGGATGGATGTGGAACCGGTAGTGGCCACTTCAGAGGATCTCGTGTGGGCACTCCAGGAATACTACAGTCTCACGGAAGAAGCGGCCCAAGCGGCAGTCTCGGGTGAAAGCAGGCGAGGATCTGGTGATAGCGGGCTCTCCGAATTCGGCTGGGGCTCCTAAGAGAGTTTCTTCACCGTCCACAATTCAAAAAACCGCCGTAGGATTTAAAACCCTGCGGTGATTTTTTATTCGTATCTGTCATAAAGTTGCCGAAGATCGGCAACTTTATGACAAGCGTTTTACTTTGAATGCTTCTCCAGCGCCAGTTCGATTATTTTGTCGAGAGGTTCTTGCGCAGGAGATTTTCAATATCCCTTGTTTGCGATAAGTAACTCGAGGAGTTCTCGAGGGAAGATGGGAGGTTTTTCCGCAAGCGCTTGATGATAGAGTACGGTTGAAGGAGTTAATCCTGGGAGCGTGTTGATTTCAATGATGAGAAGATTTCCGGTTTTTGCATTCGCGAAGGCATCAATGCGGGAATATCCTTCGATTCCTATTTTTTCGGCTACCATTTCAATACGCGTGCGTATTTTCTGAAGTACTCGCTGTTTCACGATGGAAAGGGGAGGGCGCGTAATGTTTACGCCAGTTCCTCCTTGGAACTTCTCCTCGACACTCAAGACCTCTCCTTCTGCAACAGTGATACTCGGATTGAGTGCGTGGAGTTTCTTGTTCTTCTGTATCACGCCAACGGTGATTTCGATCCATCCCGATCTCCGGCGATAGTTGAGCTTATTGTGCTTCACTCGAAGAACATCGCTCACGACGAAACGTTCGAAGAGGAGTTCTTCGGGAAGTTTCGTAGGTAATTCAATGATTTCGGGTTGGTGTCGAAAAGTATTTCGAGGAATATGGAGGGCTTTGTTGATAAGAAGGTCGATATACTTCTTGAGATCCGCAGAGGAGAAAAGATGCACCACTCCTGTTGAGCAACCATCTGCACGGGGTTTCACGACAATAGTTTCTGCGCCTAATTTCCTTCGAAGTGTTTTCCAGAACTTTTTGCGCTCGCGATCGGAAAATTTCCAGAGGTTTTTTGTTTTTTGTATGTTTCCCGGTATAGCATCTATTCCTTCGATTTGAAGGTTATGAATCACCTCGCTTGTTTCCCCTTTATCCATACAAAGTCGAGAGACTTTAGAGTTTGGGCCGTTAAACAGGACCTTATTTTTTGCGAAAAATGTTTGGAATGTGCCATTTTCTCCCGCACCTCCATGAAGCGCGTTAAAGATAAAATGAGAATCTTTAATGAACTGCATGAGCGTCATTTCGCGGGGCGCAAAGAATTCTTCGGGATTTTTATTCTCTCGTAGTCCCAAATGGAGTCGCGCTCGCCTTTCAAAATTTTCGAGCCGTTTTTTCGTTTGTTCGTAATTTTTGCAGTTTTCTGCGATTTCCTCGACGGTATGGTTCAGCGTGAGGTGATAGGGGAGTTGCCATACTTTTTCTTCCGAATCGAGGAGGTAAGGAGTGGCTGCGTAGCGAGAAGAACCTCGGAGTTTGAGCCAGACATTGGTACCGCTCATCAACGAGACTTGCCGCTCAGAAGTATTTCCCCCGAAAAGAACATTCACTTTTTTCTTCTCGGAAGCATTCCCAGTGGTTTCTTCGGGAAATTGTACGTTGTAACGAGCACAGGCGTTTTTTATGATATAGCGAAGCACATCTCGGTGAGTCATTCCTATACGGGAAGCTTGTTGAAAAAGAAAGCTATTTTGCTCCATACCGCTTATGGTATTGAAATCGCAAAACCAGATATTGCCATCGGGCAGCACCCAGCCGTCGAAACGGCCGAAGTCCCTCATCTTGAAAAGACTAAACAGCTGCTCGGCCTGCGCTTGGATTTTTTCGATCACTTCATTGTCGAATCGAGGAGGACAATGGTAGATGACTTGGCGTGTCGGAAGATATTTTTTCCTAAAATCAAAAATCTGATGTTTCGTATAGTCGGTTTCAATTTCCGTGGGAGGAAGAGCGACAGGATTCCCAAATTCGTTTTCCAAAATGATGATGGTAAATTCAATGCCTTGTGCAAAAGGTTCGAGGACAACGCGCGTGTCCATTCTTTTAGAGAAAAGCAGTTTTATTTTTTCGAGCGCTTCTTTGGGAGTAGAAACTGAAAATACTCCAATACTCGAACCTCCACGGGCGGGCTTCACCACCGCCCGCATAATTCGATGCTTCTTAAAGAAATCTTCTACAGACTTTCGCTGATTTAGACCATTAATGGTGAGAACTATGGAAGGAAGAGCATAGAAACCTTTTTTTTGGATGAATTCGTTGGCACGAAACTTGTCAAAAGAGATCTTGCAGGTTTGGGAGGTTGAACCGACAAAAGGGATGTTATTTTTTTCGAGAAAATTCTGGATTTCTCCACCTTCGCCAAAATAGCCGTGCATAATGGGGAATACCAAATCTACTTTCCGTAAAAGAACGAGGAGTTTTTTTGTATCAAGTGGAGTAGCAGTGTCCTGAAGTTTAAAATCAAAATCCGAGGGAGTATTGCTGTAGAGTTGTGCTTGAGAGACGTGATAGGTACGTTTTTTAGAATCAAAATAGATAGGCACTATTTCAATAACATCAGAAGAGAGATGATCAAGTACAGATCGAGCATAATTAAGTGATATGCCGCGCTCCAGTGAAGGGCCTCCGCAGAGGATCGCGACTCTTAGTTTAGTTAAATTCATATATGTTTCTGCTTTTATTTTATTGGATTAAAATAAAAACTATTCTATAGAT
>CAZKRG010000073.1:0-3533 GCA_964555255.1 uncultured Candidatus Saccharibacteria bacterium
TGGTAAGTTCCCGCTCGTGAATCTTCGTAGAAAGAGGAATGGTGGCGAAAATCTTGATCTCTAGCCGCTCTATCACCACCTCGTCGATGACGGGCTTCAATAATATCCTTTTTGAACCATTCCGTCACTATTTAGAGGTAAAACCCGATCCTGGTGGGGAGCGGGGGCATGTAAAATGGCACTATGCTTCTCGAGATTCGAGAGTGATGATTCGATGCTGAAGCGCATGGTGAGTAATGTCCGCAATCCCGCGGCAACCGATCTTTTTTATCAAGTACTCACGCCGATCATTCGCAGTTCTCATTTTCAACCTAAGTTCAAGTTCAGTTGAAACTTTTTTTTGAGAAAGCGCCTCTGCAATAAGTTGTACCATCTCGCGACTTATGGAGGAACAAGATTGATAGCTTCGTAGTCTTCCGCGAGCACAATCTTGATAATCCCGTGTCCCGCTGCGTATCGGGTAAGGGCGGCGGCCCCGAATTCCGAGTCGTCGCATCAACCGATCTCGATAACATTCCACTGTTTCGGAACTGATACCGAGCTCCCGTGCAATTTCCCTATTACACCTCCCTTGAGCCACAAGTTTAAGCACCTACATCTCGCGCTTGGGAAGATACCCCACTCGAGGCACGTTCGCCACTCCATGGGAAAGAGAAAACCGTTCCTTAAAACAGCGAGCAATGGCGGGACTAAAATACGATACTCCCCCGCACCACTTCATGGATTGCTTTGAGTAAAATTACAGAGGTAGTATCCCGAAGAAGGAGAAACCCGTCAATGCAAAACGCGAGCGCCTGCATAACATATTTATCTTCTCCATGGGCGGAAAGTAAAATAACTCTGACTGCAGAAAAATTTTTCTTTTTCTTTCTCTCCTCTTCCTTTCCATTCATGATGGCCATAACCGCGTCCATGAGAACAAGGTCAGGCATAAGTATCTCCGTAAACTTTACCATTATCGGCCATTGTCTTCCTTGCCGATAATGGTAATCAAGGGGGTCTTCTTCGAGAATGAACCGAAGTCCTTCGCACATCAGAGTACAATCGTAGGCTATCAAAACTTTAATGGGATTTCCATATACATTTCTTTCTTGAATTTCAGTTTTTCTACATTTTCGGATTTATTTCCAATTTTTTAAAAAACAATTTGCCTTATCTAAAACACGAGAATGGTGGGAAAGTCAAAATTATTTAAACGTGAAAAGTACCACTTCCGAATTAGTGCCGACGCGCATAGGTGGACCCCACGTGCCCGCGCCGCTTGAGATATGCACATACATGCGTTTGAATTGTTTGAGTCCATAGGAAAATCCTTTGTAGCTCAATCGAGCAACATAATTCAGCGGCCATAGTTGAGCACGGTGCGTGTGCCCCGAAAGCTGAAGATTAATCCCCGCCTGCTCGGTAATATCCAAGTCCTTCGGCTCGTGTTTCAAAAGAATCGAGAGCTTCTCAGAATCAATCGCACACCGCGCGAGAATTTCCCGGAACTGTCCCCGCTCCGATGCATTCTCATAATCAACACCGATAATCTGTATGTCGTCGATTTCCACTTTTTCGTCCATAAGCACACGGATCCCCGCAGCCCGGATTGCCGCGATGAAGTTTTTCGGGTCGCCAAATTCTTCATGATTGCCAGTGATAAAATACGTCCCAAGTTTTGGTGAAATATTTTTGAGCGGCGCGATAAGTTCTGCAATATCCGGCGCCCCGGTACCATCAAAAAGATCTCCACCGATAAATACAATGTCCGGATTCAGACTCAGAATTTTTGCACATATTTTTTCTGCGTAGGGTGCGCCATGTAACTGTCCCAAATGAAGATCGCTCACCCACACTATCTTCCTCGCTCGCCATGCCTCCGGCAAGTTCGGCAACTTGAGCGAAACGTTGCAAATCGAAATACGTCGCGCGTGAATAAGTCCATACACACCAACAATTATCGCAAGCGTAAATAATATTTTCCCAAAAGTCTGCAAAAGTAATCCTGAAAAGATTACGATGATCCCATACGTTCCCGAAACCAAGACAAAATACACAAAAAATCCGATCCACACCGCCGAGAACGTGCAATACCCCCGCGTGAACGCATTCCAATATCGCATCCCCAAAAATATGGAAGCGACAAAACTCCCCGAAAACACCGCAAGTGCCCCACCCAACCACCACAATTCCGCAATGGTAGAAATTCCAAACACACTCGCCGCCGCCTCGAAAATCATCACGCTACCTAATACCAATACCGCGAGAACAATGGCAAAGAAAATTGCAAAAATCAAAGGCCGAGACATTTTATAACAATTTACGATTGATTTTGCACAACGTAAATCAGGGCATAAACCTCAAGTATCTTCTCAAAATCAAGCAACGGGGAAAAACTACGCTTTATCAGCACGGCCTACATATTCTCCCGTAGAGGTATTCACCGTAATCATATCGCCCTCGTTCACGAAAAGCGGGACAGAAACCTTGCCGCCGCCCTCAATTATAACTACCTTCGATCCACCCTGCGCGGTATTGCCCTTGATCGCCGGCGGCGCTTCAATTACTTTGAAATCCATTTTGACCGGCAACTGTACGCCGATCACTTTGCCGCTAAATATCATCGTCTCCACTTCCGTGTTCGGTTTTAAAAATTGCGCCCTGTCACCCAAAATTTCCTGCGCTAACATAAACCGGTTTTTTGGATTCCCCTCTTCGTGAAACCAATATTCGCCCCGGTTCGTATAAATAAACAGCGCGGACTGCCGATTAACTTCCGCTTCTTCAAAACTGTCACTGGGCTGGAAATTGCGATCGACAATTTTCCCGGTAACTAAATTTTTAATTTTGGTCTGCACCACCGCCTTCCGCTGTTGCATCCGAAGAAAATGGGAATCAAGCACTTCGTACGGTGCTCCATCCATCACAAAGAGCACTCCTTTTTTAAGATCGGTGTAGGCAAGAGACATAAGATGTTGTGTGAGAAATGGTAAGTGATACGTATGACGAGATATAAAATAGCAAAAAAATAAGGAATAAGCAAATTAAAAAAAGGAGAGCTCCGCATCACCAGTTTGGCAATATGGAGCTTCACCTTCACTAAACACTTCTTACCAACCACCTTTCGCTATCCCTAGTAATTATTGTTATAGTTCGCTTCACGGCGGTTCCCCCCTTCGCGGGGACCGCGCGTGCTGCCCTCCGGTTCCTCAATCTTTAGGTTCACGCGAGCGTTATTCTTAATGCCCACAATCCGAAGAAGAGAACGGATCGCTTTTGCGGTTGCTCCTTGTCGTCCGACTACTTGGCCCATGTCTAATGGATTCACGCGGAGTGAGAGGAGTACACCCATCTCATCAACCTTGCGATCCACTTTGACATCCTCGGGATGATCCACGAGGGCTTTGACTAAATATTCAAGAAATTCTCGATCAGCTGACTGATCCATAGACGTGATATACGGAAAATCTCGATCGACCTTTCGCCCTATCATTTCTCGCGAGCGTACCTCATTATATGCATAAATTTAAAATTATGTCAACATTTTTGGG
>CAZKRG010000074.1:0-3449 GCA_964555255.1 uncultured Candidatus Saccharibacteria bacterium
CCCTCCTTTTGCGCGCCCAAGGAGTGGCCGGTCAACGCATGGTGGTGGGCTAAATGGCTTCTACTTCGCCATCGCATCCTTTGTGCCTCCGGACAGGACGTGGGAAGCTGGTTTCTTGCTCCTCTGGCCTCCTTGGGTCTGTAGCAATTTTACCCTCTTCGGTAGCGAGGTATGTTTCGCCTTCTCCTACGACGTTGCCGCACTTCTTGCACTTGTACTCGTTCATTTGAGTAATCAACGGGCTTAAATCGACCTTTATATCTTCCATATAGATTATAGTGATAATTCTGATTTTCTTATTTCCTCGTCGAAGTTCGAGCAAGGTTATCCCGTATGGCAACCTCTTCCCCCTTTAACTGAAAGCCTGACGCGCTATAATCGAGCCATGATAGATAAGGCTTATGAAGCTGATAGGGTGGCCGAAGCCATAGCGAAAACAATGAAAGTCGAGAGAAATTCGTTGTGCTTTTGCGGTAGCGGCAGGAAGTTCAAAAAGTGTTGCGGCGGTAAATCGCCCGAAGATTTGCTGTTCCTTCGAAGCGAGCTTGAAACAGCAATGGCCTACACGGATTCTCAGGGCGGCACTGTAAAATCTTTTCCGGTTGGTATTTGGAAGAAAATCGAGGAGGCATCACTTGGTAGGTTGAAGTGCGTCTATCCCGGATGTACCGAGCCGCCAATAAATAGCCACTTGATACCGGAGAATATCTTGCGGCGCAACTATGGCGATTATTGCATGGACTATCGCATGGGCGAAGGTTCGATGCTTTGGCAGTATATCAGGACTGGGGTGAATAAGGCTGGGCGTCTTCCTGTTTTTTGTTCTAAGCACGACAATAACCTTTTTAAGGAGGTTGATACGTTAGAGATTGATTTTTCTTCAGAGGAGCAACTCTTTCTTCTGGGATTGAAGGCTATAGGATTCTCCTTTAGAAGGAACCAGTATCTATTGGGCATCAACAGTCAGATAGAAATAGTGCGGCCATTTTTAATAATGAAGCATATGACTCCGAAGGCTGGGGCGCAGATGCCACCCATAGATATCTCCCAACTAACCGAAGGATATATCCGTTTCAAAGCCAACAAAGATTTTTTGGAAAAAACAGCGAAAGCCTATGCATGTCAGCGTTGGAATTTTATGTCCCACTTCCATAGAAGCCTCCCTTACAACGGTTCAATATTTTTTGCCGGATTCGTAAATCCGTCGCATGACCTAGAAGGCCGGAGATTGAATAGCTCTAAAATACCGACAGCCATGTCATGTAATATTTTCACTAAAGATGGCACCTTACACATTATCTTGGGATGTCCCGGAAATGACAGTAAGGCGGCATACAATAATTTTCTTGAACAACTAGGAGCGACCGACGATAAGACATTCATTACGGCGATGAATAATTTGATTACTCTATCAGCCGACAAGCCACTTTTGGCCGAAGGGATATTGTTCTCTCAGAGCGATTTAGAGAAAGTGCCTGCAATCCAGCAATTCGCGGCGGAGTGTTTAAGGTCGTCGGATAAGATATTTGACCTGAAAAATTCGGTACAGGCCATAAAATTCATATAAGACGTTTTCTGTTATAATTTAACTGATGGCTACCTCCGAAGATAAAGAGATATCTTTCTCCCGAGAGCTACTCAAGGGGAAAATCGCCGAAGTAATTTTTGAACAGATGTTCCGCGAGTGCGGTAAATTTACCATCCTTCCATTCGGCTATGAGAAAACTGTGCCGGAAGTGGCGCAATATCAACACGTCGTCGAAGTTCAACAGGTTCTCGATAACATACGACATGCGCCGGATTTTATCCTTATCACACAAGACCGCTCGCAGGTTTATCTCGTTGAGGTGAAATACCGCCATTTGATATTGGAGCAAGACATCAAAGCCATCGCGGAACAGGTGCGACAGCACTGGGAGGTTGCGTGGCTCTTTCTCGCTACCCCGCAGGGATTTTTCTTCGATTCAATAAATCGTGTTATCGCTTCCGGTGGCAAGATACCGCCGCTACCGAATTCATGGATTGATAGCGAGACTCAAAAGCATTATCTCTCGCTCCTTATGGAATTTGAGAAGAAGTCGTAGAAGGCGGAGGGTTGGCTGTACCTTCGGGGATTCTATATTCGCGCCAATCCACATTCTTATCCTTTATTGCATCCCTTAACTTTCTTTCGGTTGGGCTTAAGGAGGACGTTCCAGTTTTGACTTCGACAAAAACAACTTCGGTGATTTCTTTATCGTCCATTCCTTTGAAGAATAGGAAGTCAATCGGTTTCCCGACAAATCTTGCCTCGGAAATTTTTAGGTCGGGGTGTTGTTTTTCAAAATCGGGGAGAAGTGGAGTAATCTGCTCGGAAAATAACCCGCCGAGAATCGGCCGTTGCTTCTTCAACGCCTCTGTTTTAACTTGCGAGGTTTTGCCCTTGCCCCAGAAGTAGCCAACGAGGAGGAAAACCAACGCAACAACAATTATTGTCAGTAGCTCCATCATAATTGAATTATAACCCTATTCGGATTTTTCCGTGTGCTTACACTTTGGATAGCGGGAGCATCCAAAAAATTTCCCATATTTGCCGCTTCTCAGGACTAAGTTCGCGCCGCACTCTGGGCATTTTTTACTTTCAGAATCAGGCTTAATAATACCCGCTTCAATAAGTGGCTTCTTTGAAAGGTCATCCGCTTCTTGGTTTTGCTCTCGCGGAACCCACTGTACGGCATGGTCGTGTGCTTCAAGTAATTTATGAACTTGCTCTAAAAGGGTGGCGAGGTGCGGGGCGTCCTTGTGTCCTATCCACTTCGTTTTCGTTTTATTATCTTTCCAGCCCCAATCCCGCGCGACCATATTGCAGACAAGTTTACTGTCGCCCCTAATCATTATCGCACCCGAGAGTTTTAATGCGTCGAATCGTTCCAGTGCCTTCAACAATCCGGTGTATTCGGCTACGTTATTTGTGATATTCTCGCCCTTCCCGATAATTGCACAATCCTGTTCGATAACTTTCCCATCTTTCTTAATTAGCCATCCATAACTGGCCGTGCCGTTTTGATTGTTGGGTTCGCACGCTCCATCGAAATAAATTTCATAGGCGAAGTCCGTGATAACTTTTTTCGGCGGCTTAGCAACCAAGATGGTGCATTCTTTTTGTGAGGCCTTTTTTGTTTTGTCCTTAGCCTGTTTCTTCTCAACTTTTATTCCTTCGATATTTTTTATCCCGTCAAGCCACGCCTGCGCCGCCGTTTCCATTGGAAAGCGTTTGAATTTGGCTCCGCGAACACCCTCCGTTTTCTTCTTGCAGGCATCCCACGTTTTCACTATGCCTTTCTCTTGCGTGGACGGAATAAAATAGCCGTAGAACTTCATAGGTTTATATTATCAGCATTATACTCTGCCCGCTTTCTTGTAAAAGCGTCAAAAAATCGTTCTCGGCCATGCGGCCTCGAGCTTATTTT
>CAZKRG010000075.1:0-3390 GCA_964555255.1 uncultured Candidatus Saccharibacteria bacterium
CTGTTTTAATATATACATGGCATCCCTCCTGAATCCCCAACATATTTTAAGTACCGCCCAGTTTGACCGGGCAAAAATACAAGACCTGTTTCTTCGTGCGGAGGAGTTTTCCCAGCGAGATTGGAGAGAAACCTGCCCGACCTCCTTCAACTGCAAAGTGATGGCCACTCTTTTTTATGAACCGAGTACCCGCACTCGGTTTTCTTTTGAAGCCGCGATGTTGAAACTCAGAGGACAAGTGATTTCGATGGAAAGTGCGGGGCAGTTTTCTTCTGCGATCAAAGGAGAAACGCTCGAGGATACCATTCGGGTAACCTCCGGCTATGCGGATGTGATTGTGCTCCGTCATCCGCAGAACGGAGCGGCGCGTCTCGCTGCCTCTGTGGCAAAGGTACCCGTGATAAACGCGGGAGATGGATCAGGAGAACATCCCACCCAAGCGCTCCTTGACCTTTTCACAATCCAGAAAGAGCTTGACGCAATCGACGGTTTGGAGATCGCGTTTGTAGGGGATCTTCGCTATGGGCGCACCGTGCATTCGCTCCTCGAACTCATGTCGCGTCTGAATCACCCGCGTGTGCACCTTATTGCTCCCCCGGAATTAAGTCTCCCTCAAAATTACGTGGGAATGCTCAAAGAAAGGAATGTTGCGTATTCCATTTCTACGGATCTTTCCTCGGCAATTTCAAAAGTTGATGTGCTTTATATAACTCGGGTGCAAAAAGAGCGATTCGTTTCCGCCGAAGAGTATGAAAAAGTGAGAAGCGTGTATACGATTGACGCGCATGTACTTGCCGGACTCAAGCCGCGTTCGATTATTATGCATCCGTTGCCGCGAGTGACGGAAATTGATCGGGAAGTGGATAGTGACCCTCGGGCGGCATATTTTCGGGAAGCCCAGAACGGTCTCTATGTTCGTATGGCGCTGCTTGAGACACTCCTTGGATCATGAAGCTCCCGGGCCTCATTGATGTTCACGCGCACCTTCGCGAACCGGGGGCGATGCAGAAAGAAGATTTTGCATCGGGTACCCGCGCGGCGGTAAAGGGAGGATTCACATTTGTGGTGGATATGCCGAATAATCCCATTCCCACCCTTTCTCTGGATCGGCTCGAAGAAAAAATTGCGCGTGCGGATCGCCATGCACTTTGTGATGTAGGATTCTACTTTGGCACAGACGGCAAAAATCTCGCTTCTTTTGAAAAAGCGGCGGCACATCCACGAGTGTTCGGGCTTAAAGTGTATTGCAACCACACCACGGGAAAACTCTTTGTTGAAAATCGGGAAGTGATAGAAGAAATCTTCCGGAGCTGGGAATCCTCCAAGCCAATTCTCGTACATGCAGAAGGAATGCAACTTGCAATAGCTTTGGAATTGGCAGAGAAATATAAGCGCCGGCTCCATGAATGTCATATTTCGCTTGCATGCGAGGTGGAGTTGCTCCGCGCCGCAAAGCGGAAGGGGCTTGTAGTAAGTGGAGGAGTCACGCCGCATCATTTGTTTTTAACGAGTGCTGCCGAAAAGGAGTTGGGAGTAAAAGCGCTTATGAAGCCGCCGCTCGCCACTGAGACAGATCAGAGGGCTCTTTGGGAGGGGCTGCGCGAGGGAACGATCGATCTCGTCGAAACCGACCACGCTCCGCATCTTCTTTCCGAGAAGCAGGAAGGGATGGTCAAATTTGGTGTCCCCGGTCTTGAGACTGCGCTGGGACTTTTAGGTAAAGCAGTAGAAGAAAATCGATTGAGCGTGGAAGAGATAAAGAAGTTTCTCTATGACAATCCCAAACGTCTCTTTAAAATCCCCGATCAGCCCGGGACACACATAGAAGTGAATTTTGAGAAATACGCAGTGGTACGCGGCGCGGATTTAGAGTCTAAGGCGAAGTGGTCTCCCTTTGAGGGTTGGGAATTGCCCGGAGTGGTAGAAACAGTCGTGCTGAGAGGAAAGACTTTGATGGAAAAAGGGAAATTGGCGGTGTGAAGGATTCCTCTCACTGTACCGTTACTGTGCCTGTTTGACCTGCACGGAGGTGATCGTGATAATCCCAATTTCCCACTTTATTAAAGGTAAAGCTCCAGGAAGATCCGGGGATAATTTCGCTACAGGCATCAAACGTATTTGCAGTGGGATTCGCACAATGTTGCTGGAGCGACGTGCCATCGTAGAGTGTATGGGAGGGATGTATGTCCGAGGCGGGCCAGAATGAGCGGCTGCTCTCATTTTTGAATGTGATCGTAGCATCTTTGGATACGGTGATAGTTCTTGGTGAAAATCCATTATTGGTATATGTGATGGTCATAGTAGAGAAAGTTTGCGAGGGAGTATTATTTTCGAGAGGAGTTGGACTAGTGGGAGTGGAAGGAGATTGGATTCTAAATAGTGTAGATCCTGCGATGACCACCGCGAGTACAATCATTGCGCCGGTAAAAAAAATTTTATTCATTTCCCCATTGTATCATAGCTTCGACGAAATACTCGAAAGACTTTCATTATCGGCTGAAGAAGAGTAAAATTATGGTACAATGCGCCACATAGTTGGGGAAACAGTTGTAATTTCTCTCGGCGGTTCTGCGGTATGTCCTGAAAGCGTGGATACTCAGTTTGTAAAAAACTTTGCAACACTCATTGCGGCGTTTGCGAAAAAAGGGAGAAAGTTCGTATTGATTGTAGGTGGCGGGAGAATTTGCCGCACGTATCAAAAAGCAGCCGAGGAGATCGCAAAAGTACCGGACAAAGATTTGGACTGGATTGGTATTTACGCGACGCGCCTCAATGCGATGCTGGTGTGTACGGCATTTGGAAAACTCGCCGTGCCGGAGTTGATTGAGCGTCGCGGACAAGTGCGAAAACTCACGAAGCCAATCACAATCAGTGGAGGATGGTTTCCGGGGAATTCCACGGACTATGTGACCACTGCCCTCGCACATGATTTTGGCGCAAAGGAAGTGATTAACGTGGGAAAGCCGCGATTCGTGTATGACAAAAATCCCGACGAGTACCCGGAGGCGAGAGCATTCCGGGAAATGTCATGGAAGCAGTATCGTGTCCAGAGTCCTAAAAAATGGACGCCAGGATTTCATGCACCAGTGGATCCCATTGCCGCCCGTTTTGCCGAGAAAGATAAACTTACAATGTTCGTGGTGGGCACTGATTTAAAAAATCTCGCCGCCTTATTGAAGGGAGAGGAATTCGAGGGTACAATCATTAGCTAGTTGAAAAGGTGAGAAGGTAAAAGGTTGATAAGTGAAATCAAAAACTTTCAACCTACAACCTTTTAACCTATGCTATGGAGAGGTGCGTGAGTGGTTTAAACGGCAGTCCTGGAAAGACTGTATATCCGAAAGGGTATCGAGGGTTCGAATCCCTCCCTCTCCGCCAGTTAGGAAATGA
>CAZKRG010000076.1:0-3328 GCA_964555255.1 uncultured Candidatus Saccharibacteria bacterium
GCGACTAATCTTTGCTTTTGAAAAAGTTTAGAGCAAAGTGTAGAATTAGACCACATTAACGAATTTGAAGACGAATTGACCTCGCCGCGCGCAAAGCGCGCGGCTCGGACTGATGTTTTCGCCAAGAAATCCCAAGGCATTTTGAAATCCACCGCCAGAATTCCCGCCGAAATTCTGCGGTTCGAGCCGATACGAACGAGAAAATCTTTCATCCCAGAAAGATTTTCTTGTTTAGTAAAATTAAATTGTCGGTGTAATATTTGGCCTGCCTGAAGGCGACGGACAGCATAAACTTGCCCTGCGGCGTGGTCTCAAACCAGAAGGTCGGGAGCTTGAGCGATTGTATCTTCCCCGTGTTCACGAGGTAGATGATTCTCCCGCCGTCCACGCTCGATCTCGCCGAGCATTTCATTGAACACCTCGCGCCCGGGTTCTTTGGCTGTTTTACTCTCGTAGTGTTTACGGGCAATGAAAAGATTTTGTTGCTTGGCGAAATCATACAATTCAGCAAGTTGTGCTTCAATACTCAACACTTGGCGTTCCTTGTCTTCACTTTTTGGATTTGCCTGCCTGCGGCAAACAGGCGCGCGGAAATTCTTTTTGAAAAAGAAAAGGCGTTTTCCTTCGGAACAAAACAATTTCGGTCAAAAAAACGTGTAAAAAATTCCCGATAGGTATTTCTTACTGTTGAAATCATTTTTGTCAGTAGTTGATAATCCGGCAACACCTGACCATATAACTATAAAATTATTTCCCATAGAACGAATAGCAACAGACCTCGAGAAAGACACGGGTTTGGTGATCCGATATATGGCGAGCCCGTCTTTTAGGCTGTTGTGCTTCAATTCTTGTAAATATCCGTTAGAATCAGAAATGGTGGCAGTAAATATATCGTTGTTGCCCCAATAAGGATTATTATCTGACCATGGGATACCGAATTGCGGCGTTACCAGTTCAAACCGTCCATCAATCCACGCTATTTTTGTTGAGCTGCCGCTTGAAGCGACTGCGAAGGTATTTTTGTCTGCCTGTGATACATAGGGATACAAAGAAATGGCTGGCGACCAATTAACACCATTGCTTGAATTAGTCGAGAAGGTCTGCCCGCCTTCGCTGTAAAACACATATACCTTGTTTTCAGCAACTAACAAATTTAAAGCATCTGCATCCAATATCGAAATGCCCCTATTTTCTTTTCCCGAGATTGAATCACCGCCGGTGGAAGATACATCCACCGGAGTTAACCATCTAGAGTCTTCGATTGTGCTCTTTGTAAAAAAGATATGCCCAGAGGCTTTGTTGTCATTCTCTCCATAAACCAAATATATATTGTTCCGTTCGAGAGATAATCTGATAGGTGATGTCGTGTAAATTGATTCAAAGGAAGCTAAAGTTGTCGGCGAAACAATCAATGTGTTTGAGAGCGAGGACCATCGCGCGACATTGACATCAATCGGCGTTTCGCCGACTCCTTGCAAAGCGGTAGTATAAGCAATAATGATATTTTCGCCAGTCGAAATCGCGTCGTAGTTGGAAATGAAGCGATTAGCTATTACTATAGGTGATAATTCACGCCATGTGTTCCCGTTATCCTTGCTTGTTATGTGTAAAATCTTTTCTCTCGAAGGGATTAAAATATGGAGACTGCCGTTAGCTCGCACAATTTTCGCGTCGAGCCCAGTTACTGGTAGCTTGATTGGAATGGACCACGAATTCTTTTGGGGTTGTCCCGATACGAAGTAGCTGCCATAACCACGACTGCCTTTGTCTGTAACATAAACGATATCCACTTCGTCGCCATTTGCTATTGAATCAAAGTCAAGAATATTCGCGTCTTTCACAATATCTTGTATGCTTGAATTTGTGAAAGGTACTTGGGATACCTCTTGCGGTGAACTTACTCCGAGATGCGGCCCAGTAAAGTAGTTTTTTATCTCAAATCCGGCTACTACGATCGCCGGTATGACAAGAACTAAGGCAAGACATATTATTAATCCCATTTTCTTTTTTCCTCCAGCAGGATTAGCACCACCTTCCGGTGATTGCGGTACTGTGTTTTGCATACTTGGTATTATACGTTGGTAAAAGATGTTAGCAATTTCACGTTGTGATGTTAGTTGTTTTTTAACGGAACACCACAAGAAAACGCCCTTTCCTCTGCAAATTCATTAAGGAAAAATGAAAAAATTGATTGGTTAGAAAAAGAAATCCGATTGGGAAAGCAAATTCGCGCGACTTGATTCAAGGATAAAATAAGCTCACGAGCCGGTTCGAGCCAAGACACGCCCTGCTTCTCGATTTCTGCGATTCGCTCGGTCAGCGTGACTTTTCGAGCATAGCGTCCCTTTCTTGGTGGCGTATTCGTTTGTGGATAGCGCGTCGGCGAGGTAGAGGTTTAATAACTTTTTGAGTTTCGTGTTTAGGTCGTATGAAGAAAGCTCAGCAAGCTAAGCTTGGATGTTTAATACCTGCCGATCCGTCTTCGGTGGATTTGCGAGCGTAGATGACGTGTTTCATATTGCGCTCTTGTTTAGCGCGGTCTACACTTGAAATAGCTCGAACTTGCCGCGCCACCGAGGTGGCGGGCTGACCCGACTTCCACCATTATGAATTTATGACCCAGAATTTATTTTCAAAGAAAAAATCCAAAAAGTTTTATGCGTATGTGGTGCTTGCGAAAAAAAAGAAGGGAATCGCGGAGAGTTGGGGAGAGTGCGAGAAACAGGTAAAAGGGGAAGAGGCGCGATTTAAAGGATTCTTTACGCGGGAAGAAGCGGAGGAATGGTTAAAGAGAGGAGGTGATTATGCTATCAAAGTAGTTAAAAAATCGGAGCCTGGGATTTATTTCGATGCAGGGACGGGGCGAGGCGAAGGAGTGGACATCAGTGTGACTGATGAGAAAGGGAAGAATCTTTTGCATAAGGTGATTCCTAAGAAAGAACTTGCGGAAGGTAAGCATCTGTTGGGGAAGGAGGTGACCAATAATTATGGCGAGCTCCTTGCATGCAAATATGCGATCGAGATTGCGATGGCTGAAAATATACAAAAGGTATTTGGCGACAGTAAACTTGTGATTGAATTTTGGACGAAGTGGCGTGTCAAAAAAGAAGTACCGGAGAAGACGTTTCAACTTGCACACGAAGTTTCTGGACTTCGGGAAGAATTTGAGAAGCGAGGGGGGAAAATTATGAGGATTTCCGGGGAGGATAATCCTGCGGATTTGGGGTTCCATTAGTTATTTGGTGCAATCGTGTAAGGAGGTGCGAAGCGTCGGTTTTTTTGTTGACATTTTATAAATTTTTCTTTATAAGTAACTTGGGCAACTCAG
>CAZKRG010000077.1:0-3311 GCA_964555255.1 uncultured Candidatus Saccharibacteria bacterium
GCGCGCGTGTTTTTTAATCAGCATGGAAAAGCGGGCGAGAGAGGCGGGGCTTGATTAAGTCGCTAAAAAGCACATGGGATAGTTACCGGCATTTCCAAAATTTTGCGCCACATGCTATTATGACACTAAATTATTAGCTAATAATTTAATATTATGGGATTCGAAAATTTTCAACAGCCAGACATTAAATTTGAAGTCCATCCGCGCAAATTAACCAAAGAAGAGTATGATTTTTTATTGAACGGCGAACAGCACGTTAAAGAAGCTCGGGAGATGTTAGCTGAAAAAGGTATTGAGAACGGCGCAGTTGCTTTTACGGTCGACGGGGAAAAGAAAGTTGTCTCTGTGTATGATAATGGGTTTGATTGTGAGCTTGAACCAAACACGTTGGACACTCCAGAACTTCGTTCTTTCAAAAATTGGCTAGAATCAAAATAAAAAGCCGTATCTAGGGGTTTTGTTCAAAACAAATTAATATCTTCTATCCTCGAATCGCTGGCTTATCGAGCGCAAACTATTTAGAAACTCACGGTTTGTTCTCGCGGCATTAATAGTTGCCGAAATCTCATCTGTGAGATTTTTAAAGTTCTCATCATTGGTGGCTGTTTTTCTTTGGTCGATTTTAGATCGAAATTTTGATAGACCATTTTCTAAATTTTCCAGAGCACCGATAGCCCTTCTGTAATGACTTGATTCAATCATCGGTCTTTTGCTTCCGGACTCGGTGGTAAAGTCACGTTTTAACTTTCTCGTTATATCTTCAAATACACCACTTGCTTTTTTGAAATCAATCCCGGACTCGTTCACCGCAGTTCTTAATGCGTCCCCTTCGAATCTGGGAGCTATGAATTTACCACCCACTCTCAAACTTCCTTCAAGTCCGTCAATGTCTTGAACTATCTGGCTTAATGAATTGCCGATTTCTTCTCGAAGTTCTCTATCTTTTACCTCTATAAAATTCTCTCTTCCATTTTCTTCTTTTACTCCTTCAGGTACGCTTTTATCTGAGACTGGTTGTTCATTTTCTGCGGTGGAAATACTTTTTTCCAAATCTTTCTTCAGCCGTTTAATGTTTTGTTCGTGCCCATATAACGTATCGTCCTTCTTATTCAAAGCACCGAGTTCTGATTTCTGACTACCGTCCCATTTGCCATTTTTGCGTAAATCATCAACCCTGTTTTTTTCTGCGTCTATCTGACCGCGCAACGCGTTCGCTTCTGTTTGCAATCTAGCCAAAGCTTCGTCAGCGATTTTCAACCTTTCCTGCAATCCACCGGAGAAATTTTTATCACTCAAATCTTTTGTAACCTGCCAATAATCTAGAGATGCATCTGGCTTCTTATAAACTTCCAACACATCCGGTGTTCCTGTTTTTTTCTCTTCTCCCTCTCTATTCTCCATTGTTGGTTTATCTTCCACCAATTCAGGACTATCTTGTTTATTTTCTTCGGGAGTATCTGTGCCAAGCTTATTTTTTTCTTCCAAAATATTTTCTTGAGTAGTTTTCAAACTACCAATTCTTGATTCACTCGCGGCGATACTCGGCGGTATTTCATCGGAAGGCGGAATACCAAGTTCACCCCTTATCTCAGCCAAAGATTTTTGAGTATCAATTTTTGATTGTTCCAATCCAGCAATCTCTTGTTGATTTTGCTCAAGCTCGGAATTTAACGCTTGCTCTTTTTCCGCAGGGGATAACTCCGGGACTGGAGCTGTTTCTTGCTCAAGAGTATTTTCCTGTTTTACTTCAAGGGGATTTTCGATTTTTTCCTGTTCCAACATGATAATTATTGTGGTCTAAATTCCAACTTCATATTTTCACCCGCACTGAAAAGCATGTCCATTATTTTCTTTTTATCCAATTTGGCGACCGTGGAGACGATGACGGAACGGATGTGATCCATGCCGCTGTTGATTTCTGCAAGATGTGTCAGTGATGCGCCGGTATCAATCGTGGTAAGAGTTCGTCCTGTATCAAGCAATTTTTCAATTCTAATCAATGCCAAAAGCGCCTCATACTGTGATTCTTTTTTGTCGAGAGTATCGGCGATTGAATTTCCAATTTTTATTAACTCAAAAAGATGTTGCTCATTCATGATGTCATTTTAACACAAAAAGCAGTTTGAAGTTTTTGCTAGGGAGTAAGCCCGCGAATCCTTTTGTCCTTTCGCGGGCGGAAGTGCACGCGAATGGGTGGGTGGGTCAAGTGCACATGAATTTGCGCCTCGGGCATTTCCGCTAGGGCGTCCTCTGCTAAAGGGTGAGCGCCGTCCCTAAACGAAGGCACAAAGTATCGTAGCGAAAGCGACACCGCGAACTCTTGGATGAAAACGAGAAGAGGGGTTGTGCGAGCCTGGACTCCGAAGGCACAAACAAGCGAACCACAAGCGTAAGGTAAAAGATAAAACCGAAACGGGACTGAAGACAAACGACGAACCACTGCGAGGAGGAAGGCGAAGCTGGGGAGAGGATTCCTTCCTCTCCCCAAATGGAGGCGGTGCCCGAGCACCCGCCGAGCACGGCGGAAGTGCGAGGATAAGCACCGCTCCTAGCATCTAGCCCTGCGCCGTGAGACCCCCGGGCGTAAGCCCGTGGGATGGATGGCGCTCCCTCGCCCTCGCGTCCATGCTAGAGTGATGCAATGGAATACCGAAAAGGCAGTCACTGTATCTACCACTGCGAGTATCACCTCATCATCACGACCAAATACCGTCGCGAAGTGATCAATCAAGGCTTGTGGGCGTACCTTGAACGGAAACTGCTCGAAATCGCTGAACATTATCCGACCATATTTTTCAAAACCAGGAACCACGACAAGGATCATATCCATTTGCAGATCCAGATACCGCCGACCATAAGCGTTGGCAGTGTGGTGCGGCTCATCAAAACGAACACATCCAGAAAAATCAAAGAGCAGTTTCCGCTCCTCAAAAACGTCTACTGGGGCACTGACGGTATTTGGTCGGACAGCTATTTCGTCTCAACCTCAGGCATACCAGACCACATCTTGAAAAAATACATCGAGAATCAGGGACGCGAGGACGAGGGCCAAACAGCGAAGCTGTTTGAAACCTAAGAATCCACGGGCGTAAGCCCGTGGAGGTTCAGGCGCGAGCAGCCCTAGCGGAAATGCCCGAGGCGGATGCCGAGGGTGCATCTCCTTTAGCCGAGAACGACAAATACAAATAGCATGAACGAGGCACCGCTTCTTTGTCTTTGAATTCCGCTTGCTTCTTCCTTCAAGAAGAAGCCCTCCCTCTCGCCCGCTTTTCCATGCTGATTAAAAAACACGCGCGCATTCAAAAAATGGA
>CAZKRG010000078.1:0-3303 GCA_964555255.1 uncultured Candidatus Saccharibacteria bacterium
TGGTTTTCGAACAGCGCCATGTTCCGTAATGGTTCAATAGCTTGGAATACTCCAAGCTATTGAACCATTACGGCTGCTTGCGTTGTCGGGCTTCATGCTGTATTCTTTGCTTGTTTCTCCCTTATGCCTACGATTAATCAGCTGGTAAAGCGCGGACGCGCACCTCTTAAGGCGAAAACGAAATCGCCGGCATTGTCGTACTATTTCAATACGATTCAGAACCGACCAGTGGATTCGCCGTCTCCTTTTAAACGGGGAGTGTGCGTGAAGGTATTTACCACGACCCCAAAAAAGCCGAACTCGGCGTTGCGGAAGGTGGCTCGCGTGCGGCTCACGAACGGGATGGAAGTAACCGCCTATATCCCAGGGGAAGGACATAATCTTCAGGAGCACTCGATCGTGGTAATTCGCGGGGGCCGCGTGAAAGACTTGCCTGGAGTACGGTACCACATTGTGCGTGGTGTTTTGGACACTACCGGAGTAGAAGCGCGCAAACAGCAACGGTCAAAGTATGGAGCGAAGCGACCGAAGGCATAACGCTATACCCTATACCCTATGCGTAAGAAACGAGTCTATAAAAAATATCACAAGCCCGATGTGCTCCACGGTCGCGTAGATATCGGCCGACTGATAAATTACGTGATGCGCGGAGGGAAAAAGACAACTGCGGAACAGGTAGTATATAACGCGTTTGAATCAGTCAAAAAAACCACCGGAGAGGATCCGGTTAAAGTTTTTGAAAAGGCGATGGAACATGCCTCTCCGCTCCTTGAGGTACGCTCGCGGCGTGTAGGAGGTGCGAACTATCAGGTGCCGCAGGAAGTGCGGCCGGAACGTAAGTTCATGCTTGCACTCCGCTGGATTGTGGATTCCGCCCGCTCTAAAAAGGGAAAGCCTATGGCGGAGAAGTTGGCGGAAGAATTGATTGCAGCTTCGAAAAATGAGGGCGCCGCAATCAAGAAGAAGCAGGACATGCATCGAATGGCGGAAGCGAACCGGGCATTCGCGCACTTTGCCAGATAGCAAATCCGACCTTTAAAGCATGCATAGTCGAATTTCTACTACCTGGTGTGCCCTAATTTAATATTCGAAAAAATACTTATGGCTCGTACTTATCCAATCGAAAAAATTCGTAACATCGGAATCGTCGCCCACATTGATGCGGGCAAAACCACTGTCTCTGAAAGGATTCTTTTTTATACCGGCGTATCGCACAAAATCGGAGAAGTACACACGGGAGACACCGTGATGGACTGGATGGAGCAGGAACGTGAGCGGGGGATTACGATCACCTCCGCCGCCACGACCGCGTTCTGGATTCCTACGTATCAGAACGGCAACAAGAATTTTTCGCACCGCATCAATCTCATTGATACCCCGGGGCACATCGACTTCACAGTGGAGGTGAAACGATCGCTTCGTGTCTTGGACGGCGCAGTGGTAGTGTTTGATGGTGTCTCCGGTGTGGAGCCCCAAACGGAAACGAATTGGCATTATGCGGACGAATATCACGTGCCGCGGATTTGTTTTGTGAACAAAATGGATCGGATGGGTGCGAGCTTTTGGGGAAGTTTCGACGCGATCCGTGAACGGCTGACCCCGAATGCATATCCTATTCAACTCCCGATTGGCTTAGAATCCGAACATCGTGGGATTGTGGATCTTTTGAGGATGAAAGCCTTCAACTTCGAAGGGGAGCATGGAGAAAAAATAAACGAAATTCCTTTTCCGGATGAAATGAAGGCAGAAGTGGAAAAATGGCGCCACGAGCTCGTGGAGAAAATTGTGGAAGGTGACGATGCGCTCATGGCCCACTACCTCGAAGGAAAAGAAATTGGACTTGAGGACTTGCGCCGTACGCTCCGGAAAATGGTCATCGGCTACAAGATTGTGCCGGTGCTTTGCGGTTCTGCCCTAAAGAACAAAGGGGTGCAATTTGTGTTGGATGCAGTAGTAGATTACTTGCCGTCGCCGCTTGATCTTCCTCCGGTAAAAGGTACCGATGTAAAAGGAGAAGCGATCACGCGCGAACCGAGTGACGCGATGCCTTTCACGGCGCTCGCCTTTAAGATCGCCGCGGATCCCTTTGTGGGCTCGCTCACATACTTCCGTAATTACGCGGGTGTGTTGAAGCGCGGTTCATATGTATTAAACGCAACGAAGGGCGCGCAGGAGCGTATTGGCCGGGTGGTGCGTATGCATGCGAACCAGCGGGAAGAAGTAGAGGAAGTGTATGCCGGCGAAATTGCCGCAATCGTAGGATTAAAGAACACCACGACGGGAGACACGCTTTGCGATCCGGAGAGTGTGATTGTACTTGAAAAGATCACCTTCCCCGAGCCCGTGATCGGCATCCGTATCGAACCCAAGACCAAAGCCGACCAGGAAAAGATGGGCACCGCGTTGCGCCGCTTGGCGGAAGAGGATCCGACCTTCCGCGTGGCGGGAGATCCCGAGACAGGGGAAACTATTATTTCCGGTATGGGCGAATTGCACTTGGAAATTATCGTGGATCGGATGAAGCGCGAATTTGGCGTGGAGGCCTCGGTGGGGCGGCCGCAGGTGGCATACAAGGAAACCATTACCGGTTCCGCCGAAGCCGAAGGGAAGTACATCAAACAATCCGGAGGTCGCGGACAATACGGACATGTGCGGCTTAAGGTTACTGCACTCGAACGCGGGAAAGGATTTGTGTTTGTGGATGCGATTAAGGGAGGGGTGATCCCGCGCGAATTTATTCCTGCGGTAGAAAAGGGAGTGAAAGAAGCACTCGATCGCGGTATCCTCGCGCACTATCCGATTGTGGATGTGGAGGTAGAACTCTACGATGGTTCCTTCCACGAAGTGGACTCCTCCGAAGCCGCATTTAAAATCGCTGGCTCCATGGCCTTCCAAGAAGCGGCGAAGCGTGCAAACCCGGTGATCCTTGAGCCCGTGATGAAACTTCAAGTGATTGTGCCGCCCGACTTTTTGGGTGAAGTAACGGGGAACGTGAACTCGAAGCGTGGCCGCATCGAGAACTTGGGCGATCGCGTGAACGTAAAAGTCATTGACGCCAAAGTACCGCTCTCCGAAATGTTCGGGTACGCTACTGAACTCCGCTCGATGACGCAGGGCCGAGGCTCCTTTACCATGGAGTTTGACCATTATGAACCGGCTCCCTCAAACATTGCGCAGTTGATCATTGAAGGGAAGAAAAAGTAGGGATTTTGCAAAATCTGCTATTTAGAAACGATCGTTTCTAAATAGAGCTTGGTGAATAATGCACAAACAAAACAGCGCGGGCTGATAGAATGAATGTAT
>CAZKRG010000079.1:0-3243 GCA_964555255.1 uncultured Candidatus Saccharibacteria bacterium
TTGACGACGACGAACTGATCGCGGCCGAGGATAATCCGGAAAAGACCAAAGCGATTTACCAAAAGGTTCTCAACGATATGGAAACGGCGCAAAACGAAATGCGCCGTTTTAAAATCTTCGAATCCGGATAATGCATACTTTGCACACTGTATTAAGCAAAAAACGGGAATAATGCTTAATACACTAGGGCATTATCGGTAAAACCGCTTCGTTACTGGTTTGTTTATATCTCACCGACCAATATAAACAAACTAGGCCAGTTTTTTGGCGTTCAAGCCTTAAATCCGCTAAAAACGCTGATTTTGCTTACTTGACAATAAGTTGACAATAGAAATTAGAAAGTCAGCCTCCTAACTGTTGCATTTCTCCATTTTGACCAGTATACTATCTGTAGTGGTCAAAAAGTACATATTTTGACCACTGGAACAACAATAATATGCAAAATAAGCTAAAAGACATAGTTTCCAACCAGAAGCTTCAAAAAGAAGGATTTTTGTCGCTTCAGTACATAGATCGAACTCAGGAACCATTTGCTAAAAAATGGCTGGACTCCAATTTGATAAAAGTGGTCTTAGGGCCAAGACGGTCCGGCAAATCCGTTTTTTCTTTTATGTTACTTCGGGATAAGCAGTTTATGTATTTCAACTTCGATGACGAAGTTCTCGGAAGCGCAGGAGGAATAGCTACGGACGAACTCATGAAAGAGTTGCATGCCGCATACGGCCAAGTCAAAACAATTTTTTTTGACGAAATACAGAATCTTCCGAACTGGGAACTTTTCGCAAACAGATTGCACCGCGAAGGATATAATCTCGTGCTTACGGGATCGAACGCCCAACTTTTATCAAAAGAACTGGCGACGCACCTTACCGGCAGGCATATGCCGATAGAGATATTGCCGTTCGATTTCAATGAATTTCTTAAAGCTAAGAGATTCGAAGTTGATCCGAAATATGGCACTCTACCCCAGAAGCACGGAGAGTTGCTCAACCTGATGGATAACTATCTGATAAACGGCGGATTTCCGGAGGTGGCGGTCAATAATGTTGATCCGAAAGACTACCTCGGCGTTCTTTTTGATGCATTGCTTTTTAAAGACGTAGTTAAAAGACATAGGGTAAAGTTTTCAACGCAGGTATCAAACCTCGGAGCGCATTTGGTAAATAATTTTGCGAATCCTTACACCATACGCAAATTGCAGGAAGCTTTGAATTTAAAGAGCACCACCACGATAGATAAATATATAAAATACCTCGAAGAGGCGTACCTTGTGTTTTCACTTGAGCGGTATTCTCCAAAATCGGCACAGCGCATAAAATCGCCTCGCAAGGTCTACGCGGTGGACAATGGATTCGTGAATGCCAAAGCGGTTCAACATTCTCCGGATAAAGGAAAACTTATGGAGAATCTTGTGTTTATGGAATTAGTTAAAAGAGGCAACCAGCCGAACCGCGAATTGTTTTATTATAAAACTCGCAACGATCGGGAAATAGATTTTGTTGTAAAAAAAGAAATAGAAATTCTGGAACTTATTCAAGTTTGCTACGACTTGAGGAATTCCGATGTCGAGCAGAGAGAAATAAAAGCTCTTGTTGAAGCGGGAGAAGAATTAAAAGTATCTGATCTCACCGTGCTCACGTGGGATGAGGAACGGGAGGTGCAGAAAGACGGGAAAACAATTCAATTCAAGCCATTATGGAAATGGTTTTTAGAGAAGCCCAAAGAATAATATGTCACAGGAAATCGCCATCAAAAACTTGATATTCGTGGATTGCGAAGGACACGGTCCGGCACCGACGCTGAATGATCCTGTGGGATTTGAATTTGGCGCAGTTGCGTATCCCTCACGGCAGACATTCCACGGAACAGGGGCGACAAAAGAAACCTTCGAGAAGTTCGACAAATGGATTTCATCGGTGATAGAGCAAGGATTTAGACCTTTATTTGTGAGCGATAATCCGGCCTATGACTGGCAGTTCATCAACTATTATTTTCATCTATTTCTCGGCAAAAATCCATTCGGCTATTCCGCACGAAGGATTGGTGATTTTTATGCCGGTCTCGTCGGCGATTTCACCGACGCAAGCTCGTGGAAGAAATTGCGCGTTACCGCTCACGACCACAATCCCGTTAATGACGCCATGGGCAATCTCGAAGCATTCGAGAGGATATTAAAAGGAGAAAGATAAAATCATGACTACCAAATCTTTAAATACAGGCCTCAAGAAAGCGGGCATAGCAAAAAAAGACGAGTTTTATACCCAGCTCGTTGATATTGAAAAAGAGTTAAAACATTACAAAAAACAATTTAGAGACAAAGTTGTTTATTATAACTGCGATGATCCATATGAGAGCAACTTTTTCAAATACTTTGCATCCAATTTCAATGCCTTGGGGCTGAAGAAGCTCATTACTACCAGCTACAGCGGCTCACCGATTGTTGGAGGTCAATTGCCATTATTTGAAGTAGTCGGATCAAAGGGCAAACGACCGCTTAAAATCGAAATCAAAAAAGTGCCGGATATCGACAAAGATGGAGCGATAAATCTTGATGACGTTAAGCATCTGCTCAGACACGACAAGAACACTGCAACTCCGCTTAAAGGTAACGGCGATTTCCGAAGTGAGGAATGTATTGAGTTGCTCAAACAGGCCGACATTGTTGTAACAAATCCACCATTCTCGCTTTTTCGTGAATATTTGGCACAACTCGTCGAGCACAATAAGAAATTTCTGATTATCGGTAATGTAAATGCAATTACTTACAAGGAATGTTTTAAAATCAAAAGGTAAATTTGTTACTTGGGAATTGGCATTCAGTGATAAGACAGCACAGAAAATTTTCCAGGACATAATTCGTAAAAAAGACGAGATAGCCGGTTTTACAAAACTGGTTGCTAATCGTTGGTTTCCTGCGGAAACAGAAATTATGGATTCATTTCAACAGGCGAGATTTGTTAACTGTTCGTCTCCTCACGATGTTGAACCTACTGTGAATTTAAGAAAGAGAGAAAAGGAGGTGGTGTCTATTGAACGATCAAAAAATAATGACAGAACGCCTAAAAAAGGATATAATAAAGCTCTTAATCGATGAGGTGGTCGTAGATGGGGAGAAAATAAGGATTATTGCCACCATCCCATTTCCTAGCAAGATTCAGGAACGGGAATTGATCAAAAATGACATTCCCGGTACTTTCAACGCCGGAGCCACCCTCGGGCCGGTGAACGAAACCAATATGGCAA
>CAZKRG010000080.1:0-3135 GCA_964555255.1 uncultured Candidatus Saccharibacteria bacterium
ACAAAAAATAAAAATAATTCCGCTCAAGGCCGCATGGCCGAGAGCATAAAAAATCTATAAAATTAGTCGCAAATGGCAGATATCTACGACGCATACAAGCCTTTAAGAAACACACTTAGGCAGGTGTCCCTTGTTGAATCCCTCGGTGTAGTGAGGGCTTATTTGCAGTATCTACAATTTCACCAACCCCTGCCAAACGACATAGAAGTGATACCGCAATTTCTAAAAGCAAGGAGCCGACCCGAAAGAATGGTTTTTGAGTGGGAATTGGATACAATCGCACGCGAAATAGTAATTAACTCTCCTGAATCGGATTCGCTGGTATTTCTAGGGGACTTGCGAAGATGGGATCATTTTTCGAGTACGGTAAATAAGTTGAAAGATCTAGAAAATGCAATTGGTGGTCTCTGCCCGCCGAGTAGCGTTTTGCTTGAGATAAATAGAATTGCTCACAGACAGTTTCCGTGGCAGATGCTCCCGAACGCAATCTGGATCGGGCGATATTATAAGATATTCAGCCATCCACAACTTGATATGATGGTTCAAAGGGAAGTTGGAATCACCACGAAGGAGCTTTATACGTTCGGCCTTGCTCTTACTGGTTTTTACTTGAATACATTCGCACTAGATTATCCGCCGCGGATCGAGATAGAAAGTATTAGTCCAGAGAAATTCGACTTATTCCTCAAACATTTTTCAATAGGACTCCTTGATTTAAGGAAGGTGATGATTGAGAAGCAACAAATTAACGAAAACTACGCTTATACTTTCAATCCATTGCGTCAGTACCCATTGATTCGAATGAGAGTCCGCGGCACAGAGAGGCTCGTTGCGCCAATACCAACCTTTCTTTTTTGGAGATTCACGAGCGGTATATATTACGAGATATGTAACGATGCAGATTTCGCTACCCCATTTGGAGAGTCTTTTCAGAATTATGTCGGCGACGTAATTTCGGCGGCGACTAGAAAAAACCCTTCGTTCGTAATTTACCCTGAACAGGAATACTATGTCGGTAAAGATAGGAAGAACACGGCTGATTGGATTGTAGAAAACAAGGATTCAGAACTTCTCATTGAAGTAAAGGGTAAGCGCCTGCGCCTTGATGCAAAAATAGAGCTGCTTTCACACACTGTGCTTACTCAAGAAATCAGGAAGATGGCCGAATTTATTGGCCAGCTATATGCAACGATTAGAGATTATCGAAACCGTCTCTACCCGAGACACAAATATAATCCGAATAAGAATATTTTTCCTCTTATTATCACGCTAGAAAACTGGTACTTATTTGGGCCACCCATAGAGAAGGAGCTACACCAAGCAGTAGAAGTAGAGTTTGCTAAGCGCGGTCTAGATAAGAATTGGTTAGACGAGATGCCCTACTCGATTTGTTGTATCGAGGAATTTGAAGGAATGATACAAATCATGGCAACGAAAGGCATCAGTTCTTTTATGAGCAAGAAGATGAACGACCCAGAAAAAAGATTATGGCCGTTCGCTTCGTTTATGACCAATGAATTTCCTGATGATTGGGGAAAAGTAAAAGATCTGTTCCCAGAAGTTATCGACGAAATCTATCCTCAAATTAGAGACAATGATAGGCATTCATCGTAAACGAAACATAACCCCCGTTCTTAATTAGCCCAACTTTCCTTTAGATACTGCAATAACAGCTCGCTTAATTTCGCACCGCTAATAAGTTCAACGTCATTCACTTTAGCCAATTCTATGGCTTCGCGAGTAAAACTGGAGTTGGTCGCAACCATAATCCTGTTACAATCGTAATATTTCTTTGCGGCTACTGCCTCTTGAATGGCGGCGTTGCCAACTGTTCCGGTGTAACGTTTTGCCTGGATTACAATTCTCTGGCCGCTCATATTGGCAATTAAGTCACCACCCTGATCGCCGGTCTTACCGGTTTTCTGGACAGCATAGCCCATCGCACTAAAGAGGCGGTATAAGAGATTTTCAAAATCGGGCCCAGAAATATCGGTAAATTTATTCGTAACTAAACTAATGCTCTCGCGGGTTAAATTCTCCTCATCTTGCTGAATATAGTAGTGAAGTATTGAGGACACATCATTCCATTTATCGTAAGAAAGACGCATGCCTTTCTCGTTCAATACTTTCCGAAAATCTCTTAGCCGTTCCCAGTCGAAGCTGTGCCCGCGATACATCCAATCGCTCTTTCTGCCTTTCTGCGAACCGAAACGGGTGATGAAATTTTTAATATAATCTTCTAGACCATTCTGCTTGAGGGCATCGAGAAGACGATCGAGTTTTCTTTCCCGCATCCGATAGCGAAACTCCTTCCAAGCGAAAGTTCCGGCGAGAACAACGGCGAGGAACGCTACGAAGTACCAAAACTGGCGCCAATAAGCCGCGCGATCGGAAAAGTAAAGGGCTATGAGCCAAAGAACATAAAGACCGATGAGGCCGGATATGACGCCCCAGATTGAATCGCCGTCATCCTTATATCTGCGTCGAGACATAAGACAATTTTATCAATTTTGAAGGGAGTTTTTAAGAGGCCTCTCGCCCGCGCAAGGGTGGGCTGGGGCAAGGGCAAGAAACCTTATATACTTACAACAACTACAGCAAAATAATGGATTACTTAAAATTCTATTCGCTAGAAGAATACCTATTTAGCGAAGTAAGAAATAATTTCTTGGAGCGCGGATACCTTTACCCTGCGGAGTTCTTTTGCATAGTGATTTGGAAAGCTAATCGCGCTAAGACCGTGATAAAAAGGAACTTGTTGAAATTCGACAAAAATTTAAGCACGGCGGTAAAAAAGATGACGCGTGAAATGTGCTTGGCTCCTACAAACGAGGACAAACTGCGGGTTATGTTGAAAAGGTGGGAGTTTAGCTTGCCGATGGCTACCGCGATTCTTACCGTATTATATCCTGGCGACTTTAGCGTCTATGATGTGCGGGTTCGCGAACAACTAGGAATTAAGGATTTCTCTGGCAGAAAAGACCAGATCAGAAAGTACTTTTCTAAATTTCTACCGAAGGTTAGGAATTCTACGGGCAGAAACCTGCGTGAAAAAGACAAGTACCTATGGGGAAAGTCTTTTTACGAGGATTTACAGAGATTCCTGTCCAGAGGACGCGCCAAAAAGAGGGGTTA
>CAZKRG010000081.1:0-3118 GCA_964555255.1 uncultured Candidatus Saccharibacteria bacterium
ACTATTTCAAATCAGACATGGCAGTCTCGCACGAGTGTGCGAGAACGTGGGTTCCGTAAACAGTCGGAAATACCACGCAAGAATTGACGCTGCCACGCGTTCTGAAATCTGCGCATATTATACTTATTAAAGTTAATTTAGTCAAAAACAGCACGTAAATGGTACTTAGTAATTGGTAATTACCGTTCGAAATAATTCTGTGGATGGTTCGCAATTACTAAATTACCAATTACGAATTACAATGATGGTAATGAATCCCGTTAGAAGTAGAGAGCTCGTCTGAACCTGTTTATATTCTCGCGCTATACTTATTTATGCTATGTCGTACAACTTTGGCAGTAATTTAGACTTCTAACGGGATGAAGCTTTCGCAACGGCAGCTCATCATAATCGGGGTGGCGGTGCTCCTCGTAATAGGTATCATCTCCATTTTTATGTTCGGAGGAGTGAAACAAAGACTCCCTGATGTAACACTCATGGCGTGGGGAACCGAACCGCCCACATTTTTTGACCAACTCTCGGGCGGGTATAAGGGAATCCGTTCTAATGTGAAAATCGAATATAGGCAGTTTCCTGCGCAGGGATATGAAGATCGGATTCTCCAGGCGCTCGCAGCGGGGAATGGCCCCGATATTTTTGAGATCGGCAACCGCGAGTTGCCAACGCAGGAAAATAAATTAGTGCCGGTGTCTCCCACCGTATTTCCGCTCACCAAACTCGAGGCGCTTTTCCCCACCGTGGTGGAACAAGACTTCGCGGATCAAGGATATTTGTACGCCCTGCCGTTTTCCATCGATACGCTTGCGCTCTATTACAATAAGGATTTTTTTGATCAGGCAGCGATTGTGACCCCGCCTGCAACATGGAAACAGCTTCTCGAAGATGTGGCAGCGTTGCGCACCATGGACGATCGCGGAAACATTATTCGCGCCGCGGTGGCGCTCGGCGGGACGTCACAGACGGTCGCGTACGCACCCGATATTTTGCAGCTTCTCCTTCTCCAAAACGGTACGCAGATGGCGAATGGCGGAATTTCCACCTTCGCTTCTCAGGAAGAAGAAAATAAATCTTTAAATGCGCTTCAATATTATCTCCAATTTACAGATGCAGGAAACAGCGTGTACACTTGGAACGAAGCAATGCCCGATTCCCGTGCGGCATTTGCGGCCGGGAAGGTGGCAATGATACTCGATTATCACTCCGCGATGGCGGATATCGCGCAACGGAGTCCATTCCTCCGGTTTGGCGTAGCACCGGCACCGCAAGTTTCTCCGGACTCTCCTCTGGCATTCCCGCGATATCGGGGACTTGCGGTGTCGCGCCAAAGCAAAAACGCCGCGTGGGCATGGGACTTCATTGTTTCCGTTACCACCAATCCTTCCATTGCAGGAGGGTACCTCGCGACTTCGGGAGAACCGCCTGCCTTGAAGAGTCTCATCGCCTCCAAAACCGGGGATCCCCAGTTTGAAACGTTCGCGCGGCAGGCGCTCGCCGCCCGGTCGTGGCAATCTCCGGATGAAACGAATACCGACGCGGCATTCGACGGAATAATTCGAGATATACTCTTGGGGAGGTCGAGTCCCCGCGCGGCGCTCGAAAAGGCGGCAGCAACACTATCAAATAGCCAATAGCGACTAGCCACTAGTGATTAGAATGATAATAGCAATGCTCAAACACCGGAATTCGAAATACATTCTCGCTGTGCTTCTCCTTTTGGTGATTGTGGTACCAACACTTGCGTTGGCAGCGGATGTGAGTTTTCCTTTTTGGCCTTCCGATGCCAACCCACTTCTTCCCTGTACTGGTTTGAATTGCGTCAATTTTTGCCAGGTTCTTTCTCTTATTCAGCGGCTCATTTATTTCGGGATGACGCTGGGGGTAGAGATTATTGCGCCGATATTCTTTATTTGGGGAGCGTTTTATATTCTCGCTTCCGCAGGGTCCGAGGAACGTTTGAGCAAGGGGAAGAAGATTTTTTCGAGTACCGTAATAGGCGTACTTCTTACGCTTGGAGGGTTTCTTATGGTTAATACTCTCCTATGGGCGTTGGGGAATAGTGCCACTCCAGGGCAATCAGCAGGAGTAAGTTGGCCGAATATTGAATGCACGCTTCCGCCGCGTTAAGGTGGTACAATACAGCCATGTATCGAATTCTCTATTTCTTAATTCTCGTCGGGGAGTTTTTTGGAGAGAGACTTGTGGCGTTTGGCGGGGGAGATAATATGTCTGTTCAAATCTCTAACCCATTGGGATCCAATAATTTGCAGACCGTGCTTCAGAAGATAGTGCCTACCCTCATCGCGATTGCAGTGCCGGTGGTGGCGATCGTAGTGCTTTACGGGGCCTTCCTCATGATCACCTCGGCGGGAGATGAAGAAAAAATTTCGAAAGGAAGGAAGGCAATTATGTGGGCGGCGATAGGGTTTGTAATCGTGCTTCTTTCTACTTCTATTGTACCTATTATCCGGAGTCTTTTCCCCGCCAATCCAAACATTCCTACTCGGTATGCTCCCTAGTGCACTTGGTATAGTTAAAGTACCTGTGGAAATCTCCGATTGAATAAGGTTTCAATATTTAGTATATTTGAATCAATGTATATGCGCGCATGGGGAATGGTGCGATCGCTCGTGCTTATGGGAGTGCTTGCGACTGTGCCGGTGGTAGCATTTGCTCAAGAGGATATTAAACCTCTCAATATCCAGAATGTCTCTGGAATAATTAATATTATCAAAACGCTCACTCAGTGGTTTTTTGAATTGATTCTCATAATCTCGGTCGTTATGATTCTTGTTGCGGCGTACGGGTATCTCACCGCACAAGGAGATGCAGAAAAGGTTTCTAAGGCGCACAAGACGCTCACGTGGGCGACCATAGGGATTGTGGTAGCGTTACTTGCAACCGGAGTGCCATATATTGTGAAATCTCTATTTTCAAATACTGGACAACCTGCCTCAAGCACTCCTTACAAGAGTTCATTACCCCCTGGAGGGAACCCGAATTGGGGTAATGAATAGCCGAGTATGCTACAATACTTTCGACAGCAATTTCTCGAAAGGTCGAAGTGATATGAGAAAAGTAAAATAAAATTATGCAAACATTAAAAAAGATCGGAGGACAT
>CAZKRG010000082.1:0-3078 GCA_964555255.1 uncultured Candidatus Saccharibacteria bacterium
TTGACTTTGCAAATTTTTTCTTCCATAATTACACACGTTCGGTTCTGCGGAAGCAGGATCGTTTTTATTCTCCCCCCATCATTCAAATCCTCGCGCCGCCAGCATAGCTTTTGGCGACGCACGGCCATCCCGACTACGTCGGGACACCTCCTTTATAAAAGGAGGAACTACCACATGACAAAAGATTTACGCAACATAGCAATCATTGCCCACGTGGATCACGGCAAGTCTACCCTTACCGATCATATCTTGCGACAGTCGAACACCGACCTCGGCAAGCTTAAGGACGAAGAGTTGATCATGGACTGGAATGAGCTCGAACGCGAACGCGGGATTACTATTTTTTCAAAAAACGCGGCAGTGGACTTCAAAGATGTAAAAATCAACCTGATTGATACCCCCGGTCACGCCGATTTTGGTGGCGAAGTAGAACGGATTTTGAACATGGCGGATGGCGCCCTGTTACTCGTAGACGCACAAGAGGGTCCCATGCCACAAACGCGATTTGTACTCAAAAAAGCGCTCGCCGCAGGACACAAAATAATCGTGGTGGTGAATAAAATCGACAAACCCAACGCGCGCGTGAACTATGTGGTGGACAAAGTGCTCGACCTCTTCATCGAACTCGGCGCGTCGGATGCGCAACTTGAATTCCCGATCGTCTATGCGGCGGGCAAACTCGGCAAGGCCGGACGTTCCCCCGCGCTCGCAGATATGAAAAATTTGGAACCGCTCTTTGAAACCATTCTCGAAACAATTCCTCCTCCACAAGCAAACCCCACTGGTCCCTTGCAGATGATGATCGTCTCGGTGCTCTACGATAACTACAAAGGTAAAATCGGCATCGGCCGTATTCACCAAGGCACGCTCTGCGGCAACCAACAAGTGACACACGTAAGCCGAGAAGGAAAAACAAAAACTGCTTCACTCACCAGCCTCATGATATTTCAGGGGCTCGCACGGAAGGAAGTTTCCGAAGCGCAAGCTGGCGACATCGCTGCGCTCGCAGGAATCGCCGATATCAACATCGGGGATACCATCGCAGACGCCACAAATCCCGTACCATTGCCTCCTATTACAATCGAAAAACCCACGGTAAAAATGATATTTTCCGTGAACGATTCCCCTTTCGCTGGCACTGAAGGCGAATACTGTACCTCGCGGAATCTTAAAGAGCGGCTCGAAAAAGAACTCGACAACGATGTAGCACTCCGCGTCGAACCCATGTCCTCTACAGATTCGTTCGTGGTAAGCGGCCGTGGCGAACTTCACCTTGCTATTCTCATCGAAAAAATGCGGCGCGAAGGATACGAACTTCAAGTCTCACGCCCCGAAGTCATTTACAAAGAAGAGAACGGGGGGACGCTTGAACCCGCCGAGGATGTATGGATAGAGGTGCCGGAAACATATTTGGGACTCGTAATTGAAAAAATGAGCAAACGGAAAGGAGAAATGAAAAACATGAATGTAGAAAACGGCGTGGCACATTTCCATTTCTTCATCCCCACACGCGGCCTCATCGGATTCCGCAATGAATTCCTGATTGAAACAAAAGGTACAGGCATCATCAACTCACTCTTCGCCGGCTACTTCCCGAAATGGGAAGCAATTGAATCCAATCCGCATGGATCCCTCATCGCACACGAACCGGGCACTTCCACTGCCTACGCACTCTTGAGTTCCCAAGAGCGCGGCGCAATGTTTATCGGCCCCGGGGAAAAAATTTATGAGGGCCAAGTGGTAGGAGAAAACGCAAAAGCGGAAGATCTTGTCGTGAATGTCTGTAAAGCAAAACAACTTACGAACTTCCGAGCAAAAACCGACGCGGTCACAGACGACCTTGTTCCCCCGCGCGTGCTCACACTCGAACAGGCGCTTGAATATATCGGCGATGACGAACTGGTGGAAATTACCCCACAAAGCATCCGCCTCCGAAAAAGAACGTTGAACAATATGCTCCGGAAGAAAAACGGATAATAACCGACCACCGGACTGATATGTCATTGCGATCCGCCGGCCAGCGGAGAAGCAATCTAGATGTTCCCTGGATTGCTTCGGGAGTACCCTCGCAATGACGGAAAGAGAAGCAAATACAGCGTCGTCTTCAAACGAACACCCCGGCTGCGCTGGGGGTTTTAGAGTAACTTAACTCCCGCTCCGGCCGTGCTACGGAGCGGGGTTATTGAATTTTGAGGGTACTGGTTATATCCCGTCAATTTAATTTTCTATCGGAGGGCTTGGTTTTTGAGGATCCATATACTTGATCATTGCAGTATGCGCGTACGAGGTTAATTAATTGCACACATGGCGGTTAACGACTATCCCCGCGCCCGCATATTGTGCCCCTATCCTACTCGAAAAACATGGGGATCACGTGAAGCAAAAGTGTTTGAAAATTGCTTCTTGATACTTGATAATGGTCATAATGACTTCGGAACAGAGAGTCTGCAAAAACTGTAAGCAGGACTTCACAATCTACCCCGACGATTTCGCGTTCTACCAAAAAATAGACGTGCCTCCACCAATATTTTGCCCGGATTGTCGTTACCAAAGGCGCATTGCGAACCGCAATGAATGGAATTTCTACAAGCGCGAATGCTCGTTGTGCGGGGAAAGTACGGTCTCTATTTATAACCCTTCATATCCGGGACCCGTGTACTGCCAACCATGTTGGTGGTCAGATAAATGGGATCCGTTCTCGTTTGGGCAAGATTTTGATTTTTCGCGCTCTTTTTTTGATCAATTTTTCGAGTTCCGCTACAAAGTACCCCGTATTGCCCTCGCAAATACAAAGAGCATTAACTCCGAATACAGCAACCAATCCGAAGAAAATAAAATTGCTACATGGTTGTTGCCGCCGGCAAGAGCGAAGACTGCTTGTATGGCAACTGGTATCAGAAAAGCAAAAACTGCATAGACTGTTGGGGCATGTTCAAATGCGAGATTATGTACGAATCTTTAGGCTGTCGCGAATGTTATCGTGGTTTCTTCCTGGAAAACTGCGGAATGTCTACTGATATATATTTTTCTAAGGACTGCAGACGATGCAGTAATTGTTTCGGATGTGTCAGTCTGCGT
>CAZKRG010000083.1:0-2925 GCA_964555255.1 uncultured Candidatus Saccharibacteria bacterium
GTGGCGCGGGATCGGAAAGCAAATAATTTTTTTTGATGAATCTTTCCGTTGGCATGGAGCGAACACAATCGGGTATGAGGGGCAGCCATCTGTGCCCTTTGAACTGAAAATCGAGCTCCCGCCGCCGCTTGCGCGGTTCGGTACGTTACGGAGATAAAGATATTGGAGAAATCGGCGAAATGAGTTATCATTTTATTTGATAGATTATTGGATTTTTATCTTTTTATGACAGACAGTAACCTTCGAGAACAACTTGAATACTTCAAGATCCATCAAGAAGAACTCGTAAAAAAATATGAGGGTAAGTTTCTAGTTATTAAGGATCAAGAAATACAGGGCGTTTATGACACAGAGATTGAAGCATATACAGATGCTAAGGAAAAATTTGAATTAGGAACTTTCCTGATTCAACGAGCTCTTTCTGGTCAAGAAAGTTACACCCAAACTCTCCATTCTCGGGTTGTGGTGTCCTGACCATCTATGCATAATGCATTCACTACTAGGTATGCTGGTCTTGCGAGGGTATTAAATAATACAGTGGGTGTAAGTTTGCCCGTTCTTCCTGAAGAAGGAAAGATTCCTAAATTTCAGGTCAAAAATTATCTAGCAATTTGGGATACGGGTGCTACGCATTCTGCTATAACGAAACGTGTAGTAAATGACTTAGTGTTAAAACCAACTGGGGTTAGGGAAACGAGACATGCTGGGGGAAAGTCCCTTAATAATACATATCTTGTTAACATCACCCTACCTGATAACGTTATAATAGGGAATGTTCGTGTAACCGAAGTTGAGCTTATTCCAGATGATAATGCTTCTGATGATCAACAGCCGCAACTTCTGATCGGGATGGATATTATTGGTCTCGGTGATTTTGCTGTCACTAACGCTAACGGAAAAACAACTTTTTCGTTTCGAATGCCATCCATTGAAGAAATAGATTTTATCCCAGCGATCCAAGAAAGTAATGTCATGGAAGGCGGCAATCGAAAGGCACGGCGAGCTTTCCTTGCAAAAAGGGGATAGCATTTGTCTAAGTATTTACAGCGAGGTTATATATGAAGGCGGTTTCATATAGAGTTGACAACTCGCATCTAAAGTATGATAATTTAAGCGGCTCTTTGGCAATTGAGAAAGGAGGTGCAAATTTCTCGATACGGAAAAGCTGAACCACATTCTGTGTTGTGCCTATCTATATGGAGGTCATATGACTATCGTGCAGTTGGCGACGTTGGCAAATCAGAGCCGCCACCCCCGTTGGAATCGGGTTTCGTCTCGCGGACGGAATCTCGTTGAACCGATGACGAAGGCGGCGAATCGAACCATTCTGGCGCAGTGTTGTAAGCCAGGATGTACGCCATGCCAGCCGAAGAAAAAGTGCAAGGTCAAGCGCACGTGATTCTTTGGCATTTCACTTTCCAGGACCGGCAAAACCGGTCCTGGAAAGTATCTCTTCAAGAAGGGAGATACCATGGACGCACAATCGAATACTAAAAGGCGCACGATAGCTATAGGGGATCATTTGTTTATCGTTGAAGGCGCCCGACGATGGGGGTTGTATGATCTGCGAGAAGAAACGCTCATCACGATAGACGCGGCAAGCGGAGAATTGTTGTGGGCGTTGGCACGCGACCACATGGGAGTAGAGCAGAAGACATCGTTTCTTGCTAAGCACGCGCCCGAAGTGAATGAGTTGCTTTGCGCGAACGGCATACGCGATAGGCTTTTTCTGGCGGATACATCGCGAATGGAAGCAATGCAGACGCTCGATTTCCTATGGTTGGAAGTAACTGACCAGTGCAACCATAAATGTCTACATTGTTACGGCGCTTTCTGCCCATTACTGCACAAGCATATCGACCTTGAAATTGCTAAGCGCATTCTGCGCCAGGCGCGGAAATTCGGATGCAGATCAGTACAATTCGTGGGCGGGGAACCGTTCCTGTATAAGCGTTTGTGGGAGTTGGTTGAATATGCTCGCCAGTTAGGATTCTTGGATATCGAGATCTTTACAAATCTGACATTACTGCACGATGAAGATATCGATCGGATTCAAAAACTGGATATTCAGATCGCGACAACACTCCTTGGGCACGACGCGGAAATCCACGATGTGTGCACACAGGCGCCAGGCAGTTTCAATCGCTGGTATCGGAATGTGAAAGAACTGCAAGCGCGAGGCATTCCGTATCGTATTGGCGTGATTCGCATGAAACAGAACGAAACCGACATGGAAGCCATAGAAGCGTTCTTGCGGGTCGAGAAATTACTCGGAGACGATGAACCATTCGAGCCGGATGACGTACGCCCGGTTGGCCGCGGATGTAATAATGCGGTTGAGCCCGGCATGGCGCTCAACTACGATTTCTACTTCACCGTAACATCATCGTTTTTCCATCAAGCGCGGCGTTCCAATCCGTGTTGGCGAGGGATCATGGCGGTCTCAGCTGATGGAAATGTATTTCCGTGTGTGTTCGCTCGCGATGGTTCATTCGGCAATTTGCAGCAAGCGTCTATGAAAACCGCGATCGCCGCATTGCAGCGCCACTGTTGGGGTATCACGCTTGATGCCATTGAACGATGTAGGGATTGCGAGTTCCGATATGCGTGCATGGATTGTCGCGCATTGAGCATTAATTCGCAGCTCGGCCTCTATGGCCGTCAGCCGCGATGCAGCTACGATCCGTATGGGGAGATATAACAAAAGAGGCTTCCGTGCAAGCCTCTTTTGTCATTTTAGTTCCGATTCTTAGGGGAATTTTCCCTCATGAAGGCGTATACTATATGAAAGGAATACTGCCTTTTGGAATATGGTGAAACAAGGGATTAGGTTAAAATTTAGAATAGACAAAGATTATTTGCTCGTGCACGTATTGAGCGCAGGGGATTACTTTTCGTCTCCTCGCTATCAAAAAGACATTCTTA
>CAZKRG010000084.1:0-2922 GCA_964555255.1 uncultured Candidatus Saccharibacteria bacterium
TAGGACTACGGGTTTTGGTCCCGTCAATTGGGGTTCGAATCCCTATCCCCCAGCAAACGCTAAAACGCCTGCAAACTTTTGAAATTATTTTGCCGAATTTAATTCACAAATCAAAGAAACGAAACCTGACCTGACAAGCTGCCCGCCGCCGCAGGCGACGGGATTCGCTCGGACGGCTCGGTATTCCTCTCCCCCACCATCTCCTGCCGAGCCGTCCTCGCTCAAAAATTGAGTTGCGACGCTACCGCACAATTTCAAAGTAATCACTCTCAAAGTTTCCTTGCCGGCCACAACCAGCAAGTTCGCTATCGGTGTGAGAGTCGGCAAGTGTGTACGAAAGTCTTAATTTATACTTCCCAGGCTGTAGTTGAGTATTCTGGTCTGGTTTAAGTTCATAAACTGGTGGATTTCCTTGTACGCCAACCGCTGGACCAATGTAAATCTTGTTATAGATAGTTTCTGTGTCCCAGTCTGCGGAGGTAATAGGATTATACTTTATCCAATTCCAGTTTATAATACTTCCGAGTTTTTGATTTTGCTCATTCAAAAGATCGATTCCCAAACTATAATACTCGTTAATTCCGAGCGACATTTTCCATGCAATTTTATTCCGTTGACCAATTGCTAATTTACTTACCGAGTTTGGGAAAGTAAATTCCCCAACACACTGTGAATTGTTTTGTGCTGATGAGTACATCACCTTGCGCTGATTGTAATTAGCATCAACACACCTCATATCTTCTCCGACTTTTTGTGACTCAAGTGGAGCACATTGAGTTGGATAACTATCTTTGCTCACAAGTTTTAATGTTTTGCCGTCAAAGTAATAGTAATTAGCAATCCTTATCTGATTTGAACTTCCTAAAATAGCGTAGACCGTATTGTCAGAGCTTACATCGCCAATCGCCACATAGTCATTATCGTACGGGTCTTTTATAAAGGAATCTGCTTTTAGATTTAGAGCGCTATAAACTTTGTCGTAATTATCAAGAGCTTTCCCGCAAGTTATTGCTACCGTTCCTTGCGGTGGCGCTTGATGATCTCCGCTATCAACTGTTAGCGCTACAGAGTAGAGACTTTCTCCTTTTTCAAACGCGAACACCTGAGTTGCATCTTGATTTGAAAATGATTGTAGGGGTAGTGTGTTTACCGAGTTGACAGTCAAACCAAGGCTATTCGCTTCAGTATTCAAGGTTTTATTAAGAGCATCGGAGTCTTTCTTGATTGCCGAAACAATAAAATCAATGTTGTGATTTGTCTTGTTGTCTCCATAAAAAGCTGAAACGCCGTTAATAATAGGATATGTTATAAAAGGTTCTGCCACGTTTCTTTTCCAGTGGAAACTTGTTATTACATTTGGATTCTTTTCCATTGCTTTTTGACCGTCTGGCTGCTGAATATTCTTCAAAACAAACTCTGAAAGTTCGGTAAAATTTTCACATGCTACCGACGATTGGTTGCTGGGAGCATTTCCTAGTTGCTTATTCTGCTGTGCTTCTGGAACCGGTGATTTTCTGCTCTCATAATAAATACCGCCGCCTATAACCAATACAGCGACAATCACAAGCAGCGCCGGAATAATGAAACTTTTTTGTGATTTATTCATAGTGATTTGATAATAACGCATTTTTAGCGTCGCAACTCAATTTTTGAGCGAGGACGGCTCGGCAGGAGATGGTGGGGGAGAGGAATACCGAGCCGTCCGAGCGAATCCCGTCGCCTGCGGCGGCGGGCAGCTTGTCAGGTCAGGTTTCGTTTCTTTGATTTGTGAATTAAATTCGGCAAAATAATTTCAAAAGTTTGCAGGCGTTTTAGCATCTTGTTGAGATGGGTGACCCGGCCTTGGTACTTTGGACACAAAGGTCGATACCATCATACCCTTGTGTCGTGGCAAACAAAAAAGGATATCGGGTGGCGAAAGAAGTGAAAGCGGAAATCGTCCGCCGCGTGAAGGAAGACGGCATTTCGGTCACGGAAACGGCCAAAGACGCGGGCGTCCACGAAACGACGGTGTACGGCTGGCTTGGCGCGGGTGCCACAAGTGCGCCTTCGTGGGGCGAGTTCTCCCGGCTCCGGAAACAGAATCAGGAACTCTTTGAAGTAATCGGCGAGCTCACCGTGAAGCTCAGCCAGTCCCAAAAAAAGAATTGACGGAGGAACGGAACAAGTCCGTCCTCGCGAGAGCCATGGGCGTCTCGCGGGCAAGCCTGCATTATCGAGCGAAACGACCACAGAGGGATGGATCAAGGAAAAGCTCAGGGAGCGGCCTTCATACGGCTCGCGCCGGACGACGCAATAATTACGGATGCCCTAAGCCGGCCCAACACCTGGCCGAGTCTCAGGCTTCCGCGCCAAAACCCTTTCAATGTCAATTTTGGCGATCTGGGCCAAGATTTCCTGAGTTATGGCTATTCATTTGTTGAATCTTTCTTCTTTCATTATCGTATATGTTTAACTATATACGATACGAAAGTGGATAATAAATCAAGCTCATCACTTAAATTCAATAGTACAAAAGAAAGGGGTCATCCACGATGTGCTGTGGATAACCCCATTTTTGCGCGCGAACTCAAGGTTCAAAGACAAGAATTCAAAAGTCTCAAGACCTCAAGTCGCAATGTTCGAGGCTACTGCGGAAGGAAGGAAGGCGGACACCGAGCATTCTGCCTATTTCGTCGATGATGTTTTCCAGAGCTAGAGATTATTTTCCCCTACCACACGAACGGGATGAGATGCTTTGTGCGCTTTTGGTATGTCGGATACTGATCCGGGAAAAGTTCCAGCATAATGCGTTCCTCTTTAGGGATACGGAAAAGGAACAATGCCGTGTTTAAGACGAGCGCTATTACGCCGAAAATGCCGGTAAGGAAAGTGCCGAACGACGTGAGGATAAGGCCCGTATAAATCGGGTGGCGCACATAA
>CAZKRG010000085.1:0-2866 GCA_964555255.1 uncultured Candidatus Saccharibacteria bacterium
TCGATCACCCGCTGGATTTTCCAGGAGGAGATAGGGGCGCTATATTCCTAAAAATAGAGGACCTTCAGCTTTTCCTTCCCATAGCGGAGGTGGGCTCGCCGGAGGCGGAGGATGCGGCATTCCTCGAGACGAGAGACTTCCCAGGTCCTCGTGCGGTGTGGTCGCCTGCTTTTGCTTTCCAAGGATGTGAGGCGGAACGGATCATAGCGCGTATGCCACTTGTGGAAGCACTGGCGGGAGATGCCGAAGTGGCGGCAGGTCAAGGACATAGGTTGTTCGGGTTCAGGGAGATTTTCTCCTATGAAACAGTTAGACAGTTTTCTTGGTAATGATTTTGTTGATAAAAAAACCGATGGCGATTCGTTTGTTCGTAAACATATAATAGTTTATAGATACTCTTCTTTTTTGTTTGGCGTTTCTATCATGATATATCTCGTGATCACGGCTTTTTTGACGGCGAGATAAAGTTACACAGGAGTACTACTTCAAAACCCTTGCGGTTTTTACATACCAGGATGCGACGTTTAAGAATCGTTCTGCAGGATTTGCAATGGGGCGAGGATCAACGCCACCCAGATTTTTCTCGGAAATGAAAAGATATTGAGGGGAATAGAGGAAAATCGCTGGAGCGTCGGAGGTGATAAGGGAAGAGAGTGTTTGAAGCTTTACTCCTCGCTTCGTCGGGTCCATTTCCTCTCTGATAGATTCAGCAAGCACATCCGCTTTTTTGTTATTATAGAGCCCAATATTAAAACCTGGGTAAAAACGTTGCGAAGAGTGCCAGAAGGGGAAGAGATCTTCGGGTGGATTCAGGACATTTCCAAAAAGGAGCATTTCGTAGTCCCGGTTATAGATTGCGGAAGAAAGAATATCATTGGGGGAAGCGGGTTGGAGTGTAATCATAAACCCAAGTTGTTGCCAGGCATCACGGAGCATTTCGGCGGTTGTAACAAGAAAAGGTACTTGGGGTACGAGGAGGGTCGCGGTGAGTGTTGAACTTGACTTCCCCTGCACTTTTACCCTGGCATCGGTAGAAGTGGAGGTGAGCCAGCCATCCGCCTCGAGTGCATTGATAAGATTTGCAGTGGAAGAGGTGGAGCGTAAAGAGGTAGATATCTCCTCAGGAATGAGGGGGCCTTCTCGGGGAGTGCCATATCCTTTGAGTGCTTGGGCAATAAGCGTTTTTCGATCAATCGCGCGCGAGAGTACGGTTCGTACAATGGGATCCTTAAACGTTTCATTGCGCATTCCATTCAAAAACACAGCGTAGTAGCTGGGAGTAGAAAATGCATAGAGGGTATAGGGTCGTTGGATGGATGCGAGCGCCGAAGGTTCCACTCCGCCCAATCCATCGATATATCCGAGATTAAATGCTTGGAGAGCTTCGTTGAAATTTCGGAAAAATTGTAAGGTAATCAAAGAAATACGGGGATTTTCCGAAGAAGTCTTCTCGGCGCGGAGTTCGTAGCGGTCAATAAATCCATCGGATTGTTGTTGATAAGAAAGAAATTGGTAAGAGCCGCTTCCCACCGCCTTGAGGTTGTAATCAGAGAGACGCCAATTAGAAAGAGGTATATCTGCAAAAAGATGTTTAGGAAGTATATAAAGATTGTCGAGGGTTTGGTCGAAAAAGGCATAGGGGCTCGGTAGCTCAATAATAAGTTCTAATTCGCTCACGCGCCGCGCGGAAATTCCCTGCCAAGAAAGCGCAAGAGGCGAACGGCTCTCCGGATCTTGTATTTTCTGGATGGTAAAGAGTACGTCATCGCTGGTGAGTTTTTCTCTGTCATTCCAAAAGAGATTTTCTTTGAGGCGGATGTCCCATGTCCGGTTATCACCTCCCAATTCCATTTTAGAAGCCAATGATGGAATGTTAGAAAAAAGAATTCTCACAAGACTCCGATCAATGTCGGTGGAAGCAAGTACCGGATTTATATATGCAGGTTGCCCCACAAATCCTTCCGTATATTCACCTCCTTGTGCGGGTATCGTCACTGTCGCGCGAGCGAGGTTTAGAATGGTTAAGGTGAGAAGGCTCCCGGCGAGGCAGATAAGGGCGATAAAAAAAACGGCTCGTTCTCGAGTGGAAAATGACCGTAGTATGTCTTTAAAGAATTTCATCGTGAAAACAGACGATGCTAATATGCTAGTGTGCACTAATTATACGAATGGTACGGATTCGTATTATTTGTGTCATTTGTACCATTCGTACATTATGGCATCTTTCCTTAGTGAAGGAGTTGATAAAATGCGAGCCCTACAAATGCCACGCAGAGTATGATGGTGGCGTAGAACGCCCCCTTTTCTAGCCCTCGGCGTGTCTGATATACCGATCCCTCGTTTCCTAAAAGTGCTGAAAATCCACTCGAACGTTCTTGGAGAAGGATGAGTGCCACGAGCGCAACAGAAACCAGTACTTGTATCACAGAAATAAGTTTCATTGAGATGACTGTTTTTTGAGCCCAAGGTGTGCAACCCAATTAATGATTCCGATAAGGACAGTGCTCCACACAAGTGCTGCAACGGAGTCAATCGTAAGACTTTTGGAGAGGGTGTCAAGAATAAAGAGGAGGAGGGCGTTCACGATAATAATCCCAAGACCAAGGGTAAGCACGATCACAGGTCCGAAAAACAGCGTAAGTACAGGTTTCAAAAGTATGTTGAGAAGAGTAAAAATGAGTGCTACAATAAGAATTTCCCGGAATCCTCCTACAAGCGAGAACCCGGTGATGTAGTTTGCGGCAAGAAGTATTGCGAATACATTCACAATAACGAGGACAAGAAAGTGAGCGATGGTACGCATTGCTTCAATTATCAGGTAACAAGAAACTATTTTCAAATAGACGTTCTGGTTCACTACATAGGT
>CAZKRG010000086.1:0-2862 GCA_964555255.1 uncultured Candidatus Saccharibacteria bacterium
TAGCCACTAGCGACTAGAATGCAATGAATACGGAAACGAGAATTTGCCAGAGCTGCAGAAAAGAATTCGCGATTGAGCCGGACGATTTTTCTTTCTATGAAAGTATCCATGTGTTGCCACCGACATGGTGCCCAGAGTGCCGCGTGAAGCGCCGTTTGAATTGGCAGGGGTATCGGATTCTCTACAAACGCAAATGTGAGCCGGCGGGAGAAATGGTAATTTCTACGCATCATCCGGAGTTGCCACATTCGATTTATCGGCAGGATGTCTGGTGGGGAGATTCGTGGGATCCGAAGAGCTATGGCAAGGATATCGATTGGGGTCAGCCGTTTTTAACGCAGTTCGGAGAGCTTATGAAAGAAGTGCCCTTGCCTGCACTCTATACTTCTCATTCTACACTCGTGAACAGCGAATATAATAATGCGGCTTCCGATCTTAAGAATTGCTATTTGTGTTTCAGGATCACCGGAGGAGAAAATTGCGCCTATTTAAATACAATTGTGGATGCAAAGGAATGTCTTGATTGTTCTTTCTTGAATCAGAGCGAACTTTGCTATGGATCGGTGCGGGTCAACAAGTGCTATCAAACATTTTTTTCGGAAGATTGCGAGGATTGTCGGGATATCTGGTTCTCAAAAGATTGCATCGGCTGCTCTGATTGTTTCGGGTGTATCAATTTACGCGGCAAACAATACCACGTATATAACCAGCCGTATTCTAAAGAGGAGTACCTGCGTTTTATGGAGGGAGTGAATACGGGGGGCGCTGCGTTTCTTAAAGGATATGCACAAAAATCAGAAGAGGTGGCCTTGAAGGCGCCGCGAAGGCAATTTCATGGGAGGAAGAATACGGATGTGACAGGGGACTATATTTCAAATTCCAAAAATGTCCACGATTCCTATCTTTTTAATAATGGAGAAAATTTGCGTTTCTGCCAGTTTTTAAAAAATGGGCCGTCGTCAAACAGTTACGATTGGTCATTCTTTGGAGATGTGGGTGAATGGATCTATGAATGTTGTTGGACGGGACTCAAGTCTCATAATTGCAAGTTTAGTTCTTGGCTCTACGGGGCATCTGATTTGGAATACTGCTTTGGATGCCATAATTCTCAAAACCTTTTTGGATGTTCAGGTATCCGCAAAGGTGAATATTGCATATTAAACAAACAATATTCCAAAGAGGAATATTTCACTTTAGTGGCAAAGATTAAGAAGCATATGGCGGATATGCCTTTTACAGATTCTCTTGGGCGCACGTATCGCTACGGAGAGATGTTGCCGCCGGAACTTTCACCGTGGGCATATAACGAATCTTCCGCATATGAGTGGTTTCCTCTGAAGAAAGAGCAAGCAACTGCGCAAGGATTCTTGTGGCGCGAGGAAGATGGGCGTGAGTATCGAGAACCTACAATATCGCTGCCAGAACATATCAAGGATACTGATGATATGGTGTTGAAGGCGATACTCAAATGCGATGGGGTTTTGCCGAGCGGTGAAGCATGCGGCAAAAATTACCAAATTATTCCCATGGAATTGCAGTTTCTCCGGAGATTTAATCTCCCTGTTCCTCGACAATGTCCGTTGTGTCGTGATCGGGCGCGCATTCGGCAACTTAACCCAATGCAAATTTACACTCGGAAATGTGCAAAATGTGGAAAGGAGATTCAGACTTCCTATGCTCCAGAACGGCCGGAGATTGTGTATTGCGAAAGTTGTTATCAGCAGGAAGTGGTCTAGGGCAGTGATTAGTGATTAGCTACTAGCGACTAGTGAATCCAAAAAGAAAACTGCCTCGAGGGTGAGTCGAGGCAATCTTTGATTTCGATCCGGAGATTAGGGGGTTAGTAGGGGCGGTGGATCACGAGGATGCCGTTCCGCCCCCTTTTTTCTTTCGGGGTGGTGGCGCGGCGGGAGGACCACCAGGTATATTCGCCCGTGGGGTCCTGATCCGAGAAGGTGTCAATATTGTCTTTATCGAAGTTACTCATTGGCATGCCATGACCCACAAACTGATGTTGGATAAGGGCTGGTAGGTCGATCTTTCCTTTGGAGGGATCTCCAAAGAGCGCGAGACAATTTTCTCGGTCAATGTACTCGCAGATGGCTCGGTTTTCCTTACCGTACTGCGGATTGTCCCATGGGTGAGTGAAGTGTTCGGTGCCTATGCCACAGCAGACGCGCACCTCGACATTTTCCGGAGGTATCTGACTCATGATGGTGTCCACGACGCTGTCGTAGAGCCGCCCTTGATCAGGATGCCCGAGGATTTTCCCGCGGTCCACGATTGAGTTTAGTCCGCCATTCGCACAGATGAGCGCGCGGTAACGTTTGGACCAAGCGATGATTACGGGGGAGTCCGCGATGGACATCCAAAAGGCGGTTTCTACGGGTACGTTACATCCGTCGGCGTTTTCTCCCCGGTGGATTGTTACGAAGTTTCGCCAAAGATGATATTCGGGATCTTCGGGATAGTTGGGGCCGTGAACGGTAGTAAGAGACTCCGAGGCCACAAGTTGCGCGTTGAACTCCGTGGGCCGTGGGGCAAAAACCTTCTGTACTCCTGCGTCGTATACGACACTGGCGATCTGGTCGTATATCTCCGGCAGAGGACTGCCGGGCGGAGGGAGGACATTCCCGAGCGGGGTGATGTTCCAATCGGTGGCACCCTTGTTTCTGCCAAAGAGGCGGATTTCAACTGATGGATCTCCGAAAGGGTGTAATACTTTGGTGGGCTGGATTATCGGTCTCATATTATATTGGAAGTGCAGAAATTTCAGATTGTTTGTGTTTGTAAGCGAACCAAGGCGAATAATAGGTATTCTCTCGTGGGGAGTCAATGGAGTGCGGCGCTGTTCGAAAACCA
>CAZKRG010000087.1:0-2675 GCA_964555255.1 uncultured Candidatus Saccharibacteria bacterium
TGATTATAGATTGCCATGTGCATATTTCGTATTCAGGGGAAAAGAAAAAATTCTCGCAAATAATGAACAAGCTGTTGCTGGATATGCGCAAGAATAGGATTGATTCTACGATAATGATTCCCGATAATTTGCACAACTCTACATGTGCCGATCTTGGAACAGTGATTGATTTAATAAAGAAGCAACCAAAATTGTATGCGCTCGGAACATTGCAGATTAACGAAATAAATAGAGCAAATCTCGAAAGGATTGAGACGCTCTTTGGAAAGAAAATTATCAGAGGATTTAAAATATTCCCTGGCCACGACCCTGTTTATCCAACCGATAAAAGATGGCATCCCATATACAATCTCTGCCAAAAGTACGATTTCCCCCTAATGATTCATACGGGGATAAATACTGGAGATGAAAAATGTGCAAAGTATAACGATCCTAAATACATCGTAAGAATCGCAAAACTCTATCCAAAACTCAAAATCGTCATTGCCCATTATTTCTGGCCATGGTTGGAGTATTGTTTTTCTGCTACGGACAGCATTGATACCATCTATTTTGATACCTCTGGTTTAGCCGACCGGGAAGTAATTGAGGCAAGCGACGGCATTGAAAGGGTAAAGATGATACTCACCAAAACTTTCAAGCGTCGAAGCGAGAGTGTGCTTTTCGGGAGCGATTGGCCCATGTGTTCTGCAAAGGATCATATTGCCTTGATTAATTCTTTAGGTCTGTCTGAAGAGGAGAAAGAAAGGATTTTTTGGAAAAATTCCGAAAAACTTTTTCATCTTGCTTCGTAAAATAAAAAGATGAGGCTGTTACCAGCTTCATCGCAGCAATTGGTAGGGACTGTAATCCATGCCTTCTTCAGTGAGTTGTTTGTACGCATCAAGGATTCGTTGCCGCGAAACCCGCGGGTCGTCCTCAAACGGATAGTTGTAGATTGTATTTGTGAGGTCGTTCCACTTGGTCCAGTCTCTTTCGCCTATCCATTGAGCGGTGTCTTGGTGGAGTTGCGTGTTGGGGAACGGCGTGAGGAAAGAGAAGTTTATCAGACTTGGCTTGATGGTCCGCACCAAGTCGATCGTTAAGTCGATGTCCTCCCGCGTTTCCCCTGGTACGCCAACGATAAGGTATGCCCCCGCACGAAGTCCTACTTCATGGCAAGCTGCAAAAGTTTTCATGACCTGTTCGCGCGTGAATCCTTTCTTGAAAAAGGAAAGGATCCTGTTGCTTCCCGACTCAACGCCGAAAAACAATTCAGTGCAGCCCGCCTCTTTGAGAGCGGAAAGTGTTTCCAGATTCACCAATCCAACCCTTCCTTGCGCGCTCCATTGTATGGGCAGGTCCCGACGCCGTATTTCCTCGCATACTCCGGAAACTTGTTCTCTGCGCAGGGTGAATAGGTCGTCGAACAGAAATATGTCATCCGGCCGATACTGTCGCCAGAGCCACTGCATCTCATCAACCACTAGCTCTGGCTTCCGGCTGCGGTATTTCCTGCCAGTGACCAGCTTGTCACAGAAAGTGCAGCCAAAAGGACATCCGCGCGACGTAAACATGTGCAAGGACGTCATGTTGACGTTCTGTCGCCACGTTTGTAGGTAGCGATGGATATCGAACAAATCCCTGTCCGGTAGCGGAAGGGAGTCGAGCTGCGGTAGTTCCAAGTTTGGACCATTGGCAATCACTTCTTTGTTGCGGACAAAGGCAATGCCCTTGATTTGGGCGAGATTGTCGTTGCGCTCCAAACATTCGAGTACGCGTCGCAGTAGGAGCTCGCCCTCTCCGCGAACGAAAACGTCAAATGCACCCATCTGGAATAGACGTTCCACTGGCATGGAATGAGGGCCGTAGCCGCCGATAACGACAGGAGTTGACGGCCGTTTCGCCTTAACCATGGCAGTGATGCGGCATGCCTCCTTCATCTGCAGAAGGGTTGCCGAGATAGCTACTACGTCGCCATCAATCCCGGAAATCGCTTGCTCGTACTCCTCGTCTTTGAGGATCTGACCGTCGATGCATTCGATATCGCTTGCCAGATCTCGAATATTTGCCGCAAGGTAACCGATACCAAGCGGCAGATATGGCGTGCGCCCGTAGAAATACTGGGTCCTTGGATACACAAAGGTCACTTTCATCGGTATTCCTCCGCCATAGAATGTCAAGGGTCTACCCTGTTTTTACTCTTTCTACTCAAAAAGTCAATTTTTCTTTCTGTTGACTTTTCATGTTAATGTACCTAAGAATAAGCTATCGCCATATCACAAGGAAATGGAGGTATATGATGTTCGTACGACATCCCGGACTTCCTGATTCTCAAAAAGAGTATCAGGATATTTATCGGAAAAGTCTTGCCTTAATGGAAACTTGGTCGGAAGAAGAGTTACGATGTTTTCTTGCAAGGTTTTCATTTTTTAAGCGCCTTCTCCTGCGCATGATCTATTGCCCAGACGCCCCCGCATATCAAGCCGCAAAAGATGCGCTGAAAGCAAGGCGTAAGTAGAGAGTGAACCGCTCACTCTCTTTTTTATTCGGAAAAAAAGATTAAGATATAGAGTGATGTTTTCTTCAGTGTTTCATAGCAACTTAAAACAACCTTTTATTTATGCGTATTTTTGGTATGCTTTTTCTATGCACACGAATTGAGTATGACAACGAATTTCTATGACAAAATCGCC
>CAZKRG010000088.1:0-2629 GCA_964555255.1 uncultured Candidatus Saccharibacteria bacterium
CATTTTCCGCATATACTTGCTATGGCAAGTATATGCGGAAATTTGCGGAAGTTCTTGCGGGAAACGATATATGCGCCGTATCCTTATCATATGATCCGATGGTGGCGATGGATTGGAATAGCCCTTGGAGTTGTCGCACTCGCGATATTTTTTGCACGGGGAAGCGCGTCCTTAAAAATGCGCGCAGGAACATCCACTGCAAGTGAAAATACAAATGCGAAAAAGATTTCTCTCGCTGCAGTGGGAGAATTCCCTCGAGTGAAAGGTGCCCTCCCCAAACTCCCCCTCTCTGCAGAGGGAGCAATCGCGGTGTATGTGAGAGAAGGAGTGCCATTGAAAGTACTATTCGAAAAAAACTCTGAAACTCCACGACCCATCGCGAGTATTACGAAACTTCTCACCGCTCTTGCTGTTGAAAAAGTATTTCCAGAAGGTACCCCCATTCCCATCTCTCCTCTTGCCGAAAAGGAGCCCATACTCGACACCCAATCCAAACTGTATACAGGGGAAATATTCTCGCGGGAAGATATGCTAAAACTTCTTCTCATCGAATCCTCAAATGCCGCAGGACAATCCTTTGCGGATGCCGGTGGGGGAGAATCATTCCTCGCGCGCATGCGCGAAGAGGCAAATCAATTGAGGCTCACTTCAGCGCGTATTGTAAATGCCACAGGGCTCGATCCTTTGAAAGGAGTTCCCAACGAACTTTCTCCCTCGGATGTAGCAAGGCTTTTTGGAGAAATACTTGCACATCATCCCTTGCTTCGAAGCATCGTCATGAGTGCGGAGGCAGAGGTACGCAATAGCGCAGGAATTTCCTATAACGTGTATACCACCAATGCCTTGCTTGGGTTTTCCTCGCAGACGTTCACGGGAGAAGTGTTCGCAGGGAAAACGGGTGAGACGCCACAGGCGCATCAGGCATTCGTATTCGCGGCGAAGAGTCCAAATAGTGAGGGATATATTATTGGAGTAATTCTTAAGTCAGAGGATCGTTTTGGAGAAGCTAAAAATCTTCTCGAGTGGGTGTATGCTGCATATGATTGGATGGGATGAAATAGTTCTGATTTTTAGCCGAACGGTTTCAAATATTTGCGTAATGCCATACGATTCCGTGGTCGTAGGATTATCCATCATCGCAAAGTTTCTTTGATACCGTGAGAGAAATGATAGATGTGCATATCCTCGCTTGCGGGCAAGGAAGGTAGAGGTACAATTACAATATAAACTCACTCATGCGTGCTCGCCTTATCCCGATAGGTATGCTCCTCGCCGGATTTACTTTTGGAGTAATGGTGTTTTCGGTGTTTGCTCAAACGTGGTCAGGACCAAGCGCTGCTCCTGCGCAAGGGAATACTCCCGCCCCATTAAATGTAGGGGGGATTGCGCAAGCTAAAATAGGAGGGCTTACGATTGGAAATTCCACACCGAATATAAGTGCGATGCTCGATGTGTCTGGTGGTCCCACCGTCCTCGATGGGTTAGGAGTTTTTGGGGATTTTAGGTTGCAACAGGGAAATTTCTATCTTCAAGATGGAACGCAAGCCGACGGGAGAGTCCTTACCTACGATGGTGTTAGCGGAAAAGCGATCTGGAAGGATCTTCCTGGAGCGAATAATTCCGGCACGGTGGGCGGGGGATGTTATTCCGATGGTGTAACAGTGCGTTCGTTTGGGAGCGCCTCTGCTGTGGGGGGAGCATGCACATGCGGATATCCATACAATCCAGTAATGGTTGCGAAGCCAACGCCTTCAACGTGGACATACCTTTGCTTGAAGAGTTAAAACACTGTTAATACAACAAGCCTCTCAGCGAACCGTACGCGCGAGTTCACTGCTCGTGTTTAATTTTGGTGCTCTATTCTTGAATTAGTGCGAACCCATTTCGCCGCCGCAGGCGGCGAGAACCCCCCGCGAAAAATCCGAAAGGCGGCGGAGCCGCACCGCTGACAATTTCAAGTTTTTCTTTGGTGGCATTCAATCCAAGAATTCGCGGAGCGAATACAAAAAAACCGCACACTTCTGTGTGCGGCGGAGGTTGGGATTGAACCTAGCTCCTGTGATTATTTGTTCTCGGGAAGTCATCATTCCCAAAGCGACTGCATGCCGGGCTCACGCTTTTTGAAAGGTGAGACAACATCAGCGCTTCTGAATCGAAGATGGCGCTATCCTTCGTGTGGTACGAGACTGGACGCGACGACGCACTTCTTCAAGCACGTCCTCTGTGGGAAATTTTACTTCTACAGAGATTGGGAATCTGGGACACCCCGCAGACAAACTCCATGCGAGATAGTCCTCGAATTTACGGCGAGCTTTTTCATTCGCTCTTCGAAGCTCATCCGGGTTTGCCGTGCAGATTTCTGCAACCGCAATTGGGAGGTCTAGGGGTATCTCGGCCCTCTTGACGCGACGGATGATTTCCGCCAAGGCCTTCTCTCGAGATTGCTCCCAGCCACACTCACAGCCAGGCCCTACGGCGCTGAAAACTGGTCCAACTTTCCACATATAACCGACAGTTGTAGTCATACTTTTTTCAAGGTGCTTTCCGACATGAATCCGCTAGCACTCGCTAGTTTTCCACGTCCGCAAATAACATAGCATATCTTACCATCGATGTCAAGTCAATGTGG
>CAZKRG010000089.1:0-2612 GCA_964555255.1 uncultured Candidatus Saccharibacteria bacterium
GGTGAGCGGAACGCACGGTGTAGGGGTGAAATCCGTTGATATCGTGCGGAACACCGAAGGCGAAGGCAGCTCACTGGGATCTTCCTGACCCTGAGACGCGAAAGCGTGGGGAGCAAAAAGGATTGCGTGATTGTTTTGCTTTTTAAGGCGAGCAGATTCTTGCGGAGAACCGAGCTCGATTCACTCCAGCGGTGAATCGGCTCTGCCTCTCGTCCCGATTTCCGCCAAAGGCGGACCAAGCAAATCGGGACTCCGAGAGCTTCTCCTTAAGAACCTGCTCGCAGGAGCAAAACAATCCCCGCTTAGGGTAGCGGGAAGCAGTAGTCCCCGAGCACATAAATTGTTATGTGCTTGGAAAACTCGGCTATATGTTCCCGATTTTCTTTGAGCGAAGCGATTTAGAAAATCGCAATCCCGCGGCCTTGCCGTTGGAAGCTTAGAGAAGATTGGGAATCCGTGAGTCACGTCGCATCGGCAGTCGCGCCGGTGCGGGGGAAGGCTTGCGGGACTGGAAAATCCGTGAATCCGGCACTACTCAATCATTGGAGGTGAATAAATGAAAACCAAAGAGGAAATTGAAAAGAAGTTGGCTGAAACAAAAAAGAAACAAGGTAGAGAGATGGAATGTTATCACCGCGTGAATCGCTGCGGTGAAATTCAACTCCGTGTGGCCATCGCGAGGGAATTGAAAGTTACGACAGCGCAGGTTGAAACTTTGGAATGGGTTTTGGGTTGAGTAACAATGTGCCCGGTGCCTGCCCGCCAACGGCTTGAGCCGTAGGCGATAGCAGGCGGGCGGACAACCAGCAGGAAACTTCGGCTTAGCGCAAAGCGCCTATCGCAAATCGTGAATGATAAGCGATTTGCCATTTGCGATTTGCCGGAGGATCCTCAGAGACTACACGCCGAGGCAGCACCTTGGCAGAAAGGAGAAAAGCGGGCGAAATGAGCCAAACTCAAAGTAGCCCCAGAAACTTTCGCCAAGAACTGCATGATATAGTCCGAACTCCGTGGCGACACGGAGAGACGAACAGAAATGATTCGTCCGAATTCTAGATTCTATTTTCTAGATTCTAGATTCTCGTAACAACATTGTAGATACCCTTGTAGTCCACGCCCTAAACGATGCGGACTTGGTGTTTCGAGTATCGACCCTCGGAGTGCCGTAGCTAACGCGTTAAGTCCGCCGCCTGGGAAGTACGGCCGCAAGGCTAAAACTCAAAGGAATAGACGGGGACTCGCACAAGCGGTGGAACATGAGGTTTAATTCGATGGTAAGCGAGGAACCTTACCAGGGCTTGAAATCGAGCGCATAATGCCGTTCCGAAAGGAAACGGAATAACCTTAACCGGTTATGCGCTCGACAGGTGCTGCATGGTTGTCGTCAGCTCGTGCCGTGAAACGCATTTCGCGGCCTTTGCCTGAAAAGGCAGATGAAAAATCTGGCTCATATCGGTGGAGTTATCGCTTCAAAAACGATATAATACCGAGGGAAGTCAGGAATTGATGCTCATACTTAAAGCACGAAAGAATCTGTCTCTTAGATTTACTGAAAAACAGCGCGATATTCTGATTGGCTGTATTCTTGGTGACGCATATATTACTAAGCGTGGCCAAATTCAGATAGAACATAGTGCATCGCAACTTGATTACATTCAGTGGAAATATAAAATGTTGCAATCTATTTCGTATGGTCCGCCTACAAAAATAGTCCGGATTGATAAACGGAATAATAAAATGACGATTGCATACCGGTTTTGGACTCGCCAGTTTTTCAGAAGTTGGAGAGAAAGATTTTATGCCAATGATAGAAAGATAATTCCATTTGATTTGGAACTATCGCCCGTCAGTATGGCAGTGTGGTATATGGATGACGGTCATTTGATGGAAAAGCGACGCATTTTGCTTTCAACAGAAGGATTTAATCCTAAAAGTAGAGAGTATATTCGCGACCTGCTTTTTCATTACTTCGATATTACGAGTATCGTAAAGAAAGACGGAAAAATTTTGATTGGAACGAAAAACACTCGAAAATTAGCTGAACATATCAGAGCATTCATCGTACCAAGTATGGCATATAAAATTCCTTGACCCCGTAACGACTGATTTCCGGCGAAATGCCGGAATGAGATAGAAATTTAATACATCTCTATCACACGCCAGCTCCTTCATTGCAATGAAGGATGAAGGTATAGTCTAATTCGTGAAAAAACGAATGGAGGCGTTCCCTTAATTGGGGTAACGAGCGCAACCCCTATCCGGTGTTACAAGTATCACCGGAAACTGCCCCCGCTTTTGCCTACGAGGCAAAAGCGCGAAAATACGCGAAAAGTACACAGAACGCGAAAAGTTGCGAAACATTTCGCACTATTTCGCGCTGACTTCTTTCGCGTTGATTCGCACGCTTTTGACCTGGCGGTCAAAAGCGGGGGAGGAAGGAGGGGATGACGTCAAATCCGCATGGCCCTTTGATGCCCTGGGCTACACTCATGTTACAATGGCCGGGACAATGGGTTCTGAAGCCGCAAGGCGGAAGCAATCCCAGCAAACCCGGTCTCAGTTCGGATTGGGGGCTGCAACCCGCCCCCATGAAGCCGGAATCGCTAGTAATC
>CAZKRG010000090.1:0-2604 GCA_964555255.1 uncultured Candidatus Saccharibacteria bacterium
AATCCCGACTACCACTCGTGAATATCACCGAGAGCTTTCGAAGGATAAGTTTTCCTTTTACCCCACGAGATCGATAAAGATACACACATCCATCTCCGTCAAAATTTCCTCGTACAAAATCTCTTAAAAACTTTTTAGGGATCTCCGGCATACGAATAGTTAAGGACTTATTAGGATACATCCCTCGTGCAATCAAAGAATCATACAATTTTGCATTCCCTATTCTGAGATACAACCTTCTTCTCCCATTTGGCCAATTTCGGAGGTTCTATCCTTATGGTATGTTTTGAATCTAACCACTTTTTGATTTTCTTGATTGTAGATTCATCAATACTCGTCACTAACACATATTTCCCTCTCGCAGAAGGATACATACTTCCATCAGCATAGAAATATCCCAACACATATGCCATGGTCGAGTTCCATTCCTCAAAAAATCGCTCGTTGACGGAGTATTTTATACCCATTTGAAAGTGGTAATGAATTACCCTGCAATAGTAATTATATCACAACCCTATTTATTCACCTCTCTTGTCCTCCATAAGATTCCTCTCCACCCGCGCCGCATTCTCTCCTCCATGGTCAATTTCGAACCGGCACTGCGGCATCGGCTTAATATTCAACTTCCGCCCCAGTTTAAATTGAAGTTCGGCGTGTGCTTTACGGAGAATATCGAGTACCTCTCCTTCTTTTTCTGCGGGCAGCACCGTCACCATCACGCGCGCGAAATCCAACTTTTTACTCACCTCTACACCGCTCACCGTAACAAGCGCCCCAGAAAACTCGAGTTCCCGGAGTACGAGGTCACTCAATTCGTGCTGCATAAGACTCGCTACTCGATCAGGCCGATGATTCATGGATGTATCAACAAATATCGAATGGACTGCGAATTTACTAATTCGTAAATCCGTTTAATTTTTTCGCTATTAGTTGATTAACGTTTCTCGCGAATTACTAATTTATCTCCCTTCTGAATTGCAATCGGGGCATCAACGAGTACTCCTCCCTCCTTTCCTTTTTCTGCTTGCGGCACATCCGATTTGCGATCGCGCAAATTAATAATGCGTCCCGAATTCACCACCGTTTCCTGCCCGTCTTTCATCCGTACGATTTCGCATGTTCCTTTATTTTTGAATATTCCCTCGATCACCTTTCCTCCTATTAATTGTTTATCCAACTTGTCTCCATTAAATACGGCAAGGACCTCCATCACTCCCACTATCGCCGGTTTCCCGATACTCTTCACCGTATCCTCCACCGCCTTCACTAAGTCATACACAATCACCGAAGTAACAATCGGTACACGATGCGTCTCTGCCATCCCTCGCGCACTCTTCTCCACTTTGCTCTTAAATCCAATGATCGTAGCCTCGGTTGCAATCGCACTCTGCACATCTCCGTCGGTAATATCTCCCACAGATTCATCAAGCACCTCAATCTTCGCCTCCTTGAGCGGCAAGCTGCAGATAATAAGCGAAAGCGCTTCGAGTGATCCCGCATCGCTCGCTTTTAACACAAGCCGGAGCGTAGGGATCGTTTCCCCCTTCGTAAAGGGGGTGCCTGCAGGGCGGGGGATTTTTTTCGTTTCTATAATTTTCGCCATTCCCTCTTCTGCGCGGAATTCTTCTCCCACTTTAGGAAGCGTTTCGAACCCAATCACTCGCGCAGGCGAGGATGGTTCAAGCGTGGAAACCGGCTCTCCCAAAAAATTTTCCAAAATTTTTACGCGGCCTCGCGCAGCTTGAGTATGGATAAGCGCTCCGCGCTGCAGAGTTCCATTTTTTACAATTACCGACGCTTCGATGCCGCGCCGAGAATTCTTTTTTACTTCAAGCACAAATCCCGAGGCCACCGCCGAGGGATCATGCGTAAGTCCCTCCACTTCCGCCGCGAGAAGTACGAGGTCGAGAAGGTCGTTCACTCCCTCGCCGGTCTTGGCCGACACTCCGTGAAAACTCACCTGCCCTCCGTACCCCTCGAGAAACACACCGGCTTCGGTAAGTTCATTCTTCACCTTATCAATATTCACGCTCGATTTATCCACCTTCGTTATCGCCACCACAAAGGGGGTTTTGCTCTTCTCCAAAATGCCAATCACTTCCTTGGTCTGCGGCTTCACACCTTCGTCACCCGCCACCACGAGAATCGCCAAGTCCGCAATCGCGGCGCCGCGCGACCGCATCGAAATAAACGCCTCGTGTCCAGGCGTATCAATAAACGTGATTTTCTTTCCTCCGTGTTCAATTTCGTGCGCCCCTACCGCTTGGGTGATTCCTCCCGCTTCTCGCGCGGCGACATTCGATTTGCGAATGTAGTCCAAAAGCGTGGTCTTGCCATGATCCACGTGTCCCATCACGACCACCACCGGCGGCCGAGGTTTAAGGTTTTTTTCGTTATTAGTCATAGGCAAATAATCCAGTTATTAGTTATAAGTTATCAGTTTGAGCTGTTAGTCCTTTATACGCCAAAACGTTGATAAACTCAATCTACTTATGTATTCTTGAGTGGCACCAGGGAGAGGTGGCCGAGCGGTTCAAGGCAGCAGGTTGCTAACCTGTGACGGTCTAAAAGCCGTCCGTGGGTTCGAATCCCACCCTCTCCGCC
>CAZKRG010000091.1:0-2518 GCA_964555255.1 uncultured Candidatus Saccharibacteria bacterium
GTTCAGATTCGCAGTCCTCTACCTTTTCCTTATCGTATCCTCAATGAAAATGAAGCAGTGTATAATTCAAGAAAACCTTTATGAATCTTCCCCTTTCCTCTATTCGCCTCATTGTAGGCATTGGTAATCCCGGGCAGGAATATAAACATACCTATCACAATGCGGGGGCGCTGACGCTCCAGATTTGCGCCAGGCGCGATGGCGCGCCGGAGTTTCAAAAAGCGCCGCGGAAGCATTTCACCTACGCCAAAGGCGCCCATTTTATTTTTGTCCGATCGCTCACTTTCATGAACGAGTCCGGCATTGCCGTGAGGGAAGCGTGCGCGTTTTTTAAAGTTCCTCCCGAAGCGGTCGCGGTCATGCATGACGAGAGCGATCTTCCTTTGGGTACATTTCAATACGCTTTTGGAAAAGGAGCGGCGGGACACAAAGGAGTGCTTTCCGCCACCGAAGCCCTCGGCACCGAAAACTTTTGGAGAATTCGCATAGGCATTCGCCCTCACAAAGAACACACCCGCCAAAAGGCGGGGGCGTTCGTGCTTACCTCTATTTCTCGAGAGGATCAGAAAAAGCTCGCACGGGTTGCGGAAGAAATTGCTGACTTACTTTTGTCATAATGTCATTCCCGCTCCTTTCCATAAATCCCCGATTAGATCGGGGATGAAAAGTTGTACTACTGCGCGAGTGAGTTTTGGAAATTCTGAAGCGTGGCTTTCATGTTTTGAAGGATATTTGCCATCTCACTCCGCGAGAGATTTGCATTCGATTGGGTAGTAGAAGTTTCTCCTGTGCCGGTGGCGGCTGATCACGAGCCGCTGCCTCCTTCTGTACCAGTTTCGTTCTAGGTACCGCTCAAGGTGCCCAAACTGCCGATGGTGCCGGTAAATGTTCTCGTTCCCCGAATCGAACTCACGCCATAATTTACCGAGAGTGACAGCAGAAATCAGCTTTTTAAGGAGAAGCTTAAGGAGAACGAATAACCATCCCCCTCTTTTTTAATACCCGTGAGTGGCAACTCAATGTTGCTCAATGCAGGGTCTCTATCCATTTCCTTTTTCAGATCAAGAATAGCATCTTCCGTGCTCGCCTGCCCACTTACGCGGACGGGAAGTGAACCGTCTTGATATGAAAGGCGGTTCAATTGGATGCTGCGCGCTTCGAAGAGACTGGAAAGTTTTTCGACAAGAGGGCCTCTAGGAATCCGCAACTGGTCCGCTGCTTGGATCAAACTCACTGTTTTATTAAACTGGACCGCCTGTGCCTGAAGAGAGGCGATCTCCGCAAGTTCTTTCGATTTGATCTGGAAAGCTCCTTGGGATTCTAAGGATCGGCGGAGATTAATAAGAAATATGTCTGCACTCAAAAAGGTAATGAGAAAAATCCCCAAAACAACAGGAAATACCACTCGCCAAAAATTTATAAACTCTAGAAACTGCTCTCGCCGAAAACCTTCCTGCGCACCCACGCCGAGAAGACTAATATCCCGATCCTCTCCTCGCGGCATAAGGCCTCGAAGGGCACTCCCGAGCGCTACAAACCATTCGGGAGTCATTTGTCCCTCGTCCAAGGTGAGCATCTGCACTTCCAACCCAAAATTAGAGGCGATCGTTTTTACCACCTCGTCTCCCAACGCCGTCGCGGAAACTACCACATTCCGTATTGGTTCCGGCCAGTGCGCCCCGTAGAAATTGAGTACTTGATACAAACTCCGTTTTAAAAGCGCCTCGAACGCTTCTTTAGTTACCTGCTGTTTTTCATCTTGAATATCTTTCCAGCTATGTGCATATTCGAAGTAAAGATGGCCTTTGCGGAGAATGAGAAAATCCATTCCGGAGGAATCAAGGTGCACCACAATGTATGATTTTGAGAGATCTATGCGAGCCCCTCGCTGCCGCACCAGGCGGGCAAGCGCCAGCGCCCTGGATTCGATTGCCACCACCATAAAGCCCGCTTCTTGAAGTGCATTTGTTATCTCATCCACCACATTCCGGTCAATAAACGCTGAAAGCACCTCCAGCCGGAACGTATCTTTGTCTTCCCCCACCAATTGCCAGCCGGAATAAGCTTCTTTGACTTCAACCGGCGACACCATCTGAATATTCAACTGAACCGCTTTCTCTAAATTTTCTCCTTGAATGATTGGCAATCCGAATACCTGACTGTAGATGCTGATGGAACTCAAAGAAACTACTACGCTCACTTTTTTGTTTTTTGACGCTTCGGCGCCAAGAACCTGCAGGCGAAATTTCTTCAGAAGCTCTTCCAACACGGGGCGGTTTTTAATCCGGTTTGCTTCCATAAGTCCGGGAGGGAACCTCATGCTCAAGAATCGGGGGATATTATTTTTCAGCGAAAGGAAGTGAAGAGCGGAATCTGAAATCTCCAGACCAGCAATCGGAGTACTCGCCCGCAACACGGCAGCTATTTTTTGAATGGAAAAAGGGAAAGGCATATGCAAGAAAATATATTTATTGTAGCTCCTTCCATAATACTAAACCCACTTGGCCCGTAGAAGAAG
>CAZKRG010000092.1:0-2462 GCA_964555255.1 uncultured Candidatus Saccharibacteria bacterium
GCGCGCGTGTTTTTTAATCAGTATGGAAAAGCGGGCGAGAGGGCTTTGATTTTTGCGGATATGTTAAAAATGCCGTAAAATATGTGTATGAACAACTTTGAGTCAAATCCTGGAAAAGACAATGATCCGCACCAAGAAAGGTTTGATGATTCTGATCTTTGGGATCAGCATGTTGCTAAAGTGGGCAAGCGATTTTCTGATAGAGAAGATGACGCTCTACTTCAAGAAGATTTTGATCAAGGAGTTGATTTTATTGCTGGTCGGCGATATAGCGATGGATTTGGCGCTTGGGATCCAGGCCAAGGAGAATGGATTGCGGAAAAACCGGAAAAAATTGAGAATTTCGATGAGAAGCTAGTAAACGGAAAATATCGCGTTCAGGTTGATTTTGCGGCTGTGGGACAACCGGATGGGCCAGAAACACCGGGGCATGTATGGACAGCGAGACTCTTCGATCAAAAAGAAGATAGAGAAATAGAAGGAAGCAGAGTATTTGGAAATAAAATTTCCCATGCCGTGACAGCTTCTCTTCAACACATGCCGGAATGGGGTAGAGTGGAATGGAAACCCACAAAAGAAGAACAATCTTTTCTCGCCAAACGGGAATGGGAAAGACATCTCGATGAGACTGCCAGCGCGGTTGATCATCATTGGTCAAATTCGGAAAAATCTGATGATAAGGATCAGATCCAAAGCATTCTCAAAAAAGAGTTTCCGCTGATTGAAGAATTACTTGCGGCCGGCGGAGCTCAGAAGTGGATGAAATCAAAATTGAGTTCCGAAGCTTCTATGCGGGATATTGCAATAAACGTTCGCTATTTCGATGAGATTTGCGATATCGCCTATTCTCTGAACGAGTTTTTCAAGGATCCAACGGGTTGGAAACATGCATATCCAGACGATAAGATATTCCGAAAAAAATTAGTTCAGGACCCTGACCCAGATTATCATCAAGAAAACGATGAAGGCGATGGATGGCTTCCGCCACCACAGTGGAAATAATATGCTCGAAAAGATTTCTCCAGAATCAAATAAATACGAAGGGTTCAAAGAAGACATGAAATTTTATGTCGAGAATCTTAGCGGTGACGAATCTTGGGGAAGTTATGTTCTCACAATGCTTCGTATGAATGAGGCTGAAATTGAGAGGCTAAAGGAACAACCAAGATCAGACGATCCGGAATCCACAGAAGCTAAACGTATTGAGGAATTGAAGCAGCGCAGCCAAGAAATGCTTCATAAATCGTTCGAGCATTATTTGGCCTTGGAAAAAAATCCTCGTACCAAGGGAAGCACCATCTTTCTTATGTCGGAAGCTATGCAGGAACCTTCTATAAGGGAGGAACTTATTGCCTTGATGCCGAAGGGTAGACTTCCCATGAGTAAAACTATCATAAAAACTTTATTGGAGAGAGCCGAGCATGGCCAAGAATTTTCTATGGAATTATGGGGAAGAATATTGAAACGAAATCAAGAAACATATTTTGAAAAACTCAAAGTCTTTCAGGAAAAAGTATTGCCTGAAATAAAGCAAAAATTTCTTGAGGCCGCCCATTCTGCAATTGAGAGGGGTGCTCTGACAATTCCTGAAGAAAAAATCCGACAAGCGATTGATCAAACAGCTTTTGTTTTGAAGGATCCAACAGAAGCAATACTCGAAAATAATAGAGGTAATTACAAACCGAACGATAACACGATTTCAATCGCGTCCCATCTAATGGATTCATATATACATGCGCCAAAATGGGCAGAGGACGCAAAGAACGCAGAACGAATGTCGGGAGCATTTGCTGGTTTTAACATGGAGGAACTTGCGGAAAAATATCGACGAATGGCAGAGCAAGGCCGAGCAGAATTATTCCACACTTTTTGCCATGAAGTTTTACACATGCTTTCTGGTAAAACAGTGGTAATGAAATATGAGGAAGGTGCAGAACATCTCGCCGAGTTTGATCATAAGAAAATCGGTTTGAGTCATGTAGGTAAAAAAGTCAAAAGATTTTGGTGGTTGAACGAAGCTCTGACTGATCATTTAACGCTAGAATTAACGGGCGAAGAAAGAAAATATGCTGCGTATAAAAAGGAACTTGAATTGCTTGAATTGTTGAGGACTAAGGGCAAGAAAGAAATCCCACTCCAAATCTTCTTGAATACCTATTTTGAAAGTTTCGACCCCAACCAAGCTGAGGAGGAGAGACTAAAACAATGGAGACAACTTCGTTTAGAGATTGCAGAAGCGTATAAACCTGACTTTATTATTGAGTTGGACAGAATAATACAGGAGAAAGGTATTGATGAAGCGATCAAATCTTTGAAGGGAGACTAGCCTAGCTAACCTCGATGGGAGCTCCTGCCCGTGAACCCTTTTGGCCTTCACGGGCAGAAGTGCACGCGAACGGGAGGGGGCGGGTCAAGTGCACATGAATTTGCGCCTCGGGCATTTCCGCTAGGGCGTCCTCTGC
>CAZKRG010000093.1:0-2426 GCA_964555255.1 uncultured Candidatus Saccharibacteria bacterium
CGGCGCAGCGCTTGAGGCAAAACTGAAGGAGGATAATTTAGAAGGGGACATCTACCGCAAAATAAAAGCCCTCATTGAAACGCATTGGGATGCCATCCAAAAAGCCAAACCCGACGTTTCAAAAAATTCAGCCGGATATTATTTGTGGAACGTGTGGGACAGGAAGCGCGGTGTTTTTGATCTCACCAAATTGATCGTCGGTTCGCAGGGGACGCTCGGCCTTCTCACGGAAGCAAAGCTCGGATTGGTGAAAGCAAAAAAACATTCGCGCATGGCCGTCATTTTTTTGAAGGACCTCAAACCGGCGGGCGATCTGGTGGAAGAAGTGCTCAAGTTCAAACCGGAGAGCATCGAATCATACGACGACAAGACCATCCAGGTTGCGGTGAAGCTCTGGCGGCAGGTCTTGAGTTCCATGAAGGGGAATATCATTTCTTTGGGTTTGCAGTTCCTGCCGGAAGCGTGGATGGTTTTGAAGGGCGGCATGCCGAAGATGATCGTGCTCGTGGAACTTGCGGGCGACAACGAAGAGGAACTCGTGGCAAAGATCGGCAAGCTCCGCGACGACGTGGCGCAGTTCGCCACAACGCATCCCGGCGTCCAGGTGCGGACGCTCAAGAACGAAAAAGAGGAACAAAAATACTGGACCATCCGGCGGCAGAGCTTCGCGCTCCTCCACAATAACACCACAGGCAAAGACACCGCGCCGTTCATAGACGATTTTATTGTGAAACCCGAATATATGCCGGAAGTTCTTCCCAAAGTGAATGAAGTTTTGGACAAATACAAAAAAGACCTCATCTATACGATTGCCGGCCATCCCGGGAACGGCAATTTCCATATCATTCCTTTAATGGACCTGAAGGATCCGCGCGTTCGCGCACTTATCCCGAAGATCTCTGAAGAAGTTTACCGGCTTATCTTCAAATACAAGGGTTCCATCACCGCCGAGCATAACGATGGCATCATCCGCACGCCCTATCTTGAGGAAATGTACGGTCCGGAGATCGCAAAACTATTCGTGGAGGTGAAACACATCTTTGACCCCGAGAACATTTTCAACCCCGGCAAAAAAGTGGGAGGAAGCTTGCGGTATGGCGAGGAACATATCACTTCCGCACAACAATAAATGGCGAGAAAAAAATTCAAGCTTAAGCGGGGGCAAGTCGATTTTCATAATATCCGTTGGACTCCCGTGGTGAATTGCGTAGTGAAGCATGAGAATAAAATCCTACTCGTTCAGAGAAGCAAAGATTTGCATTTTTATCCTGGCTATTGGAACGGCATTTCCGGGTTTCTTGATGATGCAAAGAGTCTTGCGGAGAAAGTTTGCGATGAACTGCGAGAAGAACTTGGTATCCAGAACAGAGATATAATTTCTATGGAGCTCGGGGAGATATTCGACCAAGAGGAACCAAGATACAGAAAGACATGGATAGTGCATCCAGTGTTGGTGCGTGTGAAAACCAATAAAATAAAGTTGGATTGGGAAGCAAAGAATTATGTGTGGATAAATTTTTCGCGAGCCAGAAAACTAAAATTACTGCCCGGCTTTGACATGATGCTCAAGAAAATTTTAAGGTTAGGCGATGGGGAGAAGCGATAAGATAATTCCACGGGGCGATGGACCGTATGGGGGATCAAACCCCGCAGATCTCGATTACCAAGTCGGATCTGGACCCCTATTCGGATTTCGCAAAGGACCCAGTGATGGGTCTTTTGGTTTCAGTTCCTGCATTGGGAGCTGATTTGACATAGCGGAGCCTGCGGATTAGAATAGCTATTACGATTTCCCGGCTGAGGAACCTCTTCTGGTCGATTGGCTTACGGTTCTTTTTTTGTGTTGGGAGGTCATCGCGCGGCAACCGAGCTGCGCACCGGCGCCTAGCGAACGCCATGAGAGAAAATAACCAGCCCAGCACCACTTTTGTTTAATTTGGGTAAGCTTTTTTAGAGAAGAATATTTTCAACAGATTAAACAAAAGTGGTGCTGGGCGCCAATCAATTTAAAAAAATTTAATCAAATCAAAATAAAACTATGGCAGAAAAAGAAAAATTTTCCCGATCCAAGCCGCACTTGAACGTCGGCACGATCGGACACGTTGACCACGGCAAGACGACCCTCACCGCGGCCATTACGCACGTGCTTTTCAAGAAGGGCCTTGCGAAAAAAGAGGAACGGGTCGACCAGATCGACAACGCTCCGGAGGAAAAAGCGCGCGGTATCACGATCGCGCTGCATCACTCGGAGTATGAGTCCGAAAAGCGCCACTATGCGCACGTGGACGCTCCCGGACACGCTGACTACATCAAGAACATGATCACCGGTGCCGCCCAGATGGACGGCGCAGTCCTCGTGGTCGCCGCGACTGACGGCGTGATGCCGCAGACGCGCGAGCACATCCTCCTCGCGAAGCAGGTGGGCC
>CAZKRG010000094.1:0-2423 GCA_964555255.1 uncultured Candidatus Saccharibacteria bacterium
TCGTCAATAATGCGGTAAGTAATAAAATAAGGAGAATGGTCAAGTACCTAATTAATCAGAGGAAATTTTAGTACAATGGCTATATCTTTTCATGGTATAGTTCGGAACGTTCGGAGCGCGGTTCTAAAGCTATGACATGAAAAATGATTACATAAATTCATATAATGATTTCTCCACAGGAACTCCCAAGGTTCCAGAAAAAGACAAAATTAATTCTCGCGCGGCTCAAACGGATTTTTCCAGACGCACACATCGCGTTGCAATATAGAAACAACTGGGAATTGCTCGTCGCGGTGCAATTAAGCGCCCAGTGTACGGACAAAAAAGTAAATGAAGTTACTCCCGCGCTTTTTAAAAAATATCCGACGCTCGATGCCTATGTGAGGGCAAAGCCCCAGGAATTCGAGAAAGATGTTAAACAATGTGGATTTTATCGGGCAAAAACACGGAATATCCTCGCCGCCGCGAAAGTAGTGAAAGAGAAATTTGGCGGGAAACTCCCCAAAACCATGGAAGAAATGCTCACGATTCCCGGCGTGGGAAGGAAAAGTGCGAATGTAATCCTCGGAAATGCGTACGGAGTAGTCGAAGGAATTGCGGTGGACACCCATGTAAAGCGCCTCGCGCGAGTCTTGGGGTTAAGTAAAGAAAAAACTCCAGAGAAAATCGAGCAGGATCTTATGAAAATTATCCCGAAGAAGGATTGGTTCAAGGCGACATATCTCCTCATCGACTATGGCAGGAAGTATTGCCCTGCACGTCCCCATCAGCACAACCTTTGTCCTATAACAAAACTTCTTCAATAAACAATGTTTGATTTTAAGATGTCGCCCTGTGGTTCCGCGAGGCGGAACTTTACGGGGTTCGCCCGCCCACACAAACATGAAGAGTGCCCGCTGATGCCGCTATTATTAGGAATAATATTGACCGTATTGAGAGGTGGGAGTACAACAAAGACACCTGCGCATTGCAGGATGTAGTAAACTTAACAACCTTCAACAAATCCCGGCGCATCGCTGGGTGGAGGAAAAAATGAAAGAAACAACAGAAAAAACCGATCGGCCGGTTTTGCAGTTGCCGAAATTGACGTCCCAAGAACTTCTGGAGCGGGACCGGAGGAGATATCCGCAAAAGGCGGTACTCTCATCTCGAACTCTCGAAGAATTCGAAAAAGATCTGGAGAACCTTGTGAGGATTCCCCTTTTTGAAGTTGAAGGAATCGAATCAGAGTGGGTAGAGGCCTTAATAATAGCTATGGGTTCCGGAGAGTGTCCTGTAAAGGAAATGGAAAAAGTAATCACATGGTACGCGGATATTAGAGGAGGTTTCCGATCTGACCAAGAGATCATACGGGCGTTCCGGTTCTTACTGGACCAAGAACTCTCCTTTCTTGCGGATGATCCTATCAACAACATGGTGAAAATAGCCCCTTGGCTCTATTGGTGCAGTGGACTATATCAAGAGAGGATTTCCAACCAACTCCAACACTTCTTAACCGTCCATAGTTCGGCGCCATATAACGAGCACGACTGGCACGTACTCGAACGGGCTATCCGGCGCATCGTAGCTGCAGGAGATTGGAGCCGACTGTACTTAATATCAAGGATATCCAATCTTCATTGCGCGACGGACCCGGAGATGAAGTTAGTGGAATCGGAGCAAAAAGATTTCGCCGCTCCGGATATACATCGGGCGTTTCTCAAAGCAGCGACGCGGCGACTCCTGGAGCAAAAAGCTCGGGATCAGGCGGCGGACGTGCAGGAGTTTGGAAAACTCCTTGGTCAAGTAGTTGTGGAACTGGAATATCAGCAGGGGCTGCTCTTCATCCAAAGTGGCGATTCTGTCCCGTTCCCGTTTCGGGTTCGCTTACGAAGAGCAGATGGGCAAGAGTTCTCTGTATCTGCTGGAGGTGTTCAGTTGTCCGTGGGATTTGAGGTCAACGGCGGCTATTTTCCAGCCTGCAAGGATCGTATTTGGAAAGAAAAAGTCAGTACAGGCGACACTTTCCATCTCACCCTCACCCCGCACCTTTTCGAGGGAAGACATCGATTGGAGCTCCGGCTCAGTCTGCGTATTGTCGGAGCATGTGAACCTAAAACGGTGATCGTCCCGATCTTCGTGGAGGTCAAGAAGGCGCGCCCTTCGGAAGATCCGCTCGATCCTCCGGTTTGTTTCGGGGCAAAACGTTTGTGCTGTCCCGAATGCGGACATGAAGTCGTAGCGGATGGCATGGGACTCAAATGTCTCAACTGCGGTGAGTACTTTGATCCCGAGGGATCAAGAATATGATTCACGATTGCCCGAGCGGGGAAACCTGCTCGGGCGATTTCGTTTTTTAGTATAATTTACCAATTCGCACGTTGGTATGGGGTAATCCAACCCAGTTGGTACAGCGGCGATATCATAAAGCCATGTACCAACTC
>CAZKRG010000095.1:0-2394 GCA_964555255.1 uncultured Candidatus Saccharibacteria bacterium
AATCCTTTTTGCTCCCCACGCTTTCGCATCTCAGAGTCAGGAAGGTCCCAGTGCACTGCCTTCGCCTTTGGTATTCCGCACGATATCAACGGATTTCACCCCTACACCGTGCGTTCTATGCACCTCTAACCTCCTCAAGTCCGACCGTATTTCCCGCATTTCCACCGTTAGGCAGTGGTCTTTAACGAAAAACGCGTCGGACCTCCTACATGCTCTTTACGCCCAATAAATCCGGATAACGCTTGAGGTCTACGTATTACCGCGGGTGCTGGCACGTAGTTACCAACCTCTTTCCGTCCGCTACGCTCAATCTTGCGATTTGTTCACGGACTACCGCAGTTTACAACCCGAAGGCCTTCATCCTGCACGCGGCGTCGCTCGATCAGGCTTTCGCCCATTGTCGAATATTCTCGACTGCTGCCTCCCGTAGGAGTACGGGCCGTGTCTCAGTCCCGTCGTTGGGGGTCAGGCTCTCACCTCCCCTACCGGTCGTAGCCTTGGTAGGCCATTACCCTACCAACTAGCTGATCGGACCTAGGCCGCTCCCGAAGCGTCTTGCGACTTTACTCTTGCGAGACCATCGGACATTACCTCACCTTTCGATGAGCTATTTCCGACTTCGGGGTACGTACCAGGGTGTTACTAACTCGTTCGCCACTATTCCGAAACCTTGCGGCTTCGGAACCGTTCGACTTGCATGCCTTATCCACGCCGCCAGCGTTCATCCTGGACCAGGATCAAATCCTCGAAAAAAAGTTTAATGTGCCCACCAGAGGTGGGTTTCATAAACTGAATGCAATTTGTACGAATTGCTAAAACGCAATTGGAACAACTAAAAAACTTTCCAGGTTCCGATATTCATTTGTGAAACTTCAGTCATGATCATGGTTCGATAATGTCCCGAGGGTAGTCCCGAGGGGCTCACCAAACACTCGCAAGGGTAAAGTATAAGGAAATAACGATGCCTGTCAACACGGTGGGAATCAACACCCTAGACCCCATACCCTACACCATAAACCCTGCCCACCATGCTATAATCCGGCCATGCAAGGAAACAAAACCGCGATTTTCGACCTCGACCACACTCTTTTCGATACAACTGAATTGAAAAAAGAAATTGTGGCCACGCTCGAAAAAAGCGGCCTAAAAAGAACCGAAGCGGAATCCGCCCTCCTCACATTCACCACTCCTCATAAAGGCAACTATGATATGCTCGCCCACTGCGAAGAATTATTAAAAGAAAAGAGAATCTCCTCTTTGGATGCAGTATATCGTTTTCTTTCTTCTTCTTTCGAAAAGCACCTGATCCGAGGCGCCAAAGAGGTGCTCAAAACTCTCCGCGCACGTGGATACCGTCTCCTTCTCCTCACTATGGGATTCGAACGTTTTCAAAACACAAAACTCACCCAAACAGGTCTCAATTCTTTTTTCGACGAAGTACACGTAGTGTACCGACGGAAAGAAGAAGCAATGGAAAAGATGAAATTCCCGGAAAATACCTATTTCATAAATGACAGCCAAGAAGAAACCGAGCGCGTGATGCATACATACCCGAAACTCAAATATATCCTCTTCAACCCCGAACCCACTACAAAGAAAAGTAAGATTCCTTCGGTTACTACCCTCAAAGAGCTGCTCGACATTCTCTATTGATCTCGATGGTGCAGGAAAAAATACTCGCTCAGTTCAGAATTACTCCTCCCTACACTGTCCATCCGATCGCTATCGGACTCGTAAATCAAACATTCCTCGTAGAGAAAGGGGGAAATAAATATATCCTGCAGAAATTACATCCCATTGTGACTCCGCAAATATGCGAGAATGCGAAAGTGATCACTGAACATCTCTCTACTTCTGGCATTCCGGTACCTACCTACATTCTCTCCTTGGAAAACAACCCCTATTATGAAACCGAGGGCAGCGTATGGCGGCTCACCCATTATCTCCCTGGAATTTCAGTCACGGTTTCCACTCTTGGTCAAATACGTTCTGCAGCAGAAATTCTCGGCAAAACCCACAAGCTCCTCAAAAAACTACTTCATCCCTGTGAGGGCTCAATACCACACTTCCATGACACTAAATATATTGCCGAAGAGAAAAACGTTGCTGAAATCCGGGAATCCATAGAATTTGTCTTAGAGAAAATCCCCAATAATCTCCTTCCGGAAAATCTCCCCGCCCAGATAATCCATGGAGATCCCAAAATAACTAACTTTCTTTTCGAAAAAAATACGGTGAGTGCGTTGCTTGATTTCGACATATGCTGTATCCGTTCACCTCTTATTGATATCGGCGATGCTCTTCGCTCATGGTGCAAAGATATGAATGCGCACTTTGAAAAAGAAAAATACGACACCGCCGTATCCGGATACCTCGCCTCAAATCTACTTTCAG
>CAZKRG010000096.1:0-2377 GCA_964555255.1 uncultured Candidatus Saccharibacteria bacterium
TCCAGCCCGCCATTGCTGGATTTCTTCCGAAACTTCAAACCCGACAATACTCCGTGTTCAGCCCCTCCGCCCCTCGTCCCGCTGCTGCGGGACTTCGGGGCTCCGGGGCCTCAGACGAGGACGCGCAAAATTCCTCCCCCTACAAAAATATAAGACAAATCAGCTCAAGGCCGCGTGGCCGAGAGCCAAAGTTATATCCTTTAAGTAATATCTACATGTCGGGCGCTTTCTACTTCAAGCCAGTTAGCTACTCGTCTCATGCCCGCAAGATTATCAGTGGTTGCAGAAACTGGAGGTACGATCATTTCATGAAGTAACGTCTCTGCGCCTTTTATAAAAAGTTTCATCAGGGAACCAGCAGAAATAAACGCTACGCGGTGGCCCGCTCCTGTTAACCTAGCATCCCAAGCTTCGATGTTCGGCGCAGTATCGTCTCCATTAGGCACAGCGATACTCGTGCCGCTTTCTGGTGCCGGCATAGTAAATGCATGGACAATGGAACACCGAAACTGATACAAATGCGTTTCCGTTGTCCGGTTAAGATATGGATGACTAGTGTAGAAAGAATTTTTCGACGCAAGACAATAATCCTTAATCCATTTTTCGAGTAATGCTTTGTTACCTAGTTTCAAATCGTAGTATCGGTTGTAGACTTTGCAAATAATTTCTAGGAATGAGAACGCTAGAAGCAATCTGATACGCGTAAGGTCGGTCTCTTTCCCTAAGCGTTTAACAGCCTCGTTAAATTCTTCAACAACTTCGGAGAATCGCTTATCAAATTCTTTACACAATTTTTCATATTCGTTTTTTTCGGCTTCGTTCATGATAGTTATTATCCCCAACTCTCTTTAAGATATTGTAGTAGCAGCTCGCTTAATTTTTCACCACCAACGAGTTCGACGCTGTTCACTTCAGCTAGTTCGATAGCTTCTCGTGTGAAACTGGAATTTGTTGCAACCATAATTCTGTTACAGTCATAAAACTTTTTCGCAGCTACTGCTTCTTGGATTGCGGCATTGCCCACCGTTCCGGTGTAACGTTTTGCCTGGATTACAATTCTCTGCCCACTCATATTGGCAATTAAGTCGCCGCCTTGATCGCCAACTTTACCTGTTTTCTGAACGGCGTAGCCCATCGCGCTGAATAAGCGATAAAGTAAGTTCTCGAACTCCGGCCCGGAAAGGTCTGTAAATTTCTTAGGGTTCAAGCTGATACTCTCGCGGGTTAAATTTTCTTCGTCTTGTTGGATGTAATAGTGAAGTATCGAGGATATATCGTCCCACTTGTCATAAGAAAGACGCATCCCTTTTTCGTTTAACACTTTTCTGAAATCCTTGAGCCGTTCCCAATCGAAGCTGTGCCCGCGATACATCCAGTCGCCTTTCTTGCCTTTCTGCATCCCAAAGCGGGCAATGAAATTTTTGACATACTCCTCTAATCCGGCTTGTTTGAGACTCGCAAGAAGGGTGTTGAGTCTCTTCTCTTTCCTTCTGTATTGGAATTCTGACCATGCGTAAGTTCCGCCAATGATAACGGCTATGAAAATTACGCCATACCAAAACCAACGCCAGAAAGCAGGTTTATTCGTAAGCCAAAGGAAAACTAGGTAGAAAACATAAAGAACCGAAACAGAATAAGCGATACTCCATATTGAACCATCATCGTTTTTGTATCTGCGCCGCGCCATAAAATAATTTTAACAGTTTTCAAGGGAGTTTTTAAGACCTCTGCCCGCGCACGGTAAGGGCTGGGCAAGGACAAGAAACCTTATATACTTAACAATAACTACAGCAAAATCATGGATTATTTAAAATTCTATTCACTGGAAGAGTACCTGTTCGGCGAGGTAAGAAACGATTTCTTGAAGCGCGGCTACCTTTACCCTGCGGAATTTTTTTGCATCGTGATTTGGAAGGCCAATCGCGCAAAGACTGCAATAAAGAGAAAATTGTTGAAATTCGATAGGAATTTAAGCTCGGCAGTAAAAAAGATGACGCGCGAAATACATTTTGCCTCTACCAACGAGGACAAACTGCGGTTTATGTTGGAAAGGTGGGGTTTTAGCTTGCCGATGGCCACGGCAGTCCTTACCGTTTTATATCCGAATGACTTTAGCGTCTATGATGTGCGGGTCCGGGAGCAACTGGGCATTAAGGATTTCTCCGGCAGAAAAGATCAGATCACAAAGTACTTTTCTGAATTTCTACCGAAGGTTAGGAAATCCACAGGCAAAAGCCTGCGTGAAAAGGACAAGTATCTATGGGGAAAGTCTTTTTACGAGGATTTGCAGAGGTTCCTGTATAGAGGACGCGCCAAAAGGAGGGGTTAAGGGGGGAATTTGCGCGTCCTCGTCTGAGGCCCCGGAGCCCCGAAGTCC
>CAZKRG010000097.1:0-2362 GCA_964555255.1 uncultured Candidatus Saccharibacteria bacterium
GCTCCGGCGGCAGGACTCGAACCTGCAACCTCGTCCTTAACAGGGACTCGCTCTACCATTGAGCTACGCCGGAATGGTGTTTCATCGGTTTCCCGATGTGATTCCATCTTATCGTATTGAACTTTCCTCGTCCAGCATAGAAATGGAGGATTTTGGGGTAATTATGGGAGGCGAATTCTTGTGAAATTTATCTTTCTGTATTGTCGATTTGTATTAAGGTATAGGTTTTCCATTCGCATCGAAATATTCTGGGAAATCCGCTTTTCCCCAAGGAAAGACTATCCATCCGCCCTTTTGAAGTGGCAGAGATATAGTGAGGAGATTATCTATATCGCCGAGCTTTTTGGCAATAAAATAAAGGGGGATCAAGCCGCCTGTCGTAGATACCTACAATATAATCCGGAACGAAGCCACTTGTCTCGATTTTTATGGCAAGCTCATCCGTTATTCTCTGAATATCTTCCCAAGAGAGCCTCGTCACTCTTATATTATTTTATCTTCTTTTGATTCTGATGTGAATTCCCTACTAAGAAGAGTATCGGATTCCTCTGAGAACGTTTCTTCCCCGACTTCTTCTCTAAACCCTCCCGCTTGGATACTCCAAAGTTTCTGATACAGACCGCCGCGCGTGAGAAGCTCGCGATGGGTACCTTCAGCAACGACGCTTCCATGTTCGAGTACCACAATACGGTCCATTTTCATGATAGTAGAAAGCCGATGAGCAATAACAAGCGCCGTCTTGCCTCCCATGAGGGTGGTTAAGGCATCTTGAATAAGTGCTTCGGATTCGGAATCCAAACTTGAGGTGGCCTCGTCCAAAAGAAGAATCGGAGCGTTTTTCAAGATTGCGCGGGCAATTGCGACGCGTTGACGTTCACCACCGGAGAGTTTTACACCGCGCTCACCAACAAAGGTTTGATATTGCTCGGGGAGTTTGGCGATGAATTCGTGACAGTGTGCTTTCCTCGCCGCATCCATTACCTCAGTATCGCTTGCTTCTTTTCTACCATAGCGGATATTTTCCATAAGTGTGCGATGGAAGAGAATGGGTTCTTGAGGAACAAAAGCAATTGCATTACGCAGGCTGTCTTGTGATATCACAGCAATGTCTTGTTCATCGATAATAATGCGCCCTATTGAGACATCATAGAGACGTAAAAGAAGTTTTGTTACAGTAGATTTTCCCGCACCAGACGGTCCCACGAGTGCGAGTTTCTCCCCGGCGCGGATGGTGAGGTTAAAATTTTTAAGTACGGGATGATTTGCATAAAAGAAAAAATCCACATTATTGAAAGAGATTTCTCCGTGTGTGACTGCAAGGGCACGAGCACCGGGCCGGTCTTGAATTTCATGAGGGGTATGTAAGATTTCTATCATTTCTGTTGCGTCCGCATGTGCGTCGAAAAATCGCCGTAGTTCACGGTTAATGGTGATGAGTCGCTCAAAAAGAGAAATGCAATAACTTTGAATAAGCACAAAATCTCCCACCGTAACCAATCCTTGCTTCCAGAGCGCCACTGCACCCGCGAGAAGTCCTACATTAATGCTTACCATAAGAAATCCCAGCACGGACCAGATTGACTCATCCATGTTCCACGAGCGCATGGTAGCACGCCGCCAATGTTCCACCACGTTTCCAAAAATTGAGCGTTCATGAGTATTTCCAGAGAAAAGAGCGATGGTGTTTTGATTAGAGATTGCATCTGCAAGAGACCCTATCATTTTGCTATCTGCGTCGGCCCTCGCGGAACGGAGTGGTCGCCGTCGTCTTCCCATATAGAAGAGAAAAGAAAGAAATAGTATGAGCCACAGTCCTAATGCGAGTCCAAGCAATTTGTTATAAAGGAAGAGGATTGTTACTGCTCCGATCGAGAAGAATGCAGTGGGGAAAAACTGAGTCATTATTCCGTCAGCCATGATCTCAAATGCGGCAGCAAATTTGCTTACGCGACGGGTGAGTGTGCCGCTAAAGCGTGAGACAAAAAAGCGATAGGAATGTTTGAGGAGATATTCGAATGAAGAAATGTAGAGGTTAGCCATAACTCGGGAATCCAGATGGTTGTTGCTCCCATCGAGTAACCGCCGGAATATCCAGCGTACAAAGCTTATGGTTCCAATAATACTTACAAGGATAAAAAGCTGGCGTGCTATTGCGGGATCAGGAGTACGTGCTGCAAGTATATTAAAAAGTTCCCGAAGATAGAGGGGAGCAACAAGGTCTCCGATTTGTACTCCCAGCGCCCCCACAATGATTCCTCCAAGAAGCCAGGGATGCCGGAGCGCTTCCTTGCTGTAGGCGCAGAAAACAGATCCGAATTTTTTATTGGACGACGATAGAGACATCGAAGGCAGTATATATCTA
>CAZKRG010000098.1:0-2338 GCA_964555255.1 uncultured Candidatus Saccharibacteria bacterium
ATCAGAAATTCTTCCGTTAAAGTCTTGAGTTTTGTCAGCAGTGCGGCTCCGCCCCTTTTTTACTGGTGCCGAGGGTAGGATTCGAACCTACGTAGCCGCAAGGGCGACAGATTTACAGTCTGTTGCGATTGTCCACTCCGCCACCTCGGCGCGTTTTGAGTATAGCAAAAAAAACATCAGAAGTCATCGGGACGGGAGCATAAAGATTTGATAGAATGGAGAGGTATCAGCATCTATGGAAGAATCTCTTTCGCATCGGACATTGAAGAATGCTTCGTGGCAAGTGTTCAACCTTGGTTGGGCAACAGTGCTTAATTTTTTCGTAACGCCGATTTTGCTTAAACAACTCGGCTTGGAAAATTACGGCGTCTATATTCTCATACTAACCGTTATCTCATTTCTCTCACTTGCGGAATTGGGCACTGGTACGGGGTTTACCCGTTCGTTTTTGGAGTATTCTTCGCAAGGACGCCTGATCGAGCGGAATAAGCTCGTCGATACATTCTTCACGTATTGGATCGCCACCGGTTTTATAGGAGCGGGGACACTTCTTGTGGCATCTGAAAGTTTGATGCGCGCATTCCGCATCCAATCGTTTGATTCCCGTTGGGCATTTTATTTTGGGGCAGGCTTTTTTTTCGTTACCATGGTAAATGCTTTATTTTTAGGAATCATTTCCGCTTTGCAACGTTTTGATATTATGGGAAAGGTCGTTGCATTCCAGAATACGGCATTGAATGGACTCTTGGTGCTCTTTGCATTTTTCACCCCGTCCGTTTCATACTTACTGCTGGCAACTTTTGCTGTTGGCGTGTTTACCATTGCTTTGTATGCCGTATTCACAAGACAGGTGTTTCCTGAATTGCGTTTGAGATTTGCATTTGATCCTGGTGCATTCAAGGCTGTTTTTCGCTTCAGCTTTTTTAATTTTGTGAATGGCCTCGCGAATAATGCTGTGCTCCAGATTGATCGGTTTTTCATCTCTCGTATACTCTCTCCTGCGACCCTCCCGCAGTATGTGGTGCCGAATAATTTATCCCAAAAAATCTATTCGGTTTCGAACAGCGCGGGAGCCGTTCTTTTTCCCGTTGCTTCGCGTCTTTCTTTTTCCGATGAAAGAGAGAAGTTCATGAGAGCGTATCGCCGCTCGATGCGTTTTACGATCCTATTTTCCCTGTTGTCGGGGATAGTTTTATTCCTGTTCGGGCATGAGATATTATACTTTTGGGTAGGAGAGGCGATAGCCGGCCAGGGATCGGTATTGCTGTATTATTTTATTCCCATATATGTATTGATGAGTATAGGGGCCGTTCTGAATAATTTTCTCTTGGGGTTGGGAAGAGCCGCTTTTCTATCTGTCGTTTCCGCGAGCATGGCAGTCATCGATATCGTTGGACTTATCATATTTCTTCCGCGCTACGGTATCACGGGAGCTGCAATGGCCTATCTCCTAAGCACGATTCCGATTCTCGTATCTCTGGTTCTTTTTGAAAAGGAGCGAACCACGATACGCGAAGCATGCTCGTTTTACGTATCGGTATTCGGAAAGATCTTCATTGTGTCGATTCCCTTGTTTTTTTATTCGCTCCTTTCGAAGCAATTCGTTTTTAATATTTGGACTGCACTCGGTTTTGCCGGAGCCGGTTTCGTTGGTATAATGGTTTTATATTGGCTGATCGGTTTTTTCGATTCGGATGACTACGAATTAATAAAAACTTTTTTACATGGAAGAAAGTCGCAATGAATTATTGAAGCGGTTCGAAGAAGCGATTGCTTTTTCGAAAAAAACAAGGCGTGCGAGGTTTTTTCTTTCTCCATATCGCACTCTTGCGCGCGCCCTTGTGACTCGCGGCGTCAATGTGCTAGGAAGCCGTTTTGGTTTTTCTCTTACCGGAGAGCTTTTTTGGGGCGATAAGGCAAAACTGTCGATGCCGGATAGTTTGGCGGTGTATCAATGGGGTTTTATTGGGGGAGATGTTGAAATCAAGCTTACGAAATTCCTGATTGCAACATTGAAACCGGACAGTGTTTTTTTCGACGTCGGAGCGCATTGCGGGTTTTACTCATTATTAGCCAGCACAATACTTTCCCGTGGCGCCGTCCATGCATTTGAACCAACTCCCCGTACCTTTCTGCTGCTTCGCGGCAATGTTTCGAGGAAGCACACTGTCATTGCGAACAATGTCGGCGTATGGGATACGAATACCGAAATAGAGTTTTTCGATTTCGGGTCGCAATTCGCCTCATATAACAGCTATCGCGACGAAACACCCGACAATCTCGTCAATGCCCAATCGTCTTCAACGAAGAAAAAGATTGTCGTCAAGACGACGACACT
>CAZKRG010000099.1:0-2321 GCA_964555255.1 uncultured Candidatus Saccharibacteria bacterium
TCCATGCGATCCCGCTGTGCATGGGTGAGCTGGTGCCAGGGCTTTCTTTGTGGTGGATGTTCCATACGGCAATTGTCGCCGGACGGAATTGCAATTCAAAAGGGAATTTTCGGAGAAAGGAATACTACGAAAAAAGCAATTATTTTAGATAACGATGGCACGATCGTCGATACTGAACCAATTCACCTTCGAGCCCGACAGAGTGTCTGCTCTCAATTCGGAGTTGTGCTCACGAAGGAACAGTACATTAGGGATTGGATGGCACGTCCACCCATTGTGGGCGTGCGAACAACTTTCCCGTCCGCCTCACTGCAACACGAGAATATCGTAAAGCTCATTGAGGCGAAGTATCACGCGCTTCGAGAGAAAGAACTCCAACTTATTCCTGGGTTCTCCGATTTTCTTCGAAAAATCAGGGGGCAATTTACGCTCGCAATTGCTTCTGTACTTCCTCGTGAAAGCATCATCCGTGGCATGCAACTTGTTTTCAACGAAGACGAGCGCGCGCTTTTTACGGTGATATCAGGAGAAGAAATTTTGAAGAATAAACCGGCACCTGATGTATACCTTGCGGCGGCCACGAGACTGGGTGTGGAACCGCAAGATTGCATTGCCGTAGAAGATTCTGCGACTGGGGTGGCCTCCGCGAAAGCCGCGCACATGTTTTGCTTCGCACGGGCAAGCGAATGGACGAGCGCCCAGGCACTATTCGATGCGCATGCCGACATCGTTTTCCCGGATTATAAGCAACTCGCAGATCTTTTCTGGTAGAAAAGACTGCTGCAACACACGACCTCGATCTTCGGATCGAGGTTCGTCTTTTTTATCCCGTTAGAAATGAGAATTTCTAACGGGATTTATAGACCTATAATATCCTCTACTTTCCTCGGAGCATTCCAAGAGATCACCCGCGCCGCCATACTGAAACCTGAATCTTTAGTGAGTTCGTTCGGGAGCGCGATGCATCGGATACCCGCAGCATTCGCAGAAGATACACCATTTGCTGAATCCTCGATCGCGATACATTCTTCTGCTTTTACCCCTAGTTTCTGCAGCGTGTAGAGGTAAATGTCCGGCGCGGGTTTCCGGGCCATACCTTCTTTATCTTCATAGGAGATCACCGCGTCAAAAAATCCATCGAGGCCAGCGGTTTTCAAATTACCTTCAATATCCTTGCGCGCCGCAGAGGAAACCGCGGCCTCCTTGAGTTCCGGGAATTTATTTTTGTACTCCTTCGCGAACAACACATTTTCTTTAAGCACTGGAATTCCCTCCTTGCGGAACGCTTCGTAAAACTCGCGCCTTACCTTATTCAATTCCTCCGGGTTTCCTTCGATCCCTTTCAGAGCGCAGAGATGCTGCATATTTTCCTTACTCCCCCGCCCTATCATCGGTGCGTATTCGTCGAGCGTGAGCGTCTTCCCGAACTTTTCCATGAGTTTCTGCCACGCCAAAAAGTGAAGACGTTCGGTATCCACGAACACTCCATCCACATCCCACAATAATGCTTTCAATTTATTTACTTGCATGTCTTATAAATTCCCTCGCATAATAATCCCAGTTCATTTTATCTTTCACCTGTTTTTGAGCGTATGTGCTTAGCGCGTTCCCCAGTTCCGGATTTTGTATGAGTCGCTTCACTTGGGCCGCAATTTCCTCCGGTTTTCCTGGAGTGAAAAGCAAAGAGCCCTTTTCACCTATCAAAGCTTCTTGGGCATCATTGAATCTTGAAAGCACGATGGGAATTCCGGCGGCAGCAGCTTCGAAGAGCGCAAGTCCCCAGGAATATCCATTTCTCGGCGGCGGGATATGCGTCGATGCCACAAACGCATCGCTCTCTCTGTAGAGCCGCTTCAGTTCTTCCTCTGGAGCTCCCTCGAACCGGAAGGTGACGTAAGGTTCCATTCCTAGCACTTTCGTTTTCTCCAAAATCTCCCGCTTGTCTTCTTTCGAATCCCAAATATCTCTACACACGAGGAGCACTCTCACGTCAAACCCTTCCTTGCGAAGCATCGCCGTGGCGGCAATAGTGTCATCATAGCGGCGGAAACGATTGAAGGCACCTACCCCCAACAGCACAAAAGGTTTTTTGGATAGCACCGGCTTTTTCACGGGCGCATAAAACGCTTCATACTCGATTCCCGGCCATAGGATCATAGGTTCGATTCCCCGCTCGCGGAGCCACTGCGCATTCCGTTCTATAAATACAATACCGTGGGGAATGCGCCGGAAAGACTTCAGTCGCGCTTCGAGGTCAATTCCCCAGTTGTAGATTTTCGTGAGGAAGTCGTACACCGGATTCGTTTTCGGCATGTACATAT
>CAZKRG010000100.1:0-2320 GCA_964555255.1 uncultured Candidatus Saccharibacteria bacterium
CGTCCGCTCATTTCGCCAACTGAACCTTCGCTGCATCCGGCAGTCCGGGCAAAACGTGGGCGACGGTACTTGTATTTTCTTGTAGAAATCGAAATCCGCAGCGTCTATTACAAAAGATTTTTTACAATTCTGACAAATTTTTGTTTCAGTAAGAGACATGACATTTACATACCGACTTTCATTCTAATACCGCAGAGTTGATTTTGCTAGTTTATTTTGCTACCAAAGGTGCTATAAATAAAAAATAGTGAGCCCGCGGGCTCAATGTATGAAAACGAAAAACGATACAGAACCGAAAGCATCAGATCGAACTCCAGACAAGCAACTCAAAATCAACGGCGTTTCAAAAGGAAGGATGGCCGAAAGCTTTGTAGATCGACGTTGGCGACCTACTCCCCGCCCCACACTCCGGACCCCTCTGCAACACCTGCCGAAGATTTTACTGACCACCTTGAGTGAGAATCGAAAGGAACCAAAAGGGCAATGCTCCACGAGCGGCCCTTTTGAATTTATATCTTTTTATACCTATGATAACGTCTTGCAATGTCCTGGTATTACGACATCGCAAGACGTTATACTACTTCTTGCTGGTAGCACTGTTCACAGTACACAATCTCCGGGCGGTCGGGAGCGTAGGAAGTTTCGAATGAAACCTCACAATGACCATCACCATGACTATGAGGAGCGGTGTTTTGATACTTTCCGTTCTCTGCTGCTTTGCCCGCGCAATTGCAGCGGCGACTCCATAACTCACACGGGTTCCGCATTTGGGATTTTTCGAAGTTTCTCGTGTTAGGACATTTCCGCGGCAGTGGCAAACCAAACTTTTTATACATTTGTAATTCTGCGGGAATAAGGCGGAATGCCTTCGTACATTTATGCTCTTTCGCTTTTTCTTTATCCTCATCCCACGCTTCACACAAAATAGTTTCTTTCAAGATTGAGTCATCCACCGCCGCGATAGATTCGGGCAATTCATCCCAGCGCTTCGTTGCCACGTATTCTTTGTCCCCCGTCTCGTACCACGGGTACCCGAGCTCCTCCGCTTGTTTCTTGCTGATAGGAGCGTATTCCTGTGCGATCGTTTCATTGTACGTAAATGGAGAAAGTTCTATCGGGAACAATTCGCCGTATCCATACGTTCTGCCTTTTATATCGGCGAACGGCATCTCCTTCATCTGGGCGATAATTTTATTTTTTAGCCCCTCGTAGGTGGACTCGTCATACTGTTTGTTCAATACACAAAACTTCTTCTTGCGCAAAGCAATACAACCGAAGGCATGCTCGACACTGAACGAATCCACGCAATAATCGTTATCCAGATTATTTTCCCCGTTCACACTGAAAAAACATTGGGACGAGAAATCCACGTTATTAGATTCATATCCCAGTTCTCCCCCATTCACACCGTAGATATCCATTGAATCTTTTTGGCCCTTTACGCTTACCACTGCAAACTTCTCATTTTCACCTCCAGAAACGAAGAAAGAGGCGTGTACATTCTTGGAGCTATAGATGAAGTTGCCGGAAACATCGAGGTTATGATCCCCCACTAAGAATTTATGCAATACCTGTTCTTTCACGAGTTTCCGAAATTGGCGCAATTTACTTTCCAGGGCGGAATACGAAGAGAACATATCTGCTTTGATTTTTTGGAATTCATCTTTTGATACGGGTTTGTTCATCACGTGATAATTTTTATTCCTTAAATTCCAGCTCATCAAACAATTCTGGCAATTGCGGCAATCGAAAAGGAAAGCGGAATCCGAACACGCCGTGCAATTCTGGCTGAAGTGGGTCTGAAAACATTTCCCACAATCTATCGAGTGCATACATTTCTCCGAGTTTTGGAGGGAAAGACAATCCCATGAATCCTTACACTCGGTTACTATCTTTCCATACCCGCAATTCTCACAAAACCAGCTGCCAAACATAAGATAGCAATCCTTCATATGCGCCGTGTGGTTGCAATACTCACTCCGCACATTTTCGGAAGAGTACAATGGCGGGCGTGGGACTACTTTTTGCAATTCCTTAAACTGTTCAAAAAAAGACTTTGAAAAATCATACTCGCGGCCGAATTGCATCGGATCCCATCTATCGCCCCACCAGCATTCATGGCAATAGACCGGGAACGTTCCGCCATCCGGTTTGAACATAGAAATAATGCTCTTCTTGCAGAGATCACAACTGCGCTTATAGAGCGAACGTTCGTTCCGCCACGCGAGCCGCCGCGGGAAACGGCACTTCGCACACCAGGTCGGTGGCGGCACTTTAATTTTTCCGTAAAATGCCAAATCCTCCGGTTCAATCGTGAACG
>CAZKRG010000101.1:0-2290 GCA_964555255.1 uncultured Candidatus Saccharibacteria bacterium
CATTCATTCTATCAGCCCGCGCTGTTTTGTTTGTGCATTATTCACCAAGCTCATAAAAAATTGTCTATTTTTATAGGTTTTGAGTAAACCGCGGTATGCTGAATTTGACCAGCATCGCAGTCGAAGATACTTTTAAGATGGACCCTAAATATGCAAATAATCTACCTCAAAAAATTTGGCAAGGTGCTCGTATCCCGCCCCGCAGGGCTTGAAGCGTTCAGGGCGATCCGGCCGACACTCAATAAGCATGAGCCGATACAAATAGATTTTGGAGAGGTGCTCGCGGTGACACCATCGTGGCTCGATGAATTTCTCACCAATCTTGCGGATTATATCGAAAGCGAGATGAACCTTCTGCCCACTAATAATGCATCCGTGCTTGCGGCATTACCGGTTTTGATTACTGAACGGAAGGATAAAGTTGCCAAGATTATTCAGTATTTTTTAAAAGAAAATAAAAGATAAAAATCCTCGTGAAAATCAAGGATTTTTATTACAACGTACGACCCTCTCCATTACCTTTTACGACATCGCGAGATGTAAAATTTCTAGCGGTAAAACTGGTATACTTTTGGAAGATATGGCAAAAACGACGTTGGTACTTGTGGTTTTAGACGGCTGGGGCATCGGCCGGAATGACGAATCGAATCCGATTTATGTCGTGCACCCCCCCACCCTCGAAGCGCTTGGACGAGAATTTCCCGTGACTTCGCTCCAGGCCTCGGGGATCGCGGTGGGATTGCCGTGGGGAGAGGTCGGGAATAGCGAAGTGGGACACCTCACGCTTGGCGCGGGGAAGATTTTGTACCAGTACTATCCGAAAATTACACTCGCGATCCAGAGTGGAACATTTTTCACGAATCCGGTGTTTAAAAAAGCATGCGCGTATGTGCGCGAGCATACCTCCACACTCCACCTCGCCGGCCTTCTCTCTAATGCGAATGTTCACGCTTCCGTGGAACATGTGCACGCGCTCCTTTCACTCGCGGAGCGGGAAAAGATTTCTAAGGTGGCGCTCCACCTCTGGACTGATGGCAAGGACTGCGCGCCAAAGACTGCGGGGGCACTCCTTGCCAAACTCCCCAAAGAGCGCATTGCCACTATGATGGGACGCTATTATGCCATGGATCGGAATCAAAACTGGCAGCTCACTAAAGCAGCGTATGATCTCATGACCCAAGGCGTGGGCGCTGCAGGCACCGATCCCCTCACCACGCTCGAAGCCACCTATGCAAAGGGACTCACAGAGGAATATGTCTTTCCTACCTGTTTCCAAAAAGAAAATCTGATCCGTGACCGCGACACACTTATCCTCTGGAACTATCGTGAGGATTCCGTCCGGCAGATCACTGAAACGTTCAGTAGCCAAAAATTCACCAGTTTCCCTCGCGCGTCTTTCTCTAATCTTTTTCTCGCGACCATGACGCCGTATGAGAAAACTATCTCAGCACCTGCAGCATTCGAACCGGATGTGGTGCGGGAACCCTTAGGGAAAGTACTTTCGGATAATGGTTTGAATCAACTCCGCGTAGCCGAAACATACAAGTATGCGCACGTTACCTACTTCTTCAATGGCTATATCGAGAAACCATTCAAGAATGAATACCGCGTGCTCGTGCCCTCGCTCTCTACGGCGAAACCGGAGGATCACCCGGAAATGCAAGCAACCGCAGTTACCGACCGCGTCGTCGAAGCACTTTCGAACCATTCCTTCGACTTCATTTTGGTAAACTACGCAAATCCCGATACGATGGCGCACACCAGTCATTACGAAGCCGCACTCGCCGCAGTACGTACTATGGACCGAGAAATCTCAAAAATTGTAAAAGCACTCACCAATGAGGATATCCTCGTCATCACAGGCGATCATGGAAACGTGGAACAGGTTTTGAATCCCACCACCGGTATGATGGAATCACAGCACGATCCTAGTCCTGTACCTTTATACCTTATAAGTGCTGCATTCCGCGGAAAACATTTCCCGAACTTTGAACGACTTGCCTCGGAAACGATGGGGAGCCTCGCGGACGTCGCCCCTACCATTCTTGAGCTTCTCCATATTCCACAACCTGAGACGATGACAGGGGAGAGTTTACTTGAGGGAATTATTTAGCCTGACAACGGCGTACAAATTTACAGCACGGGTATTTTTCTATAATCCCCTCCGCTCCCACCGTCGCAGTACACATAGTTGCAAATTAGCACACCGCTGTCCTCAATTGTATTTATTGTCTTTCCAGATTCAGATAGATAGGTAACACCTATCGGCGTGAAAAGAAAGGACAAATCT
>CAZKRG010000102.1:0-2252 GCA_964555255.1 uncultured Candidatus Saccharibacteria bacterium
AACGTCGGCGGCGGGACGTCTATTTTTTTATAAAAATCAAAGTCTTCGGATTCAATGGTGAATTGGTTTTTGCAATTTTGACAAACACGATTTTCGGAGTTCATTTTTTTAAAAAGAACTTTTCCATTACATCGAGGGCTTCACGATTTGGCGCGTCAGTTATTAACTGGCGAGCTTCTTCGATCGTTGCCCATTTTGTTGCGTGGAACTCACTCGGATCAATGCGGAATTCGCTGCCATCGGTGGGAATTCGATACCAAATATCTAAATGTTCTTCACATGGACGTTTCCACGGAATAATATGAACAATGGTGAGAAGAAATGGCCTGATACTCTCCCCTGCCATATATTTTATACCAAGCTCTTCTCCAATCTCGCGATTGAGCGTTTGTATCGGCAGTTCCCCTTGATCGATATGCCCGCCAGGTGAAAGCCATAAACCTGATTTTTTATGATGGATAATGAATACCTGCTTTGTTTTCGCATTATACGGAAGGAAATACACGCAGTAGTGGCTTTTCGGATTTTCATCTCGAGTAAAATTTCCTTCTTGGAGCCGTTCCAAAAATCGCCCAGTGACTTCCTTATTTGCAATATTAAGACTCACTATTGATTGTATTTCTTCCTTAAAATTACTCATTTCCGTATTCTCCTATTCCCTCCAAAGGAGGGCAAGCGCGCGAATTAGAGAAGAGTGACTATCCCACCTCTTGCTGGTAGCACTGTTCGCAGTAGATTCTGTATTCTTTTTGTTGCTCGGGGGTATATGAAGTTTCGAACTTGGCGCCGCATTTTGCACACGTGCCTTTCCAGAGGTCGCGGATATTCCGCAATTTCATCCGGCGCGCGTGGCGACAGTTGAAACATTCTTTGGGAATCGGAAGCTTCATACGTTTATAAAAATCAATTTCCTTTTTGATGAGGCGGTAATTTCGGGCGCATTGAACGCACTTTAATATTTGTGAAGTGAGCGCGTCGGAATATTCCTCCGGATTTTTGGGCAGTGCCTCGTACGTAGTAGTTTCTTGCCCCATCGTCACTGGCGGATCGTCGCTCCAGCGGAACCCTTGCGCGAGCGCCGCGTCTTTCGCAAGCGGATAATATTCGTGCACGATGGATTCGTTATAACCAAATGGGGAAAGGGCTACGGGGAAAAACTGGCCATATTCTCCCGTTTTTCTCATATGCTCGATAACTTTATCTCGCAAGGATTCATACTCCTCTTTGGAATATTGCTTATTCAAGATGCAATACTCCGCATTGCGCAACCCTACGCACCCGAAGACGTCATGCGAAGACAAACAGGTATCGGAATATTGCGTATCGTGACTTCCGTTACACATATGAGAAAACAGCACGTCTCGGGTTTTAAGACAGGTGAGCGAGAAATATACGCGCTCGGTATCCGGAGAAAAGGAAATATCATAGGAATCTTTTGCATTACGGCCGGTAAACGCGAATTTAGAATCCTCTCCTCCTTTCACATCAAAACAGTATTGGAGATTTTTGGCATTATAGATATGGTTGCCGGAAACATTATTATTGTGGGAACCGAAGAAATGCCGCTGTGGTAAGTTCTTCCGCAATCCTTTTTGTTTCTCGAGAATGAGCGGCATAGTAGCCGGATCGGTAAGAGGATGGGCTTTAAGGAATGCCTCGATTCCTTCTTTACCCACCGGTTCGTTGAAGAGATAATCGGATTTCTGTTTGAGTCCCACGCAGCCAATGCAATTCGTGCAACTTCGGCAGTCAAAACAGCCAATACTTTCGCTGCAACTCTCACATTCTTGGCAGTACTTCAATCCATAGGAACCCAAACAATCCACGCATTCATAACACAGTTCAGATTTGTGGAGATACAAGTTATCGAATGAATCTTTGGATTCCCACACGATGTGCCCGTACGCGCAGTCTTCGTCTTCCACCGTGCCGAACACGAGATAACAATTTTTGCTTCCCCACGTGAAGTTAGAATATTCGCAGTTCACGCTGTTCTGATTCATGAGATTGAACCGCGGCACCGCGAGGAGCAGTTCTTGAAATTGTTCAAAGAACGGCCGATTGAAATCAAAATCTCTCCCCCAGGCCTTTGGATCCCAATTATCCGCCCACCATTCCTCGTGCGAGAAAATTTTATATGGTGCCCGCGGACCGTACATCGAGATAAGCGAAGTACCCGATTTATCCGAGGGACGTTTATAAAGGGTTTTGAAATTCCGGAACAGTATTCGGCGTTTCAAGCGGCATTGCGG
>CAZKRG010000103.1:0-2244 GCA_964555255.1 uncultured Candidatus Saccharibacteria bacterium
GCTGTGGCAAAAATAAGGTAAAAAGACCAATAAACACGGCCTCTCAAAGAGAGGCCTTGAATTTATCCTATTTCGCTTATTCCCAATTGCCAGAAAACGAAACTCCAAATGTCGGCGTATTGCTCGGAAATGGCAGGGACGGAAACACCTCCCCCGTGTCCCGCCTTGGCCTCAACGCGCAAAAGAATTGGATTCTCGGAAGCGTTGGCTTTTTGCAGCCGAGCCGTCATCTTATAAGCTGCGCCGGGGTGCACGCGGTCGTCGCTGTCAGATGTAAGAATCAATGTTGCCGGGTATTTTGTTCCGTCTTTAACATTGTGATACGGACTGTATTTCAAAAGATATGGCACCATGTCCGTTTCTTCGGCAGAACCGTAATCCGGAATCCAGAGGCGCCCACCGTCAAACAAGTGGTAGCGCAACATGTCGAGAACGGGATTGCCGACGACAACCGCTTTGTAGAGATCTGGCCGCTGCGTAAGGCAGGCTCCCGTCAAAAGGCCGCCGTTCGACCAACCGAAGATTGCCAATTTGTCTTTCGATGTATATTTTTCTTTGATAAGAAATTCTGCAGCGGCGATGAAATCATCAAAAACATTCTGTTTGTTCTTGCGCATGCCGCCCTCGTGCCATTTCTCGCCGAACTCCGATCCGCCGCGAATGTTGGCCATAGCATAAATGCCACCAGCTTCAAGGAAAGGGACTCTTGTTTTGTTGAAGTTCGGCAGAAGAGGACTGTTGAAGCCGCCGTAGCCGTAAAGCACGGTAGGATTTTTTCCGTTTTGCTCCGTACCTGTTTTATAGACAACAAACATGGGAATTCTCGTGCCGTCTTTCGATGAATACCAAACCTGCTCAACCTGGAAGTTTTTCTCGTCTATTCCGCTTTCCGCACTCCTGAAAAGTTTTATCTCTCCGCTCTTAATTTCCAAATGGTAAATATTATGAGGCACCACGAAAGAGGTGAAGCCGAAAAATAATTCATCACCTTCGTCTTCAGCACCGATGTTGGTTACCGCTCCGATGGATGGCAAAGGAACTTCGTGGCGCAAAGAGCCGTCTAATTTGTACTCGCGAAAAACAGAGTGCACGTTTTCCAAAAAAATCACAAAGATAGAGTCTTTTACGGGAACAACTCTTTCGATAACATTCTCACTTTCTTGAACAATCGTCTTCCAAGCACTTAAGCCTTCGTGAGCACGTTCCGCCGGCACCGACACAACTTTCCAATTTGGCGCCTCGTAATTCGTGTGAATGTAAAGTAGGCCGCGATGGAACATGGCTTCGAACAAACCTTCTTTCCCTTCGACGACGGTTTTAAACTCTCCAGCCACATCCCCTAAATCTTTGATATACAGTTCCGTATGGGGCTTTTCGCTTGTTGAAACATAAGCTCCCGCAAGAAGCCAGCGGCCATCTTCCGAAGTAGCGGCAAACAAATAATCGGTTTTCTCGCGTCCCTCGCCAAAAACAAGTTCATCGTTCGCAGAATCTTCGCCAAGTTTGTGATAGAATATCCGCTTGTAAAATTTCTCTTCACTATTCTGCGGGGCATTCGGATCTCGCCTTACGTACCAGAAACCTCCGTTATCCGGTGACCAAGCGCAAAAATCCGGGTAGATCTCTTCAGAAATTTCATCGGCAAGATCTTTGCCAGATAAGACATCCATAACATGGATGCTTTCGCGATCGTTGGATGTTTTTGAAAGTCCGTAAGCAAGCAGTTTGCCGTCCTTTGACGGAAACCATTCAGAAACAACAGTTTTCTTGTCCGGCGAAAGCATGTTCTGATCGATAAGCACGCGAGGTGCGCCTTGCAAACCATCCTGCACATAGAGCACAGACAAATCTTGTCCACCTTTGCGCTCCATAAAGAAATAACGCCCTCCTTCGGGATATGGAACCCCGACGTTGCCGAGCTCAAACAATTCGCCGAGGCGTTTTTTAATGTTCTGGCGCGCTTTGATTCTGACCAGAAAAGATTGAGTGTAAGTATTTTCCTGCTCCACCCATTCCCGAACATCGGGGGCTGCATTTTCCTCGAGCCACCTGTATGGATCGTGAACGGTGGTATCGCCAACAATCTCCGCAACATCTTCGATTTTCGTTTGTGGAACTTGCATGTTGATTAATAACTCCTTTTTAAAATTACTGAAAGGAGTATAACAAAAAAATGACGGTGATCAAACTGCGGGGTCAGAGGGAGTTGAACCCCCATTAGCGGTTTTGGAGACCGCCGTCCTG
>CAZKRG010000104.1:0-2241 GCA_964555255.1 uncultured Candidatus Saccharibacteria bacterium
TGCCGAGATTTGAACTCGGACTAAATCCTCCCGAAGGACTCGTGCTACCGTTACACTACAGCCCGAAACGAGGAACAAAACGACTAGAGGAATAAGCGTTTTGAACCTCTCCAGCTTACCGCACCCTTCCCCAGGCGTAAACCCCGCGAGCACACCAAGATCACTTTTTCGAAATCCCAAGCTTCTTTTCAATTGTATCGAGTCGCTTCGCAATCTGATGCAACTCTTCATGCGTGCGCCGCTCCACGGTGGCTTCTTCCTCGATCTCCTCTTCGGTTTTTTCAGTCACTAATTTTTCGTGGCGAATACCGGAAATGATGACATGATCTCCAATGAATGCAGACACAAAAAGTCCAGTAGCAAGAAGTATCCCCGCTCCGAGAAATAAGGAGAGAATTCCATCCCAAAGAAACGGGAGACCGAGCGCAGCTACTTCTCCTCCGGGTCCGATAATCGTACTCACCGCACCGGGATAAATGTACCGAGCCGAAACAAAATCCACGATATACCAAAGTCCCCTCCATATAAGGACAGTCCCTACGCCTCCTATGACCGCATAGAGAATCGGAAAGTGGCTAAACCACTGTCGTACATGATTTTCTAACTTATCGAAAAAACTGCGAATTGTGCTTGCCATGATTCTTATTGTATATGATGACGCTTTTTAAGTTTCCCTTCAACTTCTCCCTCAAACTCCTCTTTCGTTTTGCGGGCCCGGAGTGCAAGCTCTTGAAGTTCCCCATCAGTATGAGTCCCCAACTCCCGTATGCGCTGCTCGAGAAATGCCTTAGTATTCCGCGCGGGCTCTTCAAGCACCTCTTCAAGGAGAATTCCCAAAATCCACCCTACGCGCGGTCCAGGAGGCACGCTCAAAATCCGCATCACGTCATCTCCTTTTACCTTAAGCATCTTCGGAGACACCGGATCGAGTTTCACTTTATCAATCATAAAGAGAAAATGGCGAAGTTTATAAGGAATGGCTTTGGGTACTCCGGAACCAATACGATCCGCCTCGCGAAGCTTGATGAGATCGGGAACCGTCTCTGGCCCCACGCGCGCCAAGAACCGCCGCACCCCTGCGGGACTCACTTCGCCCACATTGTAGTAAAACATGTGGTAGCGAATAAGGTGCACCACCTCCTCGATCATGTCTTTGGAAAATCGAAGTCGCTCGAGTGCCTTCGCGGCCATACGTGCACCCACAATCTCATGTCCATGGAATGTGGCATTCGGCCCTTCGCCTCCTTTTGTCTTAGGTTTCCCTAAATCATGGAGAAGCGAAGCCACCCGAACCGCGAGCGAATACCCTTTCTTCGCCGCGTAGTCGAGCGACTTCACATGGTGCTCAAACACGGTGTAAATATGATGTTTGTTTTGCGCTATCCCAATCCCCTCGCAAAGTTCGGGGAGTACGAACCGGAGCAATCCTAAATCTTCAAGAAAAAGAATCCCTTTCGCCGCTTCCGGCGCTTCCATAATTTTTACGAACTCATCGCGGATACGTTCCTTCGCAATCATTTCTAAAAGTGCCGCGTGTTTCACAATCGCTTTCCGCGTTTTGAGTTCGATGGAAAAGTCGAGCTCCACCGCGAATCGCACTGCCCGCATAAGTCGGAGTGCATCTTCGGTAAAACGCGCCTCCGGATCTCCCACGGTACGAATCACTTTTTTCTGTATGTCTTTGAGCCCCTGGAAAGGATCAACGAACTCATGCTCTTTCTGCGCTCCTCCATAGCGGAGTGCCATCGCGTTCACCGTGAAATCGCGCCGAGACAAATCTTCTTCAATCGTCTTCGCAAATCGCACCTCATCCGGATGGCGTTTATCGGTATATTTTCCTTCCACACGGTAGGTAGTCACCTCCACCACCGCCACCCGAGCGTTCTCTGATCGAGTCTTTACCCCTACAGTCCCGAAATTATTTTCATAAACACTGTCTTCAAATAATTTTTGCACCTCTGTGGGCTTCGCATTCGTTGCCACATCCCAATCTTTTGGTTCTCGCCCAAGCACCATGTCTCGCACACAGCCACCCACAAGGTACGCCTCAAAACCAGCGTCGATAAGCGCTTGCGCAATCGTGTGTACTTCTTGGGAAATCTCTCGTTTCATCAAAATAATCATACCCCCATCAGTTTAACTTGACAAAAAAATAAAATAATATACAACCACAACGGCTACTTTGTTCCCGCCGACCCCCCTCAATTAGAACGACGCCATCTCTGGGCGTTTTTTGTTTTG
>CAZKRG010000105.1:0-2228 GCA_964555255.1 uncultured Candidatus Saccharibacteria bacterium
AAGCGCTCGCGCAGTTCCTGCCTTACGAATACGCTCTCGCTCCCCCTCGTGTATTACATAGTACTCAATTTTTTCAAACCAGTCGCCCCCATCGTTATCCGCCATCACTGCTTCTTCTTCGGAAAAGTATTTCCGGAATGCAAGGTTGTGATCGCAGATCTCGAATCCTCCACAGGCAGGAATTTTAAACCCACGCTCATTCAAAAATATGTGATTTCTTGTCTCGGGCCCCCGCTCGTGAATATTTACGCTTATTTTTGCCGAAGAGTACAGCTGGTTTTCTTCTTCTATGGGGACTGAAATTCGCTGTTTTGTGATCCAGGCACTCGCGTGTTCCAATCCCACTTTTCGAGAAAGGAACGCGAATGTTTTGAGCGCCTTGTCTTTGAATGTCCACCCGGGGCCATAAATTCGTACATGATATTTTTTGGTGAGTGGAATCAAAAGTTTTCCAAAGATTTCCCGTTTCAACGGCATCATGGCCCCCAAAAATGCGATGTCACAGCGGTATTTTTCCACCGGTTGCGTGGGGAAATGATATTTTTGATTGGCTGCATGAGGAATCGTCACATAACCTCTCCCCGTGACTTCTACAAAATCCCCCATCCATTCTTCTTCATTTTCCCCCCAATACACATCCGCAATATCCGCATCTCTGTAGACGGGAAGTTTTTCTGGACTCTCGGCAATTGTTTGATCCCCCATCAAAAACACTTTTGATCCTTTGCGGCGAGCTTCGCGGATCACCTCCCAATTCAGAGGATTTTTTACCGATTCCGAAGGCACAAGCATCATAATATCGGGCTGTACCGTTCGGATGGCTTCTCTGAGATCATCGTGAAAATATACGTAATGAAACTCATGCCCCATATCTTCGAAGGCGTCCCGATACCCCGAAGAAATCCAGCGGTCGGCACCGAGGCCAAAGTAATTTATAAGATAGAGCACACGCATAAAATATATAGTACTTGGGAATCGAGTACTTGGGTAATTTACGCAACTGCCTTTTTCATTAATCCCACCATTTCGCTTGCATAACGCTGCCAAGAAATATTCTCCTTTACAAATTTCTGACCCCCTTCAGCTATTTTTTGGTATACACCTGCATCTCGCACAAGCTTTTCTATTTGCAGCGCATACTCTTCTGGTTTTTCCGGACTTGCAAATAATGCATTCACGCCATCCGTAAGAACGTGTGCGGCTCCCGTCTCGCGATTCAATACTACGGGCAATCCCGCGGAAGCAGCTTCAAATACTACTGATCCCCAGCCATATCCTTGCGGAGGCGGAACGTGCGCGGTGAGTACAAAAACATCGCTTGCACGATACGCTTCCCGAAGTCCCACTTCATCAACCCCTTCGAAGTTAAAGTGAATTTCTTCTGTGACTCCTTTTTCTTGTGTACGCGCGAGGAGGAATTGTCGGTATCCTCTTTCACTTCCATTATCTTTAGAGATAATATTCGCCCGTACGATGACACCTCGCTGTTTGAGAATTGCTACTGCATCAATCAAATCTTCGTACCGCCGGGGTCGAGAGAGCGCTCCCAAACCGAAAAGTACCGGCGAATCTTCCCTTTTCATTTTCACCGGGTTATAAAACTTTTCAAAATCTACCCCGCTCCACACAATGCGGACATTCAATCCCCTTTCTTTCGCCCATCGTTCTTCGTATCTACTTAACACTGCTACCGCATCTACGCACCGAAAGTATTTCTGCTCTGTATAATCCTTGTATCGTACATAAAGCCGATTCAGAACATTCCATACCATTCCTTTTTCTGGCTTTGGGAAGCGCATATACGGAGGATTATTCATTGTCCACACTACACGGGCCTTGGGATTTTTCTGTTTGTAAAAATATCCCACCTTATAGGCAAAGTCCTCATGACAGTTTATTGCTTCGAAGTCCGGCTCCATTTGAGCTGCGAAACTTTCTGCAGTTTTCAAATACAGCGCGTCGAGTGCACGTTTCTTCTTTAGCTGCCTCACTATACTGTCACCCTCTTTAGGGAAAAGAGGAGCAAAGGGTTGTTCTGGAGTAAGTATGCGAATATCCAAACCCTTCCAAAGAGAGGGATAAATCTCCCGATTCATTTCCGCACTATAGAGCACTACCGTGTGCCCTTGGCGTTTCAGCTCCTGCGCCAATGAATACACTTGCTGCTGTCCTCCTGTTTTAAATCCCCATTTGTCTGAATTTCGCTCTGCTGCCGCTTGAATAAGCGG
>CAZKRG010000106.1:0-2212 GCA_964555255.1 uncultured Candidatus Saccharibacteria bacterium
GCTGCTGCGGGACTTCGGGGCTTCAGACGAGGACGAATGAAATTCCTACCCCCCTTGATAATATACCAAAATGGTATATTCCACAATCGACTATATCGTGTTAGTATCTATATGTCGAAAAAGTACCTGCCCAAATATCAGAAACTAACGCAGAAACTCCGCGCCGCACGCCTCGCCGCCGGACTGACACAGGTGCAGGCCGGGAAGAAACTGCGGAAGCCGCAGGCATACATATCAAAGATAGAACGCGGCGAGCGAGTCGTGGATGCGGTGGAGCTAGCGGAATTTGCGAAGATATACGGCAAAGGCGTAAATTATTTTATAGGATAAAATCCATGTCTCTTTTTAGAAAAAAGGTTAAAGCTCCTTCTCCATTAGAAAAATTTGAATTGATTAAAACTTTTGTGAAAGCAAAAACGCAATTTCTTATGGACAAAAATTTTGAGGGAATGAGTTCTGATCAAATTGTTAACAAAATAATGTATCAGACAATGGACAAGGCTATACGTGAAAAATTAACCGACGAGCAGAATGCTAAAATAGATAGGATCAATGAAGTCAAAAGTGTGATGGAACAACTTAAAGAGGAAGTTGAAAAAGGGAATATAACCGAAGCTGAATTTGATGAAATAACCAGCTCAAAGGAATTCAAAGATTATACCGCCATAGAACCATCATGAAAATCACAAAACTCATACTTGGTTATTCGATTGAGATTATAATCGGTGCCGCGATTTTATATTTCGTTGAAGATATTAGGTGGTTTTTATTCTATCTCATGATAGTTCTTCTTTTCACGGCCGAGAAGCGCGCGGATTACTTAAGAAAACTTATCAGAGTATACCAAGTTGCAAATGAAGGTAAGTTAATGAGCATAATCAGGAAGATGGGCATCAAACCGGAAGAGCTACAGAAACTTGGGGACGAAGTTGAAAGTGGTTTGACTGAAAAACAGAGGGAATCTCTATACCAAGACATGAATGATCTTGGTCTAAAATGAGGTAGGACAAGGACACAAAGTTTTGAACAATCAGTTTTATATTGCCTATGGCAGTTTGTTATTGGTGTGGTAAAGGAGTTTTGGATGGCGAGGGGGCGAGGGAACATATTGTTCCTAAAACCTTGTTGCAGGATGTTTCTGGCGATGTCAGCGATTTTATTCTCCTAGCAGAAAATGCTCATAAGGCATGCAATAAAGCATTAGGCGATAATTATGAGCATGATTTCTGTCAGATAATCCTTCACTATTCGGCGGGCGATCCGCGAGCTGCGAAACACACTGCATCAAAAATTAGGAATCTAAAACGCCGTATACGCTACGCGTGGAATCAATTTAGAAAAATGCGGAAAGTTGGCGATGGGGTAATTATTGGTTTGGATGCAAAAGAAAAAGAATCATTCGAGACGATAATCAAGAAAATATTGAAAGGTCTCTATCTTAAACGCGAAGGAAAATTTCTTGATACTGATAATGATTACGCTGTTAAGATAGTTTGGAGTACGTTAAATCTTGAAAAGGATAGGGCTTCAGCAAATCAGACTAAGTCGTTTCTGGAAATGCTGAACGGCATTCCTTTTTCTGGAAATTCAGTTTTTGAATATCGCTTTGCGAAAGCGACTGATAGTGTCGATACATCGCTGTGGGAATTATTGTTTTACCATAGGTTCCCCGTGTATCTATTTCTCGTCCATAAGGACGACAAAAGCGGTTTCAAAAATTTAGAGATGCTGGGAGATAGTTTATAACTTGATTATGGAAAAAGTGGAATGTGCTTGCGGCAAACCGATTGACGAACCAAGCAATCTTAAGCTTGAACAAAGAAAGCCGTGTCCAAAATGCGACTCACGCAATCGCAAGTTTTTCAAAGAAATGTCGGTTGCTATAAAAATGCATACCAGCGTGGGGATAAAAACAAAAGATTCAACTGGCAAGACAACGCTCGAAGGGGTTAGCGGCGACGATTTTCACCGAAAAAGTGGGCAATGGATGAAGAAAGAGAGGGTAATTGATCATAAGAATAACCGCTATAAGGAGACGATAGTTAATCCCGAAACCGGAGAGGTTGTGCATCATAACGAAGAACCACTGAGTGCCCATCGCGGGCACGGAAGTGACAGGACGGAGGAGCCGAAATAACACTAAGGCGTACCAAAAGGAGGGGGGTAGGAATTTCATTCGTCCTCGTCTGAAGCCCCGAAGTCCCGCAGCAGC
>CAZKRG010000107.1:0-2196 GCA_964555255.1 uncultured Candidatus Saccharibacteria bacterium
GGGGGGGCGATACTACCAAGAGTACGTTCCTGTGCGCAATCCGGCGTTGCAGGAAGATCCTATGTAGAAAGGAGGATCCTTATGATGTTAGATCCTACCGCTGGTAGCACTAATATCGAAGCGATTCCGACCGTAAGTCAGCCAGTATTTGGTTCTGGACCGCGTCCGTTCGCATTAAGATTTGCTGAACGTGCGGAGAATCCGATGGTAATACGTCACGAAGGCGTTGCCGAGATGTTCGATGATGTCATTACGTATTACGTAACCTTACTTCTCGCAGATTCCAGATCAGATGAATCATAGGCGACGATCGGATGCCAAATCAACAAATAGGGGCGAGATACCGCTCCTATTTGTTTTATTGTATCATTCTGCTGGATGTTGAATACTGCGTAATAAAAATCTTCCCGTAGCACTTCTTTTAAACTTTAAATCTTTGACATCATATAATTTTTTACTTTTGTCCTGATAATATCTAAGTTTTTGCAATTCCTTTTGATGATAATAAAGCCGCGTCAGGTGGCTATAGATGACGAGACGAGCATCTATATCAGATCGGCGCGTGGTCTTTAATGTTTTCATGTACCATTCAGCAGCCTTTTTGTATTTTCCCAAGGATTCATAAATGAGTCCTACATTTCCCCCGAAGTCGTTACGCCTCGTTGTTTTTTTATGCATGCGATAGGCTTGTATTGCATACGAAAGCGCGCGTTTGCTTTTCCGGTGCCACCAGATGCGCGCAATACCCCAAACTGCATTGATGTTTTTTTGATTTTTCGTAAGGGATTTCTTGTAAAACAAGAATGCTTTCCGCTCTAATTTTTTCCTTTCTATAGGATTCTTTGTCTGAAATCCAGCATGGTCATAGAGAAAACCGAGTTCCTCCCAGGAGCGAGAAGAAATTTCGCGGCTCGAATTATATTTTCCCATCAGTTTTTCTGCTTTTTTGATTCCTAATTTGTAGCTCATAGTGAGGGTTGCTTCTTCGAAAATCTCGTGGATTCCTTCATTGTAATCAGCGATGTTATCCATTGACATAAGACTTTTACGAATTTATAATTTTTTCAGCAACTTCACAATTGAATTCTATCGCAAAAAAGGAGACTATACAATGAACAAAAAAATTCTGATTGTTACCGCATCAGATGAACCGAATGTGGCCGAAGTAACTCAATATCTTCCCGAAACAAGTTTTATTCGCCTCGATGTAGACAAACTATGTTTAGATCGGACAACATTCTTTTTGGTCGAACCTGAACTCGCTTGGCAGTTTATGATCAATGGCGCAATTCTCTCCGCAGAAGATATAGGAGCTGTTTGGTATAGAAGGCCTACAGCGACCATTTTACCGCAAGAATTGCCTTCGATTTACAAAGAGTTTGTGGAACGGGAAACGCAAAGTGCATTCAAGGGATTGTGGTCCATCACTGAAGATGAAAGCATCTTTTGGATGGATCGTCCCGAAATTCTGAGAGAGGTTGACGGGAACAAAGCGTTCCAAATGAAAGCGGCGCGGGAAGCGGGACTTACCATCCCTAAAACTATGATCACCAATGATTACTCGGCAGTCCTTAGATTTTTTGAGGAGTGTAGGAACGATATGGTGGTTAAAGTTTTTGGAGGGACCCCCGTTCACGACCTTGAAGATAAACTCGCTTTTATTTACACGCACAAGGTTACAAAAGACGAGCTTGCATCCTTCGCTCAAGAGATAGGATATGCTCCAGCTATTTACCAGGAGTATGTCCCGAAAGCGCTTGAACTGCGAGTCACTTTTGTTCAAGGGAAATTGTTTCCTTGTGCTATTCATTCACAGGATAGCCCCAAAACTATTGACGATTGGAGGAGATATGATTTTGAGCATGTTAAACATGAGTCGTACGAGTTGCCATCTAGAGTAGCAGAGCAACTAAGAGAGACGATGGCAATATTGCAGATTAATTTTGGAGCCATAGATATGGTAGTAACTCCTGCGGGAGACCATGTATTCCTTGAGGTAAATCCCAGCGGGCAATGGGGATGGATTGAAGGTTTGACTAGGATGCCGATTTCAAAGGCTATAGCTGAAACGCTTTTAGACGCCGCCACCAAAAATCAATGAAGTTGCTGATGGAGGCTATTAAATAAGAACTAGGACAATGTCCTAGTTTTTATTTGGACCGGCTACGCTCTCGGCTACCACATCGTGCACGATTT
>CAZKRG010000108.1:0-2029 GCA_964555255.1 uncultured Candidatus Saccharibacteria bacterium
TATAAAGGGTTTTGAAATTCCGGAACAGTATTCGGCGTTTCAAGCGGCATTGCGGACACTGCGTGGGTGCAGGCACCTTAAGCTTCTCATAAAACGTAAAATCGTCAGGCTCTATTACAAAAGAGGAATTACAACTCCTACATTGTTTCGTTTCTCTGTTCATATTACTTCTTGCTGATAACATGAGTCACAATACACCGTTTTAAATTTTTCGGAAGTGAGATTTGTTTTAATCTCTTTCGCACATTTACTGCATACTCGATCAATTAATATAAAAGGTCCACGACGTCTGATACGATCTGCGTGTCTGCAAAAGAAACACTGACGCGGAAGAGGGATGTTATTTGCCCTATAGAATGTAAGTTCCGGAGCAATGAATCGATAATTTCTTTTACACTCCAGGCACGCCATAGTTTCCTTCAAGATTGAATCTGACACATCTTTGATATGATCCGGGATATCTTTGGATTGAATCGTTTCTTGGTCCATGGTCATGGGGAGGTTTTCCCTCCAATCGAATCCGCGGGTAATTGCTTCTACCTTGGTAAGCGGCAAAATATCCTGTCCTACGGTTTCGTTATATGCGAATAAGGCTAGTGAAGGTGGGAAGTAAAGCCCATATTCTCCTTGATCACAAAGTTCTGCTACAATTTTTGCTCGAATTTCTCTATAAGTTTTTTCGTCATATTTCTTGTTTAAAATAGAAAATTCGGCATTCCGAAGCGAATCACAACCGAAGCAATTATTACTTCCACGTAATCCAAGAGAATATTCGACATTGTGCGAAGTAACGGTCCACCAAGAACTTAATACTCGACTTGAGGTACCCACCGCTACCCCCTCAAGGACCAGTTCTGTTTTGCGTCCATGGCCAAGAATATCGTAACTATCCTTAGCAAGCTTTACCGAAAAAGAGTGTTGCACATTCTCCGAGCCGGAGATCTCAAAAGAATTCATGCAATCCTTCGAATCGAAAATATAATTACCTGTTACATTTATGCTCCTTAAATTTTGTGTGGCGCGTCGAGGAAATTTTTGAGCAAATTCCGCAAATTGTTTCTTGAATTTCTCTATTTTTTCATAACTTCCCATAATATCTTTGACTCGTTTCTTATACTCTTCTTTCGATAAAGGTTCATTTAGAAAATGGTACGACTTATGTCGAAGGTTCACGCAGCCGAAACAGGAGTTACAACCTACACATCCTAAGAGAAAGGCTGAATCCATCGAATCACTTACATTATCTGCCCACAGGACTCCTCTGCTTTTTTGTATGTTCATGCCTTCATAAATCTGCTCCACCTCATCACAGAAATAAGAGTCGAATGTATCCCGACTCTTTCCTATCCCACGGCAATACGCACAATTCTCGTTATTGGGACTTGCATTGAAGCATAAGTAGCAATCTTTATTTGATCCAGCAAAGTTTGTATATTCGCTATTTATATTTGCTCCTAAATCGTTTGAGATGAATGTGCCAGCTTTAGGAACGCGAACTGTCAATTCTTTTAGCTGATCAAAGAAGTTCTTAGACGGGTCATAATCTTGGGCATAGGAGGAAGGATCCCACTTGTCCGATTGCCAACAATCTTGGCAATAGACGGAATAAGGCGAGGTGTCGTGATACATCGAAAGTATACGTTTGCCACAAAGTCCACACGTCCTTTTGTAAAGCATCATCTCATTTCGAAATACCGCCCGTCGCTGGAAACGGCACGCGGGGCATAATACTGGGAAGGGTACTCCCATTTTCTGATAGAATGACTTATCTGATTCGCCAATCAAAAAAGAAACCTTGCATTCGCGGCATGATTTTTTTTCTGGAAGCATGTCGGTGGTAGTTTATATTTTAAAATTTTACTACATACCACCTCTCCTCACTACTCACTCAATAAAAATTTAGTAAGTAATGCCACAGAAGCACCGGCGGCGCCTTTGGCGAGGAATTCGCCTTCTACGGAGGTCATGCGTGGCGCGATGTCGAGGTGTACCCAGGGATAGGCATCGTTGCCGTCGGCGTTTCGCACGA
>CAZKRG010000109.1:0-1928 GCA_964555255.1 uncultured Candidatus Saccharibacteria bacterium
AAGTCGTCGTTACTTCAAACGATGAGGATCTATCCTCGCAGACGACGGACCGCGCAACCGCATACAGCGCATCTCTATTGCTATGAAAAATATAAATATTATGTTTACTGGCCGAATCTCGCAAAGTGAACGCGCCTGGTGCGGCGGAGAAATCCGTCTATTCTCGGGTTTTTCCACCGACCGTCAGTGGATGATTTACGAAGAAGAAAACCGTACCGTTCAGGTACGGAATCTCGGATGGCGAGAAGTCGCGTTCGAGGTACCGATTCCGGTGCCTCAAGATCACGGAATTCAAATCCGGGACGGATACCCGGTGACCCGCAAGCCCGTCGAGGGTTTGTGCGTGGTAGTTCCGGCACACGTTATACGTGCAGCCGTCGAGAAAACCTTGAGAGAAATGACGGCCTGTGCCGTCCAAAACAAAAGGTTCGCTTACGGCGACCCGCGTCCGGGATATGAATCATTTGCTTCAATAACCCCAACCCCATCGTCCTGGGAGGCCGACCTCAATGTTTTTATTCAGGAGACGGAAAAACTCCTGGAGAAACTTTCGCCCGTTCCTGCTTAAGCAGAGCGGGTACGCCGAAAGGCAATGGAGACAGATCGGCCTCGTCTAGGTCGGTCAGGTGGAGAAGAGGATTGCAACTCTTCTCCACCAAATCTCTGCTGCCTGATTCCAACAAGGGTTACAAAGTTCCCACATAAAAATCTTCGCCCAGCACCAAATTGATGCTGGACAAGCCGAAAGGCAAAATGGGCGGGAAAAACAAAAAGTTCAACTCGCCCCTCCGTTGAGTTCGCGAGTGAAAGCTCGTGAATTCATAGAGTAAAGTAGTTCTTTTAAATCAAAAAGATTGGAATCCCTTCGCAAGTCCGGTATTTCATAGCTTTGGAGGCACGAGGGTAGCGATATGCGAGTCACTAAGTTCTAATGGCTAAGTCCTAGTGGCTAATGTATTGCTATCCTCGTGCGAACTCATGCGAGTTGTGCGGGAAGCGAAAAAAAAATTAACGCGCTCGCATGAGCGCAAAAAAAATATGACAGACATGAAGAAATTTAAAAAAAGATGGATAACAAATGGATGGGGAGTAGGAGATAATCTCCCCGAGATAATCCGGGCAATGTGTGACAGGGCCGGGATGAATATGCCCGTGGAGAAGGCAGCCTTGGTTCTGTATCGGGCGCGGCTGCTAAACCTCAGTGCCGACGAGATAGCTCATGTACTATCGGCGGGCTTGGGATTGGACTCGGAGAGGATCACCAAGATACTCTTCGGCACTCTCGGTTTAAGCCGGGAGAATGTGGTCCGGGCGCTCCGAAACGGGCTCCGCTTGGATGCCGAGCAAATTTGGTCGAGCATGACCGCTCCATACAGGAGAATCCCGTGCGCGATCCCTTCTGATCTGAGGTTGGATCAGATTAAGGAAATCGCACAGTAGCCGAGCCACATTCCAAAATCAAGGGTTACAAAGTTCCCACATAAAAATCTTCGCCCAGCACCAAATTGATGCTGGACAAGCCGAAAGGCAAAATGGGCGGGAAAAACAAAAAGTTCAACTCGCCCCTCCGTTGAGTTCGCGAGTGAAAGCTCGTGAATTCATAGAGTAAAGTAGTTCTTTTAAATCAAAAAGATTGGAATGGTTCGACGAACTCATCACAAGTTAGCTTGTTTTATTGCTCGAGAGCAGCTCTCTGAAAGTCACTAAGTCCTAATGGCTAAGTTCTAGTGGCTATCAAGGAGCTGCTCTGAAATTCACACTGTTGTGGATGAACGAGCTTTAAGGCAAGTCACCTAGGCCTTACCGAACAACGGAATCGAGTGGTGAACTACATCGGTATGATGAAAAAATATTATGATGTTTGTAATCAAACACCCGCCGACCCCCCTCAATTAGAACGACGCCATCTCTGGGCGTTTTTTGTTTTG
>CAZKRG010000110.1:0-1888 GCA_964555255.1 uncultured Candidatus Saccharibacteria bacterium
CGGTAGCAATCCGAAAATAAACGCCGATAATCTCTTTTGGGATCACCTGCGGGCTCGCTCCATTTGTTTCCGAAACAATCATACTCTTAAAACTTACTCCGTTATCTGTCGACTTACTGAAAACAACTGGAACGCCACATGCCCCGCCTTTCGTCCAGACAAGATAGATACCGGACGGAGAGACAACCATATTGTCGTAGCTGGGATTAGTGTCGAGCCAATTTTGGAATATGCTACCGGTTGTGGAAGTGGCGAGAGTAAAGGGAGTGCTCCACGTTATCCCTCCGTCGTCAGAGCGGGCGAAGTTCAGTCCATATTTGCCGTAGCTGTTCTTGCCGGTGTATACCTCGTAAATGTTTGAGCCGTCTTTTTTAATCTTATTGACGTTCTCCGCGTCAATGACAAAAACTTTTCCGGCAGGTAAATTCTTTTCTTGCCCGAAAAGATACGCAACCAGAGCGGAAACTTTGCTGTTATACTCCGCCAACTGCGACGCGGACATGGCTTTCACCTCCACGGGCGGATTTTCGTCATTTGTTTTCAAACAGCTTCTAAAAGCGTATCCCACGGGGCCAAGAGGGCCGAGAAATTTATTGCCGCCGCCATAAACGTCGGGGAAAATATAGCCACCCATGCCGTCAAGCGTTGTGCGCAAACAAGTTTTTATTTCCCCGCCAGCAGGAAGAAAATCGTAAAACTGCTGGAACGGATTTTGGGAAACTGGCGTTGCGGTTGCTTCTTGCTTTACGCTCGGTGCGGTTGTGTCAGAGAATTTCGCGCGGGACAATGGCCCGAAATATCCCGTTGCTGGAGAAATACCATTCGCAATCTGCCACCTGCTTACAGCTTTTTTTGTAAGCGATCCATACGAAGTTGTTTCATTCCCGGCCGAACCCGGCCCGCTCGGAGCGACGGGAAACCCCGAAGCATTAAGATATTTCTGTAAACATAGAACATCATTACCACCTGCGCTTTGATACAAGTTTCTTGTAAAGCTACAAGATTGCGCCGTTTCGGCGCGAGAATATGATAAAAAGCCGAAAACGAAAAACACGCTCGCGGTTAAGAAGGAAAGGGTGATAAATTTTTTCATAAAGTTTTTAAAGAAAAACCCAACCGATTCTGGCTGGGTTCGACGTGGCTTTGGCAGAAACACAAAGCTCCCAGCCAGCGACAATCTTAACGATTGCCCATACGAGTTTCCCCGTATGACCGATGAAGAAGCTCTGACTAGGAGCTTTCTGCCTTCATCGGTTTTGAGACCATGCCACTTGCGGGGTTTAGGTCGCTATTATTCAGTTGTGTAATTTAAGGATAACAATTCGGCATATAAAGGCAAGAACGAAAAGCAGCCGCACTTGGCGACTGCTTTTATTCCAGTGGTTTTTACTTATTGCGGATGAAAAGCCAGAAAACGAATAGCCCTAACACAAAACCACCGGAAAGGTAGGTTATTTCCGTCATGATTATAAAAGAACGCTACCGCTTCGCCGAAGCGGATTAGGCGTTCCTAATTACCGCTTCAGCGACCTTTACTTATCTATACAATAAAGTCGCGTCTATGTCAATCCGAAGAATTTTGAGACCTTCGCCTTCGCTTTAGTTATTATCTTACGGACTCGATTTTCTTTTTTGGGAACCCAGCCTTTCGGGTTGTACAGCTGCTCGCTTATTGAATTACGATTCTGCTCTAAAATTACTTTGAATCTGCTTATTAAGTCTTCAGCATCGTAAAACGCGTCGCGTTCATCGTACCCCTTTCTCCTTCTCTCCATCAATTCATAAAATTTATCGAGTTGCCCCATTTTTTTATACTCTCTGCGTATGGTTCTCCAAAATTTTTTCCTATAAGGAGTTTCTTCCTTTTCCATCTCTTCTAGTTCTGCCC
>CAZKRG010000111.1:0-1799 GCA_964555255.1 uncultured Candidatus Saccharibacteria bacterium
TCAGTGGTAGAACGCTGTCCTGATAAGACAGAGGTCGAAGGTTCGATTCCTTCCACGCGCACATGGCTTTTCAATTTCAAATCGAACGGGAAAAGGGTCGGGAAAACGGGAGTTTTCCCGTAGCGGAAGTAGTTGAAACCGAGGGGTTTCAAAAAATTTCGTAAGAAATTTTGTTCGCTTCCTTCCACGCGCACATGGTTCCGAACCAAAAGAAAGATCCCCGGGTAATTTATGAGGATCCCCAGTTTCTCGTGGTAAACAAACCTGCGGGGATGATTGTGCATCCCATAAAAAACAATCCTTCGACCGAGCCGACGCTCACCGCCTGGCTCCTCGCGCGCTATCCGGAAATCAAAACGGTGGGAGATGATCCTGCCGTTCGCCCGGGCATCGTGCATCGACTCGATAAGGACACTTCGGGGGTGATGCTCGTCGCGCGCACGCAAGAATACTTTGAATATTTGAAATCACTGTTTGCGAGCGGGCGTATTCATAAAACCTATCTCGCCGTAGTTATAGGAAGCGTACGAGATGCAGCGGGGATTATCGAGAAGGCAATCAGTATGAAATCGGGGACCACGCGTCGCACGGTGCGAGAAGGCAAGATGCGGAAGGAGGCGATAACGGAATATCGGGTAGTACGGCATATACCCGCCGAAGAAGGAAGAGCGGCGGCGACTCTTCTGAAAGTTACGCCGCGCACGGGGAGAACGCATCAGATACGAGTACATCTCGCAAGCATTAGTCATCCAATAGCGGGGGATCCGCTGTATGGGAGAACGCATGACGGGTTTTCACGACTAATGCTGCATGCGTACGGTATTGAATTTGAAGGAGAGCGGGGAAAGAAAGTACGCTTTGAAGCCGAACCTCCGGAAGAGTTTCAAATCGCTAACCGCCATCACTTGGTTGCGTTGTAGAGCGCAGCAATTTCCGCGGCGCTCAAAGCGCGGTTGTAGATGCGGACGTCGTCGATCAAGCCAAGGAAAAATTCACTGCCTTTGTTTGCATTCACTCCAATTACAGCATTATTATTGTAATTCAGATTTCCGGGATTTGATGTCACAGAATTCTCGGTGTATTGCAGAAGGCCATTTATATAGAAATAGACTGCAGCATTTCTTTTTACAGAGAGCGTGAGGTAATACCATGTTCCCGCAGTCAGCTGAGGACCCCTCGCCTTTTCATAGTAACCAGTAATGCTATCACGCATTGATATTGTTTCTTTTGGTGATCCGCAACAAGCCACGAACATTCCATAACCAGGATTTCCAGTCAGATTTCCCTGATCAAAAACCCACCATGTTTGTCCATTAAACGAAGAAGGATTAATCCAAGCCGATACTGTGAAATTCCCTGTGCCCATTTGGAGAGAAGACCCATTGGAGATATTCACATAATCTCCTTTTCCGTTAGTAAGTTGTCCTGCAGAGCCCACCTCTCCTGTCGCCCAGTGAGTGCCGGTGCCACTCCAGCTCCCCGTCGCATTATTCCCCGAATAGTCATACACAGTAGCTCCTGCCCCCTCATCAAATGTCCAATAACCCACAAGGGAAGAATCGCCATAGTCCAGGGGTTCGATCCCAAGCTTCGATCCGGTCTCGTAGAGGGAATTCAAGATGCCATCCCCGTTGGTGGAAACTTTATCGGAGGAGCCTCCCAATTTGTTGCGGGCGGCTTCCATAGGAGCGGTGAGGTTCCATTGATTCTGGGAATTCACGACATAGGCGTAGTAATTGGCGGTGGAAGAGCTGTTCACGGGATCGAGGGGAAGCGTCGCAAAGGGAGCGCCGGAGGAG
>CAZKRG010000112.1:0-1794 GCA_964555255.1 uncultured Candidatus Saccharibacteria bacterium
TTACTTTCCGATTCTCACGAGCTCTTCGGCGAGAATCCACATAGGATCGGCAACCATCCCCGCCTTTCCCAGCTCGGAGGTCACAAGCGAAAGCTCGGTACACCCGGCAATGAGCACCTGTGCTCCTCGCTTCGTAAGTTGTGCAGCGACCTCGACAAGTGGCCTTACTCCTTTCTCGGCGGTTTTACCTGCTTTTATCACATCATATATTATCCCCATCACTGTCTTCTGTTCGTCAGGGGTAGGTAAAACCAAGGTGAGGCCAAGATTTGCCGCAGTGCGTTGGTAAAGATTTGTCTGCAACGTACCGTTCGTTGCCAAGAGGCCGACGGGAACTTGCTCAAATTCTTTACGGATCTGCTTCACGGTGAGATCCACCATGTTCACGATAGGCACTGCCACTTCGGCCTGAATCTCTGCAAGGCGCGAGTGCGCCGTGTTACAGGGAATGGCAATCACATCCACTCCCGTCTTCACAAGCATCTGCGCCGCTTCAATCACGTCCGCAAGATACGCCTTTCCCCCATCCGCAGCGAGCGACGCAGATCGGTCGCGTACGTGCGAGGCGGTGTAGCACACCACTTCGCAATGGTCCTGATCTTTCGTCGCGGGAGTTGCCCGGATAATATATTCCTGGAGCTTTACGCCCGCTTCTGGTCCCATGCCACCCAATATTCCAATTATTTTTTTCATAGTTACCCTTTCGCTGCCTTGAGCATAGCGACTACCTCGGGAACCGGCAAGGCCCGAAGAGTATTTCCATTTCTTCCTTCCATGGTTTCGGCGCAAAAGAGCGCATCGTATACGCTTTCTTCCGTGGCCTCCACTGCAGCTTCAAAAAACGAGTTTAGTTCTTCATCTTTGAGACATTTCCCGATTTCACCGGAACCCTCTAGTCCTTCTCTCGAAGTAGAAAAAGCAACCGCATAATCCCCGCTTCCGTGGGCCATAACGCCTCCCGTTTTTCCCAATCCCAAAAATGTACGTGCCGCAATTCGCTTGAGCTGCCGCGCAGTGAGCGGCGCATTCGTTGCGAGTATGATCATGCACGAACCTTTCTCTTCTAAAAATTCTGAAGGTGTGGCTGACCATCGGGCTTGTAGCTTTTCTCCTACAGGAACTCCTTGTATCACCAAAGAACCTCCATAATTAGTTTGTACTAAGGCTCCCAGAACATACTCTTTCTTTTCTATCTTTATCTTGCGTGACGCACTGCCGATACCTCCTTTCCAAGAGAATGCCCGCATTCCCGTACCTCCTCCCACATTTCCCATTATCACCTTGGAAGATCGTGCTTTGTATGCTTTCTGCACATCTTCTTGAGATATCGCATTGGCGTGTATGTCGTTCACAATCCAGTCATTCGCCTCCCCCACCACCACATTGATTGTCGCGTAAGGTTTTAATTTATTTTTTCCCGCAAGAATAATGTCTATGACACCACGCATCACAGGGCCCACCGCCAATGTATTGGTGAGCGCAATTGGAGCTTCGAGCGTCCCGAATTCCTCCATTTGTGTAAAGCCTGCTACTTTTCCTGCGCCATTACCTACCGCCACCGCTGCAGGAATTTTTTGTTTATAGAGATCGCGTACCCCTGGATCAATGATGGTTACTCCAGTACGCACATCTTCTCCCTCAATTTTTGTGCAGTGTCCTACGGTAACTCCTTGCACATCAGCAATGGAATTCAAACTCCCCGTCGGGAGGAACCCCACTTCGAATCCATATTCTCGAAATCTTTTGGTTTTAAAAGTTTTCATTTATTTACTATCTTTTCATAAAATTAACTTT
>CAZKRG010000113.1:0-1770 GCA_964555255.1 uncultured Candidatus Saccharibacteria bacterium
GAGACTTCCTACGCTCCCGATCGTCCGGAAATAGTGTATTGTGAGCAGTGCTACAATGCAGAGGTGGCATAAGAAAAGAAAATAGAAAGTAGAATATAGAAAATAAAATGAATTCAGAAACTCGCATTTGTCAGAATTGCAAGAAATCATTCGGCATGCAACCGGAGGACTTTGCCTACTACAAAGCTATGGAGGTTGCAGCGCCGCGACTATGCGAAGCATGTGGATTACAGTTGATGATGTCGTTTCGCAATGAAAGAGTTCTCTATAAAAGAAAATGCGACAAATGTGGAAAGAGTACGTTTTCTATGTATCACGAGAAGGCTCCGTTTGTAGTGTATTGCCATGATTGTTGGTGGGCTGACGAGTGGGATGGAACTGATTTTGGTATGGATGTAGACGTTTCAAAACCTTTTTTGCCGCAACTCAAAGAATTGCAATCCAGAGTGCCTCGCGAAGCTCTTGTTTTGGTGAATTGCAACAACTGCGAGTTTTGCAATCATTCACGCGATTCAAAAGATTGTTACTTCAGTGATCTCGTTACCTTATCAGAAGGGGTGATATATTCAACGTGGATCACTCAAAATTCTAAGAATTGCATCGCGAGTAAGAAAGTGATTCAAGGGGAACAGGTTGCATATTGCTTGGATATCACGCGATGTAATTCCTGTACCTACCTCCAAGAATGCGCCGATTGCGTAAACTGTCATTTCTCCTATGATCTTCGTGGATGTAGTAATTGCATTTTGAGTAGCAATTTAAGGAATAAATCCTATTGCATCCGTAATCAACAACTGACGAAAGAGGAGTATACGAAACAAGCGAAGGAACTTCTCTCGGGTAGTTATGTAATGCTCAAAGAATTGCTCGGGGAATATAAGCTCATGCGCGAGCGGGCGATTCACAGGTATGCATATACTTTAAATTCGGTAAACTTTACGGGTAATTTTCTACAGGGATGCCGAGAGTCGTTGTGGTGTTTTGATGGTTTTAATTCTGAGAAGCTTTTGGCTGCGGCAAGTGTATTGAATGCAAAAGAATCCAGGTATTCATACTCTCTTGGAACGCAAGTAACGGAATTCGCATACGGAAGCGGTATGATCAAGGGTGGGTCCCATAACAAATTTAGTTTTAACACAGTCAGTTCCAATAACTGTGCTTGGTCTGATAGTCTCGTCTCGTGCTCGAACTGTTTCGGCTCGATTGGCCTAAAACACAAAGAATATGCAATTCTCAATAAGGTGTATTCAAAAGAGGAATATTTTAAAATTCTCGGACAATTATCGAGTCAGCCAGAGTTAAAAGAGCTGCCGTCGCCGGAGTTTTCTCCTTTTTCCTATAACGAAACCCCAGCGCAGGATCAATTTCCGCTTTCGAAAGAAAGGGCCTTGGAGTTGGGGTATAAATGGCAGGATAATATTCCATTTACTTCCGGAAAAGAAACTTTATTGCCGGAGAATATCCCCGATAGGATCGTGGATATAAGTGAAGCAATCACCGCCGAAATTCTGAAATGCATAACATGCGGACGAAATTATAAAGTAACAAGAGATGAGTTGATGCTCTATAAAAAACTCAATTTGCCTTTGTCGCGCGAGTGCCCGCAAACTCTCATTTCAAATTTATTTAAGGAGCGGTTGCCCTACTACCTTTGGAAAAGGAAATGCATGTGTGATAAAAATCATGCGCACCACTCCGGTCAATGTCCCAACGAATTCGAAACCTCCTATGCGCCGGATCGTCCGGAGATTGTGTATTGTGAAAGTTGCT
>CAZKRG010000114.1:0-1718 GCA_964555255.1 uncultured Candidatus Saccharibacteria bacterium
ACGAATCGCACCACCTTCGCGTTTTCGCTGCGGAAGAAGCTTTCGTTCCCTACAGGGAACGCGTTCGTTGGTGTCCACCCGGGGGTGGCAGCTTTGGAGTCGAAGACCCCAAAGGTGAGTAAGTAGCAAGCGATTAAAACGCCTTGGCTTCTCATTTATGGAAATCCTTTCTAGCGTCATTGCTTTCTTTTATTTTGCACAAATATTCTCCAGTAGGAGGTATCTATGCGTTTTTCAAAAGAAGAATTCCGCTTTTTATATTACAACACGATTTTTATCGTTCTGTCAATAGCTTTCGTAAAATAAAAAGGGATGCCTTTAATAGTGGTGATGTGTTATAATACATTCAAATGAGCATACAATCTCGGGTACGGCTTGGATTTGTAGGAGGCGCATTTCTCCTGCTTCTCGCAGGCGCATTTCTATATCAAGAGGGGTACTTTCGAAAAGCGCAGTTTATTTCTACTGCCCTTGCGGTGCCGACTACTCCATCTCCGTCTTGCGATCCTACCTCCACTATTCAGATGTATCAGGCACGAGTGCAGGCAGGGACTAATAGAACGGTGACTATCTCCGCGCCAGAGGTGGGGGGTAATACCTATCCGCTGCGTTGGAAAACGTGGGGAACGGGAGCGTTTGCTCGGAAATTTCGAGCTTGCAATATTGCGATCACCGATATCTCGGACTATACGTGCAAGGTGATTTCGTCGAATGACAACTCTGGCTCTACGGTTACCTCCTATCTCAATCGAGGAAAGAATTATTTTTTAAGTATGAACTGTAGTTCGACTGTTTTGACTTCCAGTGGAACGTCCGTTCTTCCTGAGGTGACCGATGCGGTGACATTGCAAGTGGATCCGGGAACAACAAGCACTCCCGCATTGCCTCCAGCTCCTGTAATTACCACGCCAAAGTATCAGGAACTCTAAACTAAACTACTGATACTCTGCTTGTGGTATTCTTGTGGTATTTTCGATCGGTGCAGTGTATGGCACTTACACCGCACTACACTTTTGAAACCCTCGGTTTCAACGGTATTTCCTCCACGGAGAAACTCCCATTTTCCCAACCCCTTTCCCACGGCAGGATTAGTTTCCTGTACTTGTAGTTGTAATTGGAGCTGTGTAGAGCACCTGCCGAGTGATTTTGGTGGTACCGCCGAGAAAGCGGCGGCCCTCAATGTTAATTGTGTTTAACCCTTCGTAGAGCGTTACGGATTTTTCCCATGTTCCGTCGCCTCGCACAGGAGTTTCTTCTTGATTCACGAGAAGTTTGTTTCCATAACGAAGAGTTCCTCGAACTGTAATCTTTTCAGTGTCAGATGGGGTGATTCCTTTTGGGGGATATTCAATGGAGAGAAGTGGGGTACCGAAAATAATTGCAAAGCGGGCGATGCCGTAGATGGCGAGGAGTGCGAGGACGCCTCCAATCCAATATGGAGCCGCAGATTTTTCTTTGAAGCGATTTTTGGGGAGAGCGTCTGTTTCTCCCGATGTTTTCATTGTGTTTTCGGTTTTGAGTTCGTGCCACCATGTTTCGCCGTCGAAGTCGAGGATGGTGCCTAATTTATTCAGATAGCCGCGGATATAGGGAGCTGGGGGGAGTATGTCAAAGTTTGCGGCGATCAAGCGTTCCAGGTGGACAATCGAAATATTCGAGACTTGTGAGAGTTTTTCCAAATTCCAATTTTTCTCGCGGAGGCGATCGTGGAGGAAGGT
>CAZKRG010000115.1:0-1639 GCA_964555255.1 uncultured Candidatus Saccharibacteria bacterium
AGGATTGCGGTAAGGTTATGGAAATGGCAAAGCTACCGCTCGTTTCTATCCTTATTCCCACCTTTAATTCAGAGCGCTACATCCGCGAAGCGCTCGATTCGGCATGTGCGCAGTCGTATTCCTCCATAGAAATTGTAGTGGTGGACGGAGGATCAACTGACAAGACGCGGGAAATTATTGAGGGATATAAAGACCCACGGATCAGGGCACTATTTCCGGGGAGACGTTTGAGCATTAAAGAAGGGCGAAATCTCCTTTTTAAAGAAGCGCGAGGAGAATATTGGACATTCCTCGATTCGGATGATATTTATCTTCCGGAAAAAATAAAAGAAGAGGTGGAATTTTTGGAGGCACATCCGGAGTACGGTGCGGTGTACTGCGACCTCCGCTATTTTTATGACGGCACTCCTCAAAAATTGTACCGCCACCGCTACAAATTTTATTCAGGAAATATTTTTAAGGAACTGTTGCAACAGATGTTTATCACGAACACCACACTCACGTTTCGGAAATCAGTCTACGAAGCCCTGGGAGGGTATGACGAATCGGTGGGAATGGTAGAAGATTGGGATTATTTTCTACGCATGGCGCACGCGGGGTATCGTATCGGGTTTTTACCCAAAGATTTGGTACGGTACCGACTCCGTTGGGATAACAATACAAGTTTCCGGAATCAAATTCCGATTCAAGAATCTGCAGTGAAGATTTTCGAGCGGCTCGAAGCGCGTATGTCTGCCGCTGAACGAAAAAAATTTGGTATGGCGAGTCTTCTCGCAAGACGCCAGCTTCGATTGGCGGTGGTATATTTCGCGGGCGGAAAGAAAAAAGAGGCATGCGCGGCACTGCGCCGGGCCATTCCGGGAGTGTGGGGCAGACTCTGGTGTGGAGTGGGGAATAGTATTCCAACCTTTGTGGCCCGTATGATTGTCGAAAAAATATGGAATTGGAAGAAAAAGAACCTTTTCGTGCCTACGGAATAAAATAGCCGTCTTGCGATGTCCGAACATTACGCATTTCGGTAATTTGGGGGCATCGCAAGACGAGGAAGCCTTTCTGTGATAGGTTATAACCATGAAGATTCTCATTACCGGCGTCGCCGGCTTTGTCGGTTCCAATCTCGCCGAACGACTTTTGGAAGAGGGACATAAAGTGGTGGGGATCGATAATCTCGCGTATGGGCGAAAGGAGCAGATTCCTCAAGGAGTAGAGTTTCATAAACTCGATACTCGCTCCAAAGATATCTACCCGCTTTTCCATGGGGTGGATCGGGTATTTCACTTGGCGGCGAAGAATTGTCTGCCGGACTGCGACAAAGCTCCCGTGGAAACAATGGAGGTGAACGTCGCCGGTACCGCGAATGTATTCGAAGCTGCCCGGCAAGCCGGCGTGCCTCGGGTGATATTTGCGAGTTCTTCCGCGGTGGAAGAAGGGGATGAGCGCCTCAAGGGATTCTACGCACGCTCGAAAATCATGGGTGAAGACCTCGCGGAGAGTTTCCGCGCCGCCTTTGATATGGATATTGTGGTGCTCCGGTATTTCAACATCTACGGCCCGAAGCAAGATTATCGCCGTTCGTCTCCGCCAGTGATGAGCAAATTAATCATGACTTTCTTGAAAGGAGAGCAGCCGGTGGTGTTCG
>CAZKRG010000116.1:0-1636 GCA_964555255.1 uncultured Candidatus Saccharibacteria bacterium
GGGTCGATACTCGAAACAGCAAGCAGGCATCGTTTAGGGCGTGGACTACAAGGGTTGAGAATTCCTATCTGTTTCCAGTAGGTCGGACTATATCATTATCTGTAACAATTCCACCGGGCGCATTTCTTATCGTACTCCGATATAATCGTCGAACGAGGAAATTTGCTCAAATGAATTATTTCAGATATCCAGCGTTGTTGAAATTGAGAATCTTTATAAAGAAGTATCGTTTTTTGAAGCATCGACGGAACTGGAACGTGCGGAAGAATGATGCGGAGAAATTTTTTCAATTCCTCCTGCGACCTGATCCATATCCGCCAATACTGCCTTTCCTTGCCGCCATAATCCCTTTTAATGGGAGCGACAACGGTTTTTATTTTCCAGACCACTTTGAGGTAACGGGCGAGCAGCATAACCGATGATTTGTCAAAACCATCCGTGCACAAAACTCCTTTTCTGCCACCGTAACCGATAAGCGAACCGTCATCACACCACCATACGGCAAGCGATAATGGCGTCATTTGATTCAGCCATTTTCTTCTGATGCGCAACTTATTATTTTTGCACACCAGTTTATGCAGTTCTGTCAAAACCGGCAGGCGTTTACTTACAAATCTCCATTTTCTGCTCTTGCTAAAACCATCGGCTTTTTGCACGCTCACGCTTTTCTCTCCGGTTATCTCTTTTAACTCATTCGCTTTCCATAGAAGATACTCCTTTTGCGTTTCCGAATGGCGAATTTGCAAATTCGCATTCGAATACTTATTCGCTATCTTGAGCGAACCATCTCCAAGGAGTGTTCCGAGGATTACGGCTCGCGCTCGATCCGACAAAGGCACATAATTTTTATTGTTCTGCGGCATATAACTATATTTTCGCACAACGATAAAATTGCGCCAGCTATCTTAGCTCAATTTCATAGTCTCTGAGGGGCTAATTTACCCAAATTTTTGGAGGTCAATTTGGCCTTATTTTATGAGCTTTCTAACACTTGACATAGTTTGACAGCGTATGCTATAATGCGGGAGGCAGCACAAGGAGGTGCTATATGACATTTGAACAGTTGCTCGACGAATTCGGCGTGTATGCCAAGACAAGGAACCAGGGACTTGTATCTGTCGGTATTTTTTGCGAACTCTCTAATGCTCGGGGGTTTGCAAAAGAGGTAGTAAAGATACCTAGATACAGTCTCCCAAACAATCCCATCAAACGGATTCCTGGTAAGGAAGGGTGCATGCCCCCTACATATCTAATTCCGTATCCAGATAAGTATCTGGTATTTGTGAACAAGGGTTAGGGGCACTGTAACTTCGCAACTTACAGAACGCCGCAATCCCATCGAAGAATTTCTTCTCAGAATTCTTCACATGGTCCCACCCACCATCCCAAACGGGTGTTTTTATTTTCTCCAAAAATTTGAGTAAATTAGCTTCCCTGCTGATTGTCTGCAGCGGCCAAAGATTTTCACCTTGCGGTACTTTGGCATTCGCAGAGTTCCCAGCATACAGCTGGATGCGCATCCCGACGTCGCCGTCGGGGGGGACACCCTTCGCGCCGTTTCTTTGGAGCCGGCGCAGGATTTATCTAATCCTTTTTGCTCCCCACGCTTTCGCGTCTCAGAGTCAGGAAAGTCCCA
>CAZKRG010000117.1:0-1606 GCA_964555255.1 uncultured Candidatus Saccharibacteria bacterium
AAAATGCTTCTTTCCGGCACAAATCTCTACTATATCAAGAACAATTCCCTCTTCGAGGTCAGCCTGGTCCAGAGGTAGGTTCGTAGAAAAAGAATCATCCCCTCGGAACCAGATGTTCTTTTGCTCCAGCGGCAAAAGCCATCCTGCGCTCTCGGCTCAAAAACCCTTACGGGTACCGAGCTTTTTCGCCTCCGAGAGCTTCCTCGGGGACAATTTTCTTTCTACTGAGATGGGATGGGGTTGTTAACTTAAACTTTTCCGCAGAAATTCCTCTAATGCCCTCAAGTCTTTCTTGTCCGGGTCGTAATAGTACGAAACGATGCCGACTGACTCGGCGCTTTTCACGGCGTCAGGGTTGTGTTCAAAATAGATTACATCGTCTTTCGTGAGATGATAGTGATCTAACATGGCGTGAAAATATACCGGATCCGTTTTATCTGGTTGATGCTTGAGAGTAAGCAACTCGTACGGGAGATTCGTCAGGCCGTATTCTATCATTTGGTTGTCATCTGCGTTCGTCAGGATTATTTTCCTATTCGGATATTTTTCGAGTAACTCATGCATCGGTTCGAATATCCCCTTCCCTTCTATGACAAATGTGTCGACGGCATCAACGAGAATCGTTTTCATATTTTTAAAGTAAAAAGTCTAATAACTCGATGCTTTCTCCATCGCAGTAGGTGCTTCTTTTTTGTGGACTCCACTTGTTTCCTTGATGACAAAATCAACTCCATCACTCTCAATTTTTATAAATGCTCCATTATCCAGCGAACCCAACGCTGCTAATTCTTCCCGCTTAGCAAAACCGATCCGGATGAGAAAATTCGCCAGAATACCACCATGGCTCACCACCAAGACGGTCTTTCGGGGATTTGCAACTGCAACTTCCCGTAAGAAGGTTATCAACCGGCTTATAATGCTCGCATTACTTTCCATACCATCAGGATACTCTACTTTAAGTTGAGCCTCTTCCGACAGCTCCCTCAATTGTTCCCAAAAGACTTTGGTTTCTTTGAGATATTCCTCTCTTGCTTTGCCTTCATGGATACCATAGGTTCGCTCTCGTATGAGTTTGGAGGTTTGGACAGCCAAGTTCCTTTCTTTCACGATAATCTCGGCCGTTTGCCTTGCCCGTACCAAATCGGAGGAGTAAGCGGCATCAAAATGTACACCGCTCAATTTTTTAGAGACCTCTTCTGCTTGCAATTTTCCTTTTCCGGTCAGAGGTAAATCAAGATGACCCATAAGAATTCCCTTAGCATTCCCCTCCGCCTCTCCGTGGCGAACAAGATAGATCGTGCAGTAGTTACCCACCAAGGCTTGCATAGTGTTATTATGCAACAAAAGTGCCCTGCAGAAAATATTACAGCCTGGAAGGAATTACTTCTCCTTCGCAGGCTGGTTAATCATCGTACGAGGCCTGGTCTTCAACAGAAAGGAAGAGACGCTTTCTCTTCGCCAGGGCGTCATCGTGCGACATATAAAAACTCTTGGGATGGAATATCCAAGGAGAGAAGGATCCATTGCTCGGAGTACTGTTATACGGAACTCCCGAGTTAAGGAAAAATCGGTGTGTGTTTTTGCATAGCAAACCAGACGAAAATGC
>CAZKRG010000118.1:0-1546 GCA_964555255.1 uncultured Candidatus Saccharibacteria bacterium
GGAAAACTTATCCTTCGAAAGCTCTCGGTGATATTCACGAGTGGTAGTCGGGATTATCTTGTGGATTTGTTAACCCTTTTGAGACGCAATCTGGTTTTAGAACAAAATAAAGTTTATAAAAGTTCTCGCTCTTTCCAGCTTCGTTTTGGTACGAAAGACAGCACGGAGCTGTTCAAATTTATGTATGAAGATGTTCCAGCAGGTGTCTTTTTGAAGAGAAAGTATGATGTCTTTGTTCGTTATTTAAAGTTGAGACCTCAAAGGATTGATAAAAAGGTCTATTGCATACTACAATGCACGGGTATTGGCCTAGTGGCGAAGTGGTTAACGCGGCGGTCTGCAAAACCGCTATACGTCGGTTCAATTCCGACCTAGGCCTCAATTTTAAATATTTTCAGCCCGATTTTAACTAATCCTCCATGCTTCCAAAGACAGTAGTCGTATTCGGTGGTGCGGAATGTGCCGAGGAAAAGAGAGATTTCTATTTCTCTCTCGCATACCGAACGGGGAAACTTTTGGCGGAGCAGGAGTTCGTGGTCGCGAGTGGTGCGGGTCCAGGGCTTATGGATGAGGTACTCCGTGGCGCGAAAGAAGGAAAAGGGAAGACAATTGGTATCGGACTGAATCTCTCTGGGAGAAAGCAATCGGAATATGCAGATGAGTCCGCGCTCTTCGATGATTTGCGCGCGCGACAGAGTAAGCTCATCGAACTTGGTGATGCCTACGTCGTGCTTCCGGGAGGAGTGGGGACGCTTGCGGAGGTGGGAGCAGTTTTGGCGGCAAAACGGGTTGGGGAGATGACTTATAAACCTATGGTATTTGTGGGGAAGTACTATCGCGTATTTGAAAGTATGATAGAAAAGATGATCCAGGAGGGACTCGCCCAAGAAGAAGTGCGTGGTTACTATGCTCTCGCGGAGACGCCGGAAGAAGGTGTGAAAATTGTGCAGGAGCAATTACTTTTAGAGAAGAAGTATTTCGAAGTGGAAAAGATTAAATAAGATAATGGAACCAAAACTTTTTCTGGCGACGAAGGTGTTTATCATTCGGAATGGGAAAGTTTTGATTGTGCGGGAGTCTACGAAATATACGGAGGGCACGAATGCAGCGAAATATGATGTGGTGGGTGGGCGACTGAAGCCCGGCGAACGGTTTGATGAGAGCTTGCGGCGCGAAGTGAAAGAAGAGACCGGACTAGAAGTCATGATAGGAAAGCCATTTTTCGTAAATGAGTGGCGGCCGGTAGTGAGGGGAGAGCAGTGGCAGGTGGTAGGAGTTTTCTTTGAATGTAGTTCGCAGGCGGGAGCAATAACATTGAGTGAGGATCATGATGTTTTCGAGTGGATTGATCCTAAGGACTACAAAAAGTATCCGCTGATCGAAAATCTCCATCCCGCGTTTGAGGTGTACCTGGGTTTACACTAGAACGTAAAAGCTATAACCTAAAACCTGTGCGGATGTCCGGGTGGCGAAATTGGTAGACGCGCAACACTTAAAATGTTGTGAGCGAAAGCTCTTGCCGGTTCGACTCCGGCCCCGGGCACCA
>CAZKRG010000119.1:0-1509 GCA_964555255.1 uncultured Candidatus Saccharibacteria bacterium
TTTCTTAATATTTCGGCGGGGGGTGTGGGGGGAGCCGACAAAAAATGGAAAGGAATTTTTTGGTTTTGATTCGCCGCTTGTATTGATAAATTCATTGAAAAATATTACACTACAAATATATGGGAATGGAAAAATTTGAATTGACCCCTGTTGATGACCAAAAAGACATAGAACACAGAGAACGAAGAGAGAAAATTGAGCACGAGAACAGCGTAGAAGCTGGAGCAAGTTGGGTTTTATCTATGCTTGAAAATAGAAAAAAATACAGCGAACGCATTCCGCTCAAACGCGATAGGTCTTTTGACGTTCCAGAAAATGTGACCGAACTTCCTGGCGATGTGGCTCAGATAGTAAGGTCTGCTTACAGAATGGAATATTCGCAAAAAGGACTTTACGATTTAGCGAAAGAAATTTCACAAAAACATCCTGAGTTGCGATTTTCCTTCAAATTAGACCCGCAAGGTAAATGGATTGAGTATTCTGTGCAAAAACAAAATCTCAATGTTGGCGATGAAGTTTTATGGGAGAATCACGGTTCTTTGCAATGGAAAGAACCGAAAAAAATCAAGTCCATCCAAGAAGACCCAAAGTCAAAAAGAAAATATGCTTTTGTCGAGGGCGGAACGACTGGAATACCTCTCGACGAGTTAGTTTTGAAAGAGATGAACTAATATAATTATGAGTTTTGAAAACCCGACTTTTAATACGGAACCAAATAAACCTGAGCAGGAGCCAATAATTCCTGATTTTTTGCAGAAGCAAACTCGCCTTCCCAAAGCTCAATGGAGCGAAGAATTTAGACAACTGATTGAGAGAAAAATCAAAGAAAATCAAAAAGAGCAAGGAGAAGAAACGGAAGAATCTCCAGAAATTTTGCGTGAGCGCACTTTTAGCCGCTATATAGAAGGGTTGGGACTTGATGAGGAAAATATGAGGGACAAAAGAATTTTTGATCTCGGCTCTGGTGAAGGCGAATTTGTTAAATCTCTCATTAAAAAAGGAATTACTCCAGAGGCGTATGGCCTGGATGCAGAAACAGATGAGAGTACTATCGAGGATAGAATTAAGGGCCATCTTCTTAAGGGAAATTTTGAAGAAGATTTGCCGGTTCAAAATGTTGACTATGTTGTTTCAGTTGGCGCTGTATCGAATGGAATTTGGGGGCGAAGAAGAAGCGATGAATATAAGACGCATAGTTCAAAAATCTTTCGCTTCTTTGAAAGAAGATGGCGAGATAAGGATTATATCCCATTCAAGAAGCGGCAGAAGCAAACCCACTTAAAGGGTTTCAAGCGTCTCAAGAAAAATGGAAAGAATTGCTCGAGGAAATTTATGCAACGCAAAATGTGGAGTGTAGAATTGAACCGCGAGAGGATCATAAAATCGAGCATTACCAATTTAAAAAGCCGTACCAAGCGATCGCAAACATTTCCAAAAAAGACGATTTTCACGAACTGCTGCCGGGCAGGGATTCGAACCCCGATACTTGGCTCCAAAGGCCAATGTCCT